>NZ_JBPXLK010000012.1:0-224728 GCF_051843015.1 Nocardia sp. JW2
GGCCGCTGCCTGGCTCCTCCAGCAAGAGCTGCCATGGCGGCGGCCGCCGCGCGCGGGGTATCGGAAGTATGTGCGGCTCAGGTTCGTCCCCGATCCTGACTTCCCCGGGCAAAGCCTGAACGACGTCCGCCCAGACCAGCCGGAACACGGCCGGTTGGGTCAGACCCGTCCGGCCGGTGCGCGGCAATGCTCAGTGCACGGCGGACGGAGCGTTCAGGGCGCCGATGAGGGCCGTGTCGTGGGTGGCGGCCCGGAAGGCGGGGTGGTCGAGGATGTCGTGGAGGAAGTCGGTGGTGGTGGCCACGCCGGGGCCGGCGATCGTGGTCTCGGCGAGCGCGCGGCGCATGCGGGCGATGGCTGTCGGCCGATCCGGCGCCCAGACGATGACCTTGGCGAGCAGCGAATCGTAATGTGGCGGAATGGCATAGCCCGGTGCCACATGGGTGTCCACGCGGACGAAGGGACCGGCGGGGAGTACGCACTCGACGAGCGTGCCGGGGGCGGGCGCGAACGCGCGTTCCGGGTCTTCGGCATTGAGGCGGCATTCGATGGCGACACCGTGCGGCGCGCGCTCGCCGAGGGTCAGCGGCTCGCCCGCGGCGATGCGCAGCTGCTCCGCGACCAGGTCGACGCCGGTGACCATCTCGGTGACGGGGTGCTCGACCTGGAGGCGGCAGTTGACCTCCATGAAGTAGAACCGGCCGTCGGGTGCGAGCAGGAACTCCACGGTGCCCGCCCCGACGTAACCGGCTGCCTCGCAGCCGCGGACGGCCGCGGCGCCGATGCGTTCGGCGAGTTCAGGCGACAGGCCCGGCGCCGGCGATTCCTCGACCAGCTTCTGATGCCTGCGCTGCAGCGAACAGTCACGCAGACCCAGGTGACGGACGGTGCCATGGGTGTCGGCGAGGATCTGCACCTCCACGTGCCTGGCCGATTCCAGGTAGCGCTCGACATAGAGCCTGCCGTCGCCGAAGACCGCGGCGGCCGCGGCCCTGGTGTGCTGCCAGGCCGTGGCGAACTCGTCGCCGTCGCGCACGACCCGCATCCCGCGGCCACCACCGCCGGCGACGGCTTTGATGATCACCGGGTAGCCGATCTCGTCGGCCAGGGCGCGCGCCGCGTCGGGATCGTCGATGGCGTCGCGGCTGCCGGGCAGCAGGGGCAGGCCCGCGTCGGCCATCAGCGCACGGGCGGTCGACTTGTCACCGAGCCGGGACATGACCGTCGACGGTGCGCCGACGAACACGAAGCCCTCCGCCTGACACACCTCGGCGAAATCCGGGTCCTCCGAGAGGAATCCGTAGCCGGGATGGATCGCGTCGGCGCCGGTCGCGCGGGCCGCCTCGATGATCGCGGGGATCGACAGGTAGCTGCGCTTGGCCGGGGCCGGACCGATCTGGACGTGTTCGTCGGCCAGACGCACCGCCGCGGAGTCACGGTCCGCGGCCGAGTGCACCGCCACGGTGGCGATGCCCAGCTCGCGGCAGGTACGGATGACCCGTACCGCGATCTCCCCGCGGTTGGCGATCAGGACCTTGCCGAAGGGGCGGGTCATCGCAGCGCCTCGAACACGATCAGGACCTGGCCGTGCTCCACGGCGTCACCGTTGTCGACGAGGATCTCCGCCACCACACCCTCGCGGGTCGCGGTGACCGGGATCATCAGCTTCATCGCCTCGATGATGCCCACCTGCTGGCCGGCGCGGACGGGGTCGCCCACCGCAACGAACGGCGCGGCACCGGGTTCCGGCGCTCGATAGAACACGCCGACGGTCTCGGCGGTGAGCGGGAACGTCGATGCGGCGCCGTTGTCGGCGGGCCTGTCCCCCCGTGCTGCGCCCCCGTCGACGGGTTCGGTCGGGACGAGAACCAGCTGTCCCGCCGGATCACCCTCGCCGGCGGTCGCCGCGGGCCGCTCTCCCCAGGTGATGCGCAGGGACACCGGACCGTTGGCGACCGTCACCGAGGTCGGTGCGGACCCGATGGCGCCCACCGTCACGGCGTGGCGGCTGAGCACCGCGAGGCTGTGGTCCGCTTCGGTCGGGCTCACGGCCCGCACGGGAGGGTCGTTGGTCACGGACTCGGTCATCGGTTCTGCTCCTGAATCTTGGTGTGCGGGTTGGTCGGTGCTCCACAAGCTCTGTCGCAAAGCGGTCAACGGATGGCGGATCAGGAAGCCGACCACGAGGTCTCCGGGAGGTCGCGGTCCAGGCCGTAGGCGCGGAAACGATTGTGCCGCTGGGCAACCAGGTCGGTGCTCGGGCACGCCGCCAGCTCGTGGACGGCTAGGCGCACCGCCCGCCGCAGCAGCGCCGCCGCGCCGACGGGATCGCGGTCGGCGCCACCGGCCGGTTCGGGGACGACCGCGTCGGCGATGCCGAGCTCGAGCAGCGCGGCCGCGTCCACCCGCAGGGCGGCGGCGGCACGGGGCGCGGCGGCCGGGTCCTTCCACAGGATGGCCGCGCAGCCCTCGGGGCTGATCACCGAGTAGATGGCGTTCTCGCACACCAGGACCCGATCGGCCAAGGCGAGCGCGAGCGCGCCGCCGCTGCCACCTTCCCCGGTGATCACGGTGACCACCGGCACGGGCAGTCCGGCCAGCAGTTTCAGTGATTCGGCGATGGCCACCGCCTGGCCCTGTTCCTCGGCCTCGATGCCGGGATAGGCGCCCGCCGTGTCGACCAGCGTGACGACCGGCCTGCCGAGCTTGGCGGCCAGGCGCAGCACACGGACGGCCTTGCGATAGCCCGCCGGGGTGGGCATCCCGTAGTTGCGTTCGGTGAGTTCGGGCCCGGTGTGGCCCTTCTGGGTGCCGAGCACCACCACCGGCAGGTCGTCGAGGCGGGCCAGGCCCGCGATCATGGCGGGGCAGTCGGCCGACATGCGGTCGCCGTGCAGTTCGACGAAATCGTCGAAGGCACCGGCGAGATAGTCCAGGGTGGTCGGCCTGCCGAGCCTGCGGGCCGCGCGCACGCGATCCCAGGATTCGGCGACGGTGAGGGCGGCGGGGTCGGTGATCACGGCATCGGCGTCACCGGGGTCGGTGCGGCGCGGTGGCGGATCGGTTGTCGCGACCAGGCGGGCGAGCCGGGTGCGCAGCGCCCAGCGGTGGCAGATCATGTCGACGATGCCGTGCTCGAGCAGGAATTCCGCGGTCTGGAAGCCCTCGGGCAGGGTCTGGCCGATGGTCTGCTGGATCACCCGCGGCCCCGCGAAGCCGAGTCGCGCACCGGGTTCGGCGACGATGATGTCGGTGGCGGTGGCGAACGACGCCGCGACACCGCCGTAGGTGGGATCGGTGATGATGGAGACGGTCAGCACGCCCGCGTCGTCGAGGCGGCGCAGCGCCCGGCTGGTCTTGGCCATCTGCATGAGCGCGACGATGCCCTCCTGCATCCGCGCCCCGCCGGAGGCGGTCACGAGCACCAGCGGCACCCGGTCGGCCAGCGCCGCTTCCGCCGCCGCGGTCACCGCCTCGCCGACGGCACTGCCGAGACTGCCGCCGAGGAAGCGGAAATCCATGACCGCCAGCACGATCGGTGTGCCGTCGACGGTGCCGCGCACGCAGCGGATCGCGTCGGACAGCTCGATGCTCTCGCGCGCCTGCCTGATCCGTTCGAGGTAGGCGCGGGTGTCGGTGAAGCCGAGCGGGTCGGTGACAGTCGCCGCGGTCGCGATCGGACTGGCCGAGTCGGCGTCGAGGAGCTGGTCGACGCGCTGGTCGGCGGTGAGCATGCCGTGGGCGTCGCATTCGGGGCACACCCGGCTCGCCCGCTCGTAGCGTTTGCGGTAGATCATCGTGTCGCAGGCCGGGCACAGCATCCAGGCCGTGCCGGTGGTCGCGGTGGTGTCGACGACGGTCATCGGTCCTCCAGCGGGCGTGGGATGTAACGGGCGCAGGCGGCGGGCAGCCGCACACCCGCGGTGCGCAGCTGGGCGACGCGGGTGTGGTAGGCGGCGCCGAACAGGAGCTGGCCCGCGATCTCGGCGACGGCGCGGTTCTCCGGGGCGGCGAGATGGGTTCCGGCCGTCCAGGTATTGAAGGCGCCCATCGCGGGGCCGCACCAGATCTGGTAGTCGGTGACCCGGTCGGCGTCGCCGCGGATGCTCCAGCCCGAGGACAGGCCGAGATACCAGCGGAACACCAACGCCATCTCGGCTTTCGGATCCCGTTCCGCGCCGGCCAGCTGGGCCGGGTCGCGCTCGGTGAAGTACCGGACGCACTCTTGCCACACCTCGTCGAGCGGCCTGCGGAACAGGGTGGCTTCCAGCTCGGCGCGCAGCGCGGTCGGCAGCGCGTCGAGCCCTGGGTAGGCGCGGTAGGTGTCGTAGAGCTTCTGCGCGCGGGCCGCGAACATCGTGCCCCGGCGCAGCACCTGCACCTGCACCCCGAGTTCGAACATGTCCGACGAGGGCGACATGGCACAGTCGGCGAACTCGGCGCGCGCCAGCAGAGTCTTGGTGGCACCGCACTGCGCCGCCTCGACGGCCGACTGGTTGACCGACCCGGTCACCACGTAGGCCGCGCCGAGTCCGAAGGCAGCCGCGACGGCGTCGGGGGTGCCGAGTCCACCGGCGGCGCCGATCCGGACGCGATCGGCGCCGGACACCGTGGCGGCCAGGCGATCCCGGGCCGCGATCAGTTCCGGCAACAGCACCGTCAACGGCCTGCGGTCGGTGTGGCCGCCGGAGTCGGCTTCGGCGGTGATGTCGTCGGCCATCGGCACCTGCTCGGCGAGACGGGCCTGCTCGGCGGTGATCCGGCCCGCCGCCACGAGCTCGCGCAGCAGCCGGGCCGGGGCCGGACGCAGGAACAGTTCGGCGACTTCGACCCGGGAGACCTTGGCGATCACCCGGTGCCCGATCTCGATGTCGCCGCGCTGGTCGACGCGGAGGCCGAGGGCTCGATAGCGCACGACCTCGGCGGTCAGGTCCATGAACGCGGACGCCTCCACGCAGCGGACACCGTGCCGCAGGCAGGCGTCGACGATCGCACGTTCCAGGGCGGGTTCGCTCGGACTGTGGATGAGGTTGCAGGCGAACGGCTGTGCGCCCAGGTCGGCGGCGAGCTCGCCCAGTGCCGCGTCGACCGTGGCAGGCGCGACACCCGCGGCGCCGTAGGCGGCCAGGTACCCGTGCCGCGCCATGGCTTTCACCAGGGCGGGCGAGGCGATGCCGTTGGCCATCGCGCCCGCGGCGTAGGCCGCGCGGACGCCGTGAGCTGTGCGGAACGCGCTGTCGCCGAGACGTTCCGGCGGGAGCGGGCCGACCGCGGCGAGCACCTCGGCACGCGCGGCGACGGTCTGGTCGGCGGTGGCGCCGACCTGTCCGTCGGCGCGGACGATCCAGACCGGCGAGTCCAGGTCGAGCAGCAGGGCCGTGATGGCCTCGGTGGTCGTGGCGACCGCCACGGTGCGCATCGTGGTCATCACGCTCTCCGATCGACGAGTTCGACGGCCAGGTCGGTCACTTCGTAGATGCGCAGCCCCGGCTTCCACAGCGAGCCGTCCACCACCGCCGTCACCCCGTGTAGTCCGCGATGCAGCGTCTTGACGTGGGCTTCGAGTTCCACGGTGCCGTCGGTGGGCAGGAACTGGCCGCGGTAGCGCCAGCTGAAGGGAATGTCGGCGGGGATGCGGAATACCGGGTCGGCCATGTCCGCGGCGTGACCCGCGTCCAGCAGCCATTCCTGGACGGCGTGGATCACCGATTCGACACCGAGTGAACCGGGGATAACCGGGTCGAGGTGGAAGTGGCGGGCGAAGAACCAGTCGGCCGGGTCGATGGGCCGCAGCGAATGCAGGTATCCCGCACCGTGTTTCCCGCCGCCGTCCACCACGTCGACCTGATCGATGAGGGCCAGGGTGCGGCGCGAGCACAGGGGCGCGATCGGATCGGCGCGGCGGGCGGCCACGTCGATCGTCCGAACCTCGGCGGTGGGGTTCTCGTCCAGCCAGGACGGTGCGGGGCGCCCGGCGTCGAGCCCGGTCTGGTTGGCGAGGGCCTCGTCGCTGAAGTAGCCGAACATGGTCTCGCCGGTGTAGAACGGCGTGCCGTCGACGCTGAGCGTGTAGTCGAAGGTCTGCAGGGAGGAGCCGGGCAGGATCGTCGTCGACAGCAGCCGCGAGGACTGTTCGATGGTGCGGTCGCGCAGGTCGACCTGCCGCAGGACCGTCGCCGTGCCGCCGAGATTGCGCAGGCTGAGAGTTGTACCGGGCTGGGTCAGCGTCGGTCCCGCGTAGTAGCCCATGAGCAGGGCCGCCTGCAGCGAGGTCTCCATGTACACGAAATGCGGCATGGATTCGTTGGCGGTGTCGGCGTAATACCAGGAGTCGGCGGGCGAGTCGTATTCGGTGGTGTACGCGGCGTGGTCGAGAGTGCCTCGCGCACCGTCGAATTCGCGCACGCGGTCAACCAGCAGCAGGCCGCCGGTAGGCAGTCGGGTCGCGCGGACCCCGGTGTACTCCGAGAACTCGGGGCCCATGGCGATCGCCTGGTCGCCGCGGGCCAGGTGGGCCATATGGAATTCGTTGAGCAGCAAGTTCGGAACGGCCTCGCCGGGACCGACGCCCGCGCCGGGTGCCTCGGTGACGGTGACCTCGACGGACAGACCGGGCTCCCCTGCGGAGAAACTCGCCGTGCCCGTGATGTGCGGGCGGGGTACGAGATCCAGGGCGCTCACGATGAGCTCCAAGGTGCGGTGGGCCGCGACGCGTCCGGCGACAGCAGAACCGGTCGAGCACCCCTGGCCCACGGGACGCGCAGGAGAGCTCGGCGCTCGAAGTGGCTCGGTTGCCGCGGTCAATGTGCTCCCCGACAGGCACAGGTGCATGCCGGTGAACAGCGCGAACACCTCGGCAGCCTGACGGGCGGCGGCGTCGGGCGCGCCGTCGTACCGGGCGACGACCCGGCCGTCACCCGTACCGCCGTAGAGCTCGATCGCCTCGATCGAGATGAGCGCCAACGGTTCTCCACCTGCCAGCCGGGCCACGACCTCGACGCCGTCGCGCCGATAGGCCGGCCCGAACACCTCCGCGACCGCGCCCGCGGTGAGCGACTCGAGGGCCGCGCGGTCCAACTCGGTGCGCGTGGTGCGAGCCAGTGGCTTGAACGCGCCCTCCCTGGCGGCGACGAACGCACGGGATGCTCGATCGCCGACCGGTGCCGTGACGCCCACCGGTGCCGTGCCATGGTCCTCCCGAACGGCGATGGAGGCCGTCGCGCGGACTCGAACGGCATTGCTGGACAGGGGCGTTCCCACCGCCCGCTTCCACAGCGCACGCTGTAGGGCGACTTGCGCGGCGAGGGCGGCGCGGTGGGCGGTGACGACGCCGGTGCGGAGTTCGGCGATGGCGGCGCGAGGTGCGGCGGCGCTCCCCTCACTCGCCTCAGCAGTCGCGGGCGCTCCCACATGTGTGGCACGTTGCCCTGCGAATTGGTCGCCATCCCGCGTCTGCCGAGTGAATTCCACTGCGCGCCCATCGGGCACAATCGCGTGCCCGGCGGGCTGCACTGCCGAGGCGGGCTCCACTGCCGAGGCGGGGTCAGTCGTCCGGCTCGCGGATTCGGGGGCAGGCCGGTGGGGCGCGGAGTCGGGCGCCGGTCGGGCAGGTGCGGAGTCGGGCGCTGTTCGGGCGGGTGGTGCGGTGTGCTGCGGCGCCGTCAGGGCGGGTTGGGCGGGGGGCGCGCCGGTCGGGTCGAAGGCGATGCCGTCGAAGTCGAGGGCTGTCATCGGGTCCACTTCCTCACCGAGGTCTGGAACTTGTCCGTCAGGTCGGGCGTCGTGAGGACGGTGACGTCCGAGAAGCGTTGCAGCACTGTGCCGTCGGTGGACAGTGCGGTGGCGTCGATGCGGGCTTCGAGTCTGCTCGCGCGTGGGTTGTCGACCACCAGGACGAACGGTTCGGTGGCCGGAAGCGGGTGGTGGTAGTCGATGCGGCCGACGCCGAGGGGCAGGCAGGCCGTGCCGAGCAGTCGGTGACCGAGGACGGGCGGGCCCTGCAGGATCAGGTCGGCGGCGACCGGGTCGTGCAGGTGGCCCGCGTAGGCGCCCGCGGCGACGGGGTCGGTGGGCAGGTGGCAATCCAGGACGATCGCGCTGTCGCTCTCGGCACGGATCGCGCGCAGACCCTGCAGCGCGGGACCGTGGAACTGGATGGCGTCGCGGTAGATCCGGTCAGCGGGGGTGCCCGGTCCGGCGGGAATCGTTTGCCTGGCACCGCCGTCCGGGTTCGCGGCCAGCATTAGGGTCGCCCGGAAGTGGGCGAGCTTGTCGTCGAAGACGGTGGCGCGCACCGCCGTACGGCCGTCGAGGTCGTCGATCGGGACGAGCTCGATCTCCAGCGCGGTGACCGGGTGATCGAAGACGAGCCCCTTGAGCACCTGGTAGTCACGGACGCCGACCACGGTGCGGCCCGGCCTGGTTCGCTCGGCGAGGTGGATCATCGCGCCGAGGCCGAAGGTGGCGGGCAGCACGATGTGGTCACCGATGCGGTGTGCCTCGATCACGGGTTCGTCGACCAAGCCCGCGATGTCGCGACGGGCCCGTACCGTGGCGGGCACGTGTTCGCCGGTCGACAGGGCGGTGGCGGCGCCGACCAGCAGGATCGGCTCGGGCCGGCGGTCCTCGGTGAACTGGGTGGTGAAGGCGGCCGCGCCCGCAGCCGGGGCCAGCAGCGGGATGCCGCGCGCCCGGAAGTGCTCGCGCAGGTCGGCGGTCACCATGCCGCCGTCCCAGGCGCCCCAGTCGATCGCAGTGACGCGGTGCCCGGGATGCCTGCGCCGCCAGCTCACCGCGAACCGGCACAGTGCCTCGTTGGCGGCGGCGTAATCCGCCTGGCCCGCATTGCCGAACAGACCCGCCACAGAGGTGAACAAGACCAGGTCCTTCGGCTCGCCGACCGCGGCGAGGACGGCAGCCAGACCACCGAGCTTCGGACGCAACACGCGAGCGATCGAGTCGGCGGTCTTGTCGGGGATCATCGAGTCCGCCAGGACCCCGGCGCCGTGGACGACACCGGTGATCCGGTCGCGCCAAGGCGCGACGGCCTCGGCGAGTGCCGTCGCGTCGGTGGCGTCGACGGCCAGGTAGTCGGCGCGGTCGCCGAGCGTCGCCAGGGTCGAGCGGATCTCGCGGACGGCGCGGATGTCAGCGCATGCCCGCTCGATGTCCTTGGGCCGCACGCCGGTTTCCGCCAGCGCGCGCACCGCGGCGGGCTTGAGGTCGGTGTCGGGGACACCGGCCGCCCAGGCGGGCTCCGCACCGAGCGTGGTGCGGCCGAGCAGCAGGAAGCGCGCCGCGCTGTGCCGGGCGAGCGTGAGGACGCAGGTCGCCGTCACTCCCCTGGCTCCGCCGGTCACCAGCAGCAGATCGTCCTCGGTGAGCAGCGTCGGCCCGAAACCCGTTGCGGTGCTGACGCTCTCGGTGACGACGGCGGGCTTGTGCCTGCTCGGCACCGGTGTGCGGCGCAGGCCCGAGGCGTCGACGCCGACCTCGATGGTGTCGATCGCGGCGTCGCACAGCTCCTCGAGCACGATCTGCGCCACCCGCGCCGGAGTCGCCGCCGGCGCGATGTCGAGCGCGCGGCAGAACAGTGTGGGTTCCTCGGCGGCAAGGGTTTTCACGACGCCGCCGAGTCCGCCGAGCAGGGCGTGGACCGGGTCGGCGTCCCCGCGCAGGCCCAGATGACCGTCGAGCCGGGTGACCGTCACGAACCCGGCGCGTCCGGTCGCACCGCGCAGGGCGGGCACCACGCGGCCGGTGACCAGGATCGTCTCGGTCAGGATCCGCTCGGCCTGCGCCCACTCCATGGCGACACCCGCGACGACCACGCACAGGTCGGCGGCACCGGTGTCGTCGCCGGGTTCGACCCGCCGCACCGTCCAGCTGAGCGCGCGCAGCGCTTCCTCGATCGCCTCCACGTCGGTTTCGGCGGACTCGTCCAGGCACACCACCAGCGCCCGACCCGCGGGCCGATACGGCTCGACCGCGAGGTCGATCGGGGCGAGCCCGACGAGTTCGACGACATGCCGCGGCGTTTCGGCCGCGGCCTCAGCTTTTGGGTGGACATCACCCCCGGTCAGCTCGGCCACGATCTGATCCAGCGAACGCAGCGTGCCGAGTTGTTCGGGTCCGAGACTGGGCAGAGTCGGAAACCGTTCCTGTAATGCGCCGATCACCTGGACCCGCTTGATCGAATCGACCCCCAGATCCGCTTCCAGATCCATTGCCGGATCGACCATCTCGACCGGGTATCCGGTTTTGTCGGCGACCACTTCCCGCAGCGCCTGCCGCAGGGCATCGGCGGAATGCGCGAGATCCGCATCCGCTGAGGCAATCTCGTCCGTGCCCGCCGCCGAACCACCGGTCGGCGCGGCCGTGCCGCTCGCCGCACCTGCCGCGACAGACCCGCTGGTCGCCTCGGTCGACGCGTCGGTGGCGAGCAGATCGGCGATCTGATCGAGGGTGCGCAACGTACCCAGCTGCTCGGGGCCGAGGCTCGGCAGCGACGGGAATCGTTCCTGCAAGGCGCCGATCACCTGCACCCGCTTGATCGAATCGACCCCGAGATCGGCTTCCAGATCCATTGCCGGATCGACCATCTCGACCGGATAGCCGGTCTTGTCGGCGACCACTTCCCGCAGTGCCGCGCGGATCGCTTCGCCGTTCAGCACCTGCGCCCCCGGCGCACCCTGCTCAGGATCGCCAGCGGAGTTCTGGACGTCGGAACCCGCTGTGCGAGCGGCCGTCTGCGCGACTGCCGACGACGTCGCTGCGCGCTCCTGGGCCACCGGTACAGTTCCGGCTGCCCGCGGTGCGGTGTCGCTCGCACCGGTGAAGTTCTGACCGGCCTGATGACCCGTCGGGTAGG
Organism: Nocardia sp. JW2; assembly: GCF_051843015.1. Classification (NCBI taxonomy): domain Bacteria; kingdom Bacillati; phylum Actinomycetota; class Actinomycetes; order Mycobacteriales; family Nocardiaceae; genus Nocardia; species Nocardia sp. JW2. Next base: position 10,871 of record NZ_JBPXLK010000012.1, read on the forward strand.
CGGTGCCGCTTGCGGCGGGAGTCACCGATCCGGGCACGGTGTTCGTGGGGGCGGTACCGCTGGACAGCGGGGCCGGCGCCGGTAGGTGTCCGTTCGCCGGGGCCTGTGTGGGCGCCGCCGTCAAGGCCTGGGTCGGCGCGGGGGCGTTCACCGCGGGCGGGGTCGCCCGGTAACTGGTCACCGAGTGCGAACCGGCGGCTCCCCCTTCGATCTCGGCCAGCTGGACGAGCACTTCGCTTGCCCGCGAATGGCTTTCGCTGATGGCGACTCCGTGATCCTTCACGGCTTCGATGGCGCGCAGCAGACGGTCGTCGATGGCACCGGTATTCAGCGCGCCCGCCAGTCCGCGGGCCAGGTCGAGCTGGCCGTCGAGGTACTGCCGGTGCGTGTCCAGATGCTGGACCAGTGCGGTATCGAGCGGATCGGCGGGGATGGTCACGAGCTGTTCCTCCACGAGCGGGGGCACCGAGGATCGGCGCGAAAGTTCGGACACGGCAGGTGGTTCGGAGATCTGGTGTGGCCGCGCGCCGGATCGGCCGTCGACCGTGGCGTGCGCCTGCGCGACGGCCGACACGGGCACAGCCCCCGCAAGGTCGGCCGGCGCCGACCCGTCCGGAGAGGACGCGGTGGGTGAATCAACGGGTACGGATACCGAAGCGGACCCGGCGTGCGAGCGCGCTGCCGCATCGTCCGCGAACTGGACGCGGTAGTCGCCCGACAACGCTTCGGCGTAGGCGGCGCGGCGGGCGGCGGGAACGTATTCAGGGGCTGAAAGGATCACAGTCATCCGGCCGGCCGCCGGAGTGGTCGGCGCGGTGGCGGGGGCGGCGTAGCGATTGATACCCGACATCGCGACACCGAGGACGGCGAGACGGACAGCCGCCCGCTTGAGTGCCACGTCTCCGTTGCCGATGGGTCCGGAATCGGTGGCGAAGGCGATCACGTCCTCGCCGAGGGTTCGCCGGACCAGTGAGGTCAGCACCTGTTTCGGACCGCACTCGACGAAGATCGTGCAGCCGTCGGCGTGCATGGCCCGCAGCGCGTCGACGAACTCGACCGGCCGGCTCAGCTGCTCGGTCAGGGTGGCCCGATTGGCGGCGACATCGGCGCCGTAGGACGCGCCCGCGGTGTCGGCATAGACCCGCGCATCGGGCTCGACGATGTCGACTTCCTCGACGGCGGCACCGAATTCGGTGACCGCGTGCGCCACATACGGGGTGTGGAAGGCAGCCGCCACCGGCAGATCCCGGGTAGCCCAGCCCTTCTCGGCGCTGCGCGCGGTGAAGGCGGCGATGCCCTCGGGTCCACCACCGACCACGATCTGGTCGGGCGCGTTGTGATTGCAGATCCACACGTCGTCGAGATCGGCGATCATCTCGGCGACCTCGTCGCGGGCCGCGTTGACGGCCACCATCGTGCCCGCCTCCGCGCCGTCGGCGACCGTCATCGCCGCGCCCCGCGCCCTGGCCAGACCGAAGAAGTCCTCGGTGCTCAGCGCGCCGGAGGCCCACAGCGCGGTCAGCTCACCGAAGCTGTGGCCGAGGTAACCGTTGGCCCTGAGCCCGAATTCGGTGAGCACCCGGAACTGCCCGGCCGCGAGCGCGCCGATGGCGGGCTGCGCGAATTCGGTACGGCGCAGGGCGGATTCCTGCTCGGCGCGGGTCTGCTCGGTGAACGCGGGCGACGGGAACACCACCGCGCCCAGCCGCTGCTCGGCGCCGACGAACGCGGCGTTGGCCTCGTCGAACGCAGCCCCGACGGGCGGATTGTTCAGCACGGTGTCCAGGCCCATGTCCACGTACTGGCTGCCCTGCCCCGCGAACAGCACACCGACCTTCGGGTCCGGTACGGCGGCTGCGCGGAAGTACACGCCCTCGGGGTGATCCCACTGCGCGGCATCGGGATTGCGGACCAGTTCGTCGACCGCGAGCGTGCGCAGGTCCGCGGCGGTGTCCTCGTCGACCGAGACGAAGCCGATCCTGGCGTGCCCGGCCGGAATGTCACCACCGTCGGAGCCGGGGGTGCTGCGCACGACGTCGATCAGCGCGGCGACATCGGGGGCGTGCCACAGGTGCGCACGCGGCACCCGGTGCAGGACCTGCCCGCGCGTCTGGTCGGCTTCCTCCAGCACGATGTGGAAGTTGGTGCCGCCGAAGCCCATCGCCGAGGCGGCCGCCCGGCGCACCGGGCGCTGCGGGTCGCGCACCCACGGGCGGGTCCTGGTGTTCACATAGAAGGGCGTCCGGGCGGCGTCGATCTCACTGTTGGGCGCGTCGACATTGATCGTCGAGGGCAGCACCTTCTGGTGCAGGGCAAGCGCCAGCTTCATCACCCCGGCCGTGCCCGCGGCACCCTTGGTGTGCCCGATCTGGGACTTCACGCTGCCGAGCGCCGCGAAACCGGTCTCCGAACTGGCCTCGGCGAGCAGGCCTTTCAGCGCGGTCAGCTCGGTCTTGTCGCCGACTGCGGTGCCGGTGGCGTGCGCCTCGATCAGTTCGACGTCGGCGGGTGAGCATTCCGCGTCGGCGTAGGCGCGGTCCAGCGCGACCCGCTGGCCCTCCGCGCGCGGCGCGTAGATGCTCTTGGAGCGGCCGTCGCTGGAGGAGCCGAGACCGCGGATCACCGCGTAGATCCGGTTGCCGTCGCGGCGCGCGTCGGCGAGGCGGCGCAGGGCGAGCATGGTGATGCCCTCGCCGAGCAGGGTGCCGTCGGCCTCGGCGGAGAACGGGCTGATCCGGCCGGTCGGCGAGAGCGCGCCGACCTTGCTGAAGCACAGGTAGATGAAGATCGAGTTCTCGGTGTCGACGCCGCCGGTGATCATCATGTCGGCGCGACCGTCCTGCAGTTCGGCGATCGCGGTGCGGATGGCGGCCAGCGAGGCCGCGCAGGCCGCGTCGACGGTGCAGTTCATGCCACCGAGCCCGAGCCGGTTCGCCACCCGGCCCGCCACCACATTGGCGAGCAGGCCTGGGAAGGAGTTCTCCTCCCACGGCGCGAACGCGGCGACGAACCGGCGCGAGATCTCGCTGACGTCGCTCTCGGACAGTCCCATCGACCGCCCCGCTTCCGCCAGTACCGGCGTCGACAGGCGTGCGGCTAGCGGGTGCATCAGCGGCACCGGGCCGGTGGTGCCGAGCACCACGCCGGTGCGCGCGGGGTCGTACCACTGCGAACCGGTCGCGCCGGCATCGGCCAGCAGGTCACGGGCCACCCCGAGGCTCAGGGTCTGCATGGTGCTGGTGACCTCGAGCTGGTTCGGCGGCAACCCGAATTCGAGCGGGTCGAACGCGACATCGGGCAGGAAAGCGCCACGGCGCGAATAGGTCTTGTCCGGCGCCGAGCGATCGGGGTCGTAGTAGTCGTCCAGGCTCCAGCGCGACGCGGGCACCTCGGAGGTGCAGTCGACGCCGTCGATGATGTTCTGCCAGTACTCGCGGTGGGTGTGTGCCTTGGGCAGCAGACCCGACATCCCGACAATGGCGATCGGGTCGCGTGCCAGGCGTCGTTCGACGGTCACGAAAGGGTTCCTCTCAGGCGGCGACAGTGGTGGCGGTGGCCGAGGCGATCAGTTCGGCCGCGGCGGCGGCGAACAGGCGGTGGCCCACCGGACTCGGGTGCAGACCGTCGGCGGTCCACACCTCGGGCCTGGCCCATTCGGGCCTGGCGGCGATATCGAGAAGCAGGGCGCCGGTGTCGTCGGTGACCCGGGCGAGGACATCGTTGGCGGCGGCGAAACGCTCGCGCAGCAGCGCACGGAAACCGTCCGGCACGGGCAGGCGGGCGGGGATATCGGGGTAACTCGCGGTGAACACCGTGGCTTCCCCGGCCCGCAAGGTGGTGAAGATGGTGTGCAGGTTGTCGGCGAAACGAGCCTCGTCATACGCGCTGACCAGGTCGTTCACGCCGACAACCACGCCGTAGAGGCCGGCCCGCGCCGCCGAGGTCGCCAATGCGAGCTGGCTCGCGACGACATCGCCGGTGGTGGCGCCGTGCGTGCCGAAGTTGCGAATCGTGGTTGGCCGCAACCCGAGCTGACCGCCGAGGCGCGAGACCCAGCCGCGGTAGCCACCCGCCGCGGCGGGGTCGCCACGGCCCTCCACGAAGCTGTCTCCGAGCGCCGTCAGGCCGGCCGCGATCACGCCGACACCCCGGTATTCACCACGTGCCGATCGGCGACCGGGAAGTCCACTTCCTCGTAGAGCGCCGTGAGCTCGGCCTCACCGAAGAACTTGTCCGGCGGGTACAGCCCGGCGATCAGCCCGAAGAACTTCTTCGAGTAGTGCTCGCTGCGGCTGGCCGCGCGGAACACCGAGTCGTAGTACGGGGTGAGGGTGAGCTCGGAGATCGACTGGGTGAGCTCGTAGGTGCTGGCGCTCTGGGCGTCGCGCTCACGCTGGTACTCCGGCAGCGTCTCCTCGAAGGGCCGTGCACCCGAGAGGCTTTCGTGCACCAGGTCGGCCAGCAGCCGGCCGTACTTGAAGGCGTCGGTGATGCCCCAGCCGGTGAACGGGTCCTTGTGGTAGCCCGCGTCGCCGACCAGCGCCCAGCCGGGACCGAAGGACTGGCGACGGTAGTTGTCGGGGTAGAGCATCGGCCGGAACGGCTCGACGCGCTTGCCGGTCTCGCGCAGCCGCGCGCCGATCTCCGGGTCGATCTGCTCGACGATCTCCTGCACGCCGGCATCGGGATCGGTACGGAAGTCACGGAACCGGTCGCGCTTGCGCATGACCGCCACCAGGGCCAGGCCGTCGTTGGTCGGCCAGGACGCGAACTGCTGCTCACCGAACCCGGTGCGGTGGTGCATGCCCCAGTCCACGCCCTCGTAGTACGAGTAGTAGACGAAGCAGGCCGCGGGCGAACCCTCGTAGGTGGCCGCGCCGACCTCCTTGGCGACGATCGAGTTCGAACCGTCCGCGCCGACGACCAGTTTCGCGCGGAATTGCTGCTCGGGACCCTCGCCGACGCGGCCACGGATACCGGCGACCCGGTCACCGTCGCGCAGCAGGCCGGTGACGGTGAAGCCCTCGATCACCTCGGCGCCGGACTCGCCCGCCGCGTCGACCAGGATCTTGTCCAGGACGGTGCGGCGCGGGCAGTAGACGGCGTCGATGCCGTCGGCCGAGGGATCGGCCATGCCCGGGATCTCGATGTCGGTGTAGGTGAAGTTCAGGTGCCGGATCGGCGGGCAGCCGGTGGCCACCACCGTGTCCAGCAGACCCCAGGACTTCAGAAAGCCGAGACCGGCCTGGTGGATGTAGTGCGTGGAGGGGGTGTCGCTGGGAAAACTCGCGCGATCCACGGCGAGCACGCGGTGGCCCTGACGGGCCAGCAGCATGGCCAGGGGCGAACCCGCGACCCGGGTTCCGACGACGATGACGTCATACATGATGTGATCACTTTCGGTGGTCGAATTCCGATTTCGAGTCTGTCGCCGGTGGAATACGGAAACCACTGGGGCGTTCCGCAATTCATCGGCCGATCGGTCCCGGCTATCGTCGGCGAGACCGGTGGGAGAATTTCGCCTCGCGTTACCCGCGTGACATGTAGAGCTGATCTATTTCGGCGGAATAGGTTTCGGCGATCGCGGCCCGGCGCAATTTCAACGACGAGGTGAGCAGGCCGGCGTCGACGGTGAAATCGCCGTCGATGATGCGGATTGCGCGAATGGATTCCGGCCGCGACACCAGGGAATTCGCCTCGTCCACGGCGGCCTGGATCGTCTCGGCCGGATCGTCGTCGGGATGCTCGGCGCGCCACTTCGCGTACCGCTCGGCGTCGAGGGTGATCAGCGCCGTCACGAACGGGCGAGCGTCACCGACGACCATGCAGTTGCTCACCAGCGGGTGCAGCCGCACCCGGTCCTCGAGCGGGGTCGGGGCCACGTTCTTGCCGCCGGAGGTCACCAGGATCTCCTTCTTGCGCCCGGTGATCCGCAGGTGCCCGTCGTCGAGTTCGCCGATGTCGCCGGTGTGCAGCCAGCCGTCGGCGTCGACGGGCCGCTGGTCGGCGGCCGCACCCCAATAGCCGGGTGAGACGTGCGGGCCGCGGACGAGGACTTCGCCGTCGGCGCCGATGCCGACCTCGGTGCCCGGGATGGGACGGCCCACGGTGCCGAGCCGGTTGGTGGACGGTGCGCTCACGGTGACCGCGGTGGCCGCCTCGGTGAGGCCGTAGCAGTTGAGGATCACCACGCCGAACCCGGCGTAGAAGCCCGCGGTGGTGTCGTCGAGGGAGGCGCCGCCGGAGATCACGTAGCGCAGCCGCCCCCCGAACGCGGCCGCGACGGCGTCGTCGGTGGCGGTGGGTGCGGCGCCCTCGGCCAGCAGCGTAAGGCCGCGCTCGACGGCCGCGTCCTCCTGCCCTTCGGTGAGCAGCGCGCGGACGTGTTTGCGAATCTTCTCCAGCGCGTACGGAATCAGCGCGAGAAAGGTCGGGTGCAGCGTCGCCAGCGCCGGGACCAGGTCGGGCACGCCGGGCAGCAGGTGGGTCCGGCTGCCGCCGTACAGACAGGCGAACAGGATCGTCTGGCCGAAGACGTGGGACAGCGGCAGCGCGAGCACCGTCGTGCCGTCGAAGATGCCCTCGGTCTGGCGCGCGGTGTTCGCGGCGGTGACATACATGTTGCGGTGGCTGATCATGCAGCCCTTGGCCAGGCCGGTCGTGCCGCTGGTGTAGACGATCATCGCGAGGTCGGCGGCGCCCACCGCGGCGATCCGCGCGTCGAGGTCGGCGTGCTCGACGCCCTCGGCCCATGACCCGATCTCGGCGAAGGACCACACCGCGCCGCTCGCGCCCGCGTCGGTCAGGCGCGCCGCGTCGTCGGCGGTCTCGGCCGCGTGGAACCGGCTGCCGCTGTCGCTCAGGATGTGTGCGATCTGCGCCGGCGAGGAGGTCGGGTACACCGGCACGATCACCGCGCCGACAGCCATGGCCGCGCAGTCGAGCAGCGCCCATTCCATGCTCGTGCGGCCGAGCACGGCCACCCGGTCCCCCGCCGCGACCCCGCGGTCGAGCAGGGCCGAGGCGAGCCCGCGGACCCGGGTGTCGAGCTCGCCGGTGGTCAGCTGGGTGCCGTCGGCGGCACACAGTGACGGGCGGGCCGGATCACGCCGCGCCGCGTCGGAAACAATCGCGTACAGACTGGACGAATCGGCCGGAACGAATCCGTTCGAGGTAGCAGACACTGTGTTCACGAATCGAATTCTTCACGGCGTCAACCATTCCCGTCGCTGCCGCACTCGCTGTTCCTACCGCACGAAAGTCATGTCCTATCGAGGGGTTCAGGCCGACAATGCGCGGACATCATCGAGTTGTGCCGATTCCACGCATTCCAGGAACAACGCGACCGCGGGATTCGGTTCGTCGGCCCGCCAGACGGCGTGCAAATCAAGGGTCGGTACCGGATCGAACAATTTCACCGCCACCGAACTACTGCCCGGCACACCCATTCCCATCGAAATCGCGCGCGGCAGCGAGGCGAATCCGACGAGTGGTCGCACCGAGACCATGTGCGCGGTCGCGCCGGGGTCGTCGGCCGAATGCGTGACATTGAGCGAGATCCTGGTTTCGGCCGCCGACCGCAGGATGGTGTCGTACATCGCCGGACACTGTTCGCGGGCGAACAGCACGCAATCCTGACTCTGTAGTTCCGCGAACGGGACACCGGGCCGGTCGGCCCACCGATGTCGGCGGCCGACTACCGCGACGAGCGGAACCCGGTGCAGCAGGCGGCGATAGCGGAAATCGGCGGTACTGGGATGCCCGTAGACCAGGGCCACATCGAGGGAACCGTCGGCGAGGGCGGCCAGCTGGGGGCCGGTCCGCTTCTCCCACAGCGACACCACGATGTCGGGGTGCCGTTCGGTCATCCTGGTGAGTGCCTCCGGCAGCACATGCCTGCTGGCGGGCAGGTTGTAGCCGATGCTGAGGCTGCCCGCCCTGCCCTCGGCGGTGGCCTTGGCCGCCTGGGCGGCGCGGTCGAGCTGAGCGACGATCAGGCGGGCCTGGCTTTCGAACTCGCGCCCCGCGGGGGTCAGCCGGACCTCGTGGGAGTTCCGGGCGACCAGCTGGACGCCGAGCGATTTCTCCAGCTTCTGCAGCTGGGCACTGAGACTTGGTTGGGTCAGATGGAGGCGCTGCGCTGCGCGACCGAAATGCAACTCTTCGGCGATGGTGATAAACGAAACGAGATGTCGGAATTCCATGACGCCGGCTCCTTCCGAGTACCACCACGCTATCGAGGCCGGATAACCGGTGATGAATAGCGAGCGCCCAGCGGTCGCCGCGCGCATTGCCGATCGGTGAACCCGGCCGCGCCGCTTCCTAGGGGGCCGTGTTCGCTGCGTTCATCACCGCCTCGAGCGACGCGGCGACGGGCGAGGCGTCGAGGCCGAATGCCCATCCGGTTCGGCCCGCGGCTCGATACTCGACGTAGCTCGCCGTGCCGTCAGCGGCGGCGTGCTGGGTGAGGCCGAGGATCTCGATGGAGTCGGCGGTCTCGGCGAGGGCGGTGGTCAGGGCATCGATCGGGCTCGCCTCGTGGGTCGAGTGGTGTTCGGTGCCGTGCGCGTCCAGGACGATTTCGGTGGTTCCGTCGACGAACTTCCACTGTACCAACGTGATCCGATGCTCGGCGGCGGTGTAGCTCTGCTCGAACAGGGTGCGGAGCTGTTCGGCGTCGATCTCCGCGCCGGTGTCGTCGGTGTACTCCTGTACCCGCTGCGCGAAGTCGATCTGCAGGCGGCGCGGCAGCTCGAGACCGTATTCGGTGTGCAACAGGTAGGCGATGCCGCCCTTGCCGGACTGTGAGTTGACCCGGATCACGGCATCGTAGGAGCGGCCGAGATCGGTGGGGTCGATCGGCAGATACGGGACCCGCCATTCCGATTCGCGCTCGTGCACGCCGAGGGCCGCTGCCCGCTCACGATGCTCGGCCATGCCTTTGCCGATCGCGTCCTGGTGGGTCCCGGAAAACGCCGTGTGTACAAGATCGCCCACGTACGGGTGCCTTTCGTGGACGGGCAGACGCGTGCAGTACTCGACCGTGCGGCGGATCTCGTCGATATCGGAGAAGTCGATCATCGGGTCGACGCCTTGGGCGTGCAGGTTCAGCGCCAGGGTGGCGATATCGACATTCCCGGTGCGCTCACCATTGCCGAAGACGCAGCCCTCCACCCGTTGGGCACCGGCCAGGACGGCCAGCTCGGCGCAGGCGACACCGGTCCCCCGATCGTTGTGCGGGTGCACCGACAGGATCACCGCGTCCCGCCGGGCGAGATTGCGGTGCATGTATTCGATCTGGTCGGCGTAGACGTTCGGCGTGGCCACCTCCACGGTCGCGGGCAGATTCAGCGTGACCGGGCGGCGCGGGGTCGCCTCCCACAACTCGGTGACGGCGTCGCAGATCTCGAGCGCGAAATCCGGTTCGGTCAGGTTGAACACTTCCGGCGAGAACTGGAACCGGACATTCGGCAGCTCGCCTGCCAGTTCCAGGACATCGCGGGCGCCGGTGACGATCAATTCGCGCAGCTGCTTCCTGTCCTTGCCGAGAACCACCTCGCGCCAGACCGGCGCCGTGGCCGTGTACAGGTGGATGATCACGTCGTTGGTGATGCCGCGGACCGACTCGACGGTCCGTGCGATCAGGTCGCGACGCGCCGGGGTGAACACGACCAAGGCCACATCCGGCGGCGCGATGGGGCACTCGGCCAGCAGGCGTACGAAGTCGAAGTCGGTTCGCGACGCGGACGGGTAGCCGACCTCGATCTCCTTGTAGCCCATGGTGACCAGGAGTTCGAAGAACCGGCGTTTGCGCGCTGGATCCATCGGTTCGGCCAGTGCCTGGTTGCCGTCGCGCAGGTCGACCGGGACCCAGAGTGGCGCGGTGGTGATCCGCGCGCTCGGCCAGTCGCGATGCCCGGCAGGCACTTTCACGCGACGGTGGACATCTCGATATCGATACGACGGCATCGCCGAGTGACGTTGCCGGTTCCATGCGGGCGCACCATCGGCGAAAGAACCCGAAGGTGTTGTCAGGGTGGGGAATTCAGTCATGACTTGCTCTACTTCCCGGCTATCCAGGGCCGAAGACGACGGAGACCGGCCACGACGGAGCCCCACGGCGGGGCGGCCGGTCGTCAGGCCCCGCCGTGGCGGCCGAGGAGGAGCGCGGTGTAGGTCATGATGGGTACACTTCTACCACAACTCCTCAGACAAGTAGAGAGGTACTCGGGTGACACCCCAGGTAAGGCGCCGGCCACTGGCGGCACAAGCGGCCGAACTGCTGCTCGCGCGGATCCGGGCGGGCGAGTGGCCCTTGGGTCATCGATTACCGGGCGAGACCTTGCTCGCAGCCCAGTTGGGGGTCGGGCGGTCGACCGTACGTGAGGCGATCCGGGAACTCGCGGGCAAAGGCGTGCTCGACAGCAGGCAGGGCGCAGGCGTGTTCGTCACCGCGCTCGACGTGACCGAGGACTGGGATGTGGTGCTGCGTGGTGCCACCATCGTCGCGGTGATCGAGGCCCGCATCGCCATCGAGGCGGAGGCCGCGGCTCTCGCCGCCGAACGACGGACACCCGCCGATCTGCGGGCCATCCGGCGAGCTCTGGCGGAACGCCGCGTCGAAGGTCGGCCCGTCGCCGATCACGTCGATGCCGACATGGCCTTCCACCGTGCGGTCGTCGTCGCCGCGCACAACGATGTCCTCACCCAGCTTTTCGACAGCCTTCTTCCGCGCCTACGTCTGGCCATGATCGACATGCTCGCGCTTCGTCCGGTTCGCTCCGAGCAGGACGACCAGCACGCGCACGATCAACTCGCGCAGGCGATCGCGGACCGAACACCAACCGCAGCAGCAGAATTCAGCCGCGCCCACCTTTCCGCCTTGAAGGAGGCCTTCACATGACCGGCAGCCCCATGATCGAACTGGACGATGTGACCTTCCGCCGGGACGGCAAGAAGATCATCAACGGGATCTCGCTGACGGTGCGCGCCGGGGAGCACTGGGCGCTCCTGGGGCCCAACGGCGCGGGCAAGAGCACGCTGCTGGGATTCTGCGGTGCTGTCACCTTTCCGACGACGGGGATCGTGCGGGTGCTCGGGGAACAGTTCGGGCGGGTCGAGTTGGCTCGGCTGCGGCGCTCGATCGGGCATGTGAACCCGCGGCATCGGCTGCCGCACGCCCTCTCGGTGCGTGAGGTCGTGCTCACCGGCATCACGGGCACGATCGACACACCGATGCGCTGGTCACCGAGCTCCGGCGACCTGACCCGAGCCGAGCGGATCATCGACACTCTCGGCCTGTCCGGCAAGGCCGACGACCTTTGGCCCACCCTTTCCCAAGGTGAGCGCGGCCGCACCCTCATCGCCCGGGCTCTGATCAGCGACCCCCGGGTCCTGCTCCTCGACGAACCGTCCACCGGCCTCGACCTGGCCGCCCGCGAACAACTGCTCACCACCCTGGACAGCCTCGACCGAACCCACCCCGAAGTCGCCTCGATCCTGGTCACCCACCACCTCGAGGAACTACCGAGCACCACCACCCACGCCCTGCTCATCGCCGACGGTCACACCGTCGCCGCAGGCCCGGCCACCGAGGTCATCACCACCGACCACGTCTCGACGGCCTTCGCCCATCCGATCGAAGTCCGCTACGACGGGCGCTGGAGCGCCCGAGCCCGCTGAGCACCGATGACAGTCTCTCCGTGATCGGCTACCGCGCCGGCATCGGCAGGCCAATCGCAGTACTGCCCTTTGTGATTCCAGTTCAGGCCACTCGGACAGGTCTGCACGGTCGGAACGTTGTTCGAGCATTCGACGTACTTCGTGACGTCTCCGGGATAAGGGAAGAGCCCGTCGGGTTCGGGGCAGCTGAAGGTGGCGATCTCGAATCCGGTGTCCTCCGCGAGAGCAGACGACGCGGCGACGAGCGTGAGGGCGGGACCGAGAAGCAGTCCGGCTGTCGACAAGGCGAGAGCATGGGCGAATCGCACGGTCGTCTCCTTCGGGTTCTTTCGAGGCGATCAGGACGTCGTCGGCTACCTGTGGTTTGTGCGTCGCATCCTTGCTGCCGACACGATCAATGCACTTTCGAGACACGCGAGCAGGGCGAACATAACCGGGTGACGGTGAAACCAGGACACGACACGCGACGCCGAGACGGTCTGTCAGAGAATCCTCGCCGACCTCACAGTCGCCGACGTCAACAGTTTGTTCAACAACACCGATCAGAACGTCTGCTTCTACACTGACCCCGACTTCACCGGGGACTCTGTAGGCGTAGCCGGACACCAATTCGCCAGGGGTACCGAGCTCCCATCGGCAGCAACATCTCGTCGGTGCGCTGGGAAGCCTGCTAGGACTCCGCGCTGGCGAGGATCGAGCGGGCGAGGGCGTCGGGGTCTTCGAGCATCGCGAGATGACCGACTCCGCGAAGGTATTCCAGCTGAGCACCCGGCACCGCCTCGTAGTGGTGCGCCGACTCCGGGTCCCAGCGGGGATCGGAATCCCCGAAGATCACGAGGAGAGGCTTTCCGGCGTCGATGAGGCGCTGGGGCACGGTTCGTGCGGCGAGGTAGTCGATGTTGGCGGCGAGAATCGCACGAAAAGTTCGATAGGACATCGCGCGTAAGTCGGCCACGGCACCGTCGGGCACCGTGATCGTTGTCGCCGCGGTCGCTGCCAGTCCGCGACGGATCATCGAGTCGGTGCGCACCGCCCACACGAGCGGACCGAACGGCGGAGAGGTGAGCGCCCGGATGATCGCTGGCTCGGGGAGCAACGCTGCCAGACTCGGGCCCGTGCTGAGCAGGACCAGATCGCCGACCAGATCGGGACGATTCTCTACGAGGGCCGTCGCGACATACCCGCCGCTGGAGTGACCGACCACCCGCAGATTCCGGACGCCGAGCTCGTCCAGCACCTTCGCCACCCGATCCGCTTGTTGCGCAACGGCGTACGTCGATGCCGACTCCGACCGGCCGCATCCCGGCAGGTCGATCGTGATCACCCGATACTTCGTGGCGAGCGACGGCACCACGGGTGCCCACATCGAACCGGTTGCGCCCGAGCCGTGCACGAGTAGCAGGGGCGGTGCGGCCGGGTTCCCGTCGATGACGACGTGCAACCCGCGGGTTGTCGTATCGTCGCGTGGCTCGGTGGGACTCGATGCGCTCATACCGCCAGCATCGCAGTCGACCCGTCACGCCGTATTGGACAAATGTCAGGCTGTTTCACTCCGGTTAGCCTGGGATGCATGGACGCAGCGAGCCGATGGGACTGGAGTCGGGTCGATGTCGCTGTGCCGGGCCGAGTGCCTATGCCGGGAACCCAGATGGCGGGATTCCGGTACCACGGGGGTGCCGCCGTGGAAATCACCATGATCCCGCATCCCTCGATCACGCTCCTGCTCGATCTCAGCGAACACGGAGTCGTATACGACGTTCTCGGACGCCGGGTCGTCGGGAACGCGATCATCGGCCTCCACGCAGGTCCGCTACGCATCACCAGCACTGGAGTCGGTGACGTCCTGCAGGTCCGCATGTCCCCCGTCGTCGCCGCGGCGATTCTCCACGACACCGGCATCATCGGCGGCACGGTGACACCGCTGCCGGACCTGTGGGGCAACGAAACCGCCGGCTTGACCGAGCGGCTCCGTGCGACGCCGTCGTGGAACGAGCGGTTCGCGATCGTGGCCGCATTCCTGCGAAGCTGGGTGCGTCGCGGATCCGGTGTAGCACCCGAGATCACGTATGCCTGGGACCGGACCGTCCGCAGCCGAGGCCGGATCCGCATCGAGACCCTTGCCGCGGAGACCGGCTGGACCCGCCAGCGACTATGGTCCCGCTTCCAGTCCAGTATCGGAGTCTCACCCAAGCACGCGTCCGACCTGGTCCGCTTCGACCATGCCGCTCATCTCCTGGTGGCAGGGCGCTCGCCCGCGGACGCCGCCGCCGAGGCAGGCTATGTCGACCAATCGCATTTTCATCGTCGCACCAAGGCGATCACCGATATGACCCCGACCGTCGTCGCGAAGGCTCCGTGGCTCGCGATCGACGAACTGGCCTGGCCGACAACCTGATTCCTGTCCCGGCCAGGGCAGCCCGCGGTCTCCGTTCGGGCGCGACGCGATCCCGTCTGCCGTGGGCGGTGTCGAGAAGTACCGGTATCGACGGCAGCTACCGCGCGCACATGACTCGCGAATCGCGCTGCTGCGTGGGTCTGGGTCAGCGCAGGGTCAAGGAAGTCTCCGATTCGATCCGGGTCAGTTTGTGTGGGTTGCGGACGAAGTAGAGGCCGGTGATGCGGTCGTTGTCGACCCGGAACGCCATGACTCCATCGATCTCGCCGTCCAACCGGAAGACCAGGGCCGGGCTGCCGTTGAGCAGAGTGGGATCGATGACGATCGAGGCCTCGGTCCTGCCGACTCCGCCGAGGATGTAGCGGACCGCGTTCTCCGCGCCCGCGACGGGCCGCAATGCCGCGCGCTTGACCCCACCGCCGTCGCTGACGAGGACGACCTCGGGGGCGAGGACGTCCAGCAGGGCCTGGGGGTCACCGGAGGTGAGGGCACGGCGGAACGACTCGAGTGCGGCCCGGGTTTCGTCGGCCGAGACCGTCATTCGGGGGCGGCGGGCATCGACGTGTCCGCGGGCGCGGTGGGCGATCTGGCGGACGGCGGTGGGAGTCTTGCCGACGGCGGCGGCGATATCGTCGTAGCCGATCTCGAACACCTCGCGAAGCACGAACACCGCGCGTTCGGTCGGTGACAGTGTTTCGAGGATGAGCATCGTCGCCATCGACAAGCTTTCGGCGAGTTCGAGGTCGGCGGCCGCGTCGGGCGCGGTCAGCAGCGGCTCGGGCAGCCACGGACCCACATAGGATTCCTTGCGACGGCTGATCGTGCGCAGCCGGTTGAGCGACTGCCGGGCCGTGATCCGCACCAGATAGGCCCGCTGGTCGCTCACCTGCCCCAGGTCGACCTTGCTCCAGCGCAGCCACGTCTCCTGCAGAACGTCTTCGGCGTCCGCGGCCGATCCGAGCATCTCGTAGGCGACGGTGAACAGCAGATTGCGGTGCGCGACAAAGGCAGCGGTCGCGGGTTCCGGTGTCCGCCCGTCATTCGGTGGAGTGTGCACCACGTTGTCCTCTTCCTCGGTCTCTCAGGGAATCAGGATGACCTTGCCGACTATCTCTCCCCCGGCGGCGGGAACATCGACGGTGTCCGCCTCGGCCCGCAGCCGCGCGGCCACCTCGAAACCGAGCTCCCGGCCCTCGACGCGTGCGGCCAACTCGACCACGTGCGCGATCCGCTCGGCGGCGCGCAGGTGAACGGTTGGTAGTTCCGACAGCGGCAGCCGCTCAGCCACGGCGATCCGCAGCTCGCCGGCATCGACACGAGCGGCCAGCATCGAGAGCCGAGCGGCATCGCTGTACGCGAATGGCCGCACTGCCCGCACCCCGCGACCGACATCCCGCGGGACGGGCGTGACCGTGCTGACGTAGGCCCCACCGTCGGCAACCAGGTCCGCCAACGCCACGTTCTCCTCCGGGCTGCTCGGCGCCAGGTTCAGCACCACGTCGAACCGCTGACCGGCCACCGCCTCCACGACAGGGGTCTCGGTGTAGTCGATGATCCGCTGCGCGCCATAGGCGCGAGTGCGGTCGCGGCTGCGCGGGCCGGCCGTCGCGGTCACGGTGGCCCCGGCTTGCACGGCGAGCTGGACCGCGAACCCACCCACCGCACTGCCAGCACCATTGATCAAGATGTGCTGATCAGCCGCGAGACCGGCGTGTTCGAACAGTGATTGCCATGCTGTGAGTCCGACCAAAGGCAGGGCCGCGGCGTCGGCGAGTTCGACAGTCCGTGGTGCGGAAGCCAGCACCTCGGCAGGAGCCGCGGCGTATTCGGCGGCCGCACCGGGCGCGGTCACCGGCAAGACCGCGATGACCGCGTCACCGACGCTCCAGCCGGTCACTCCCGCACCGACTTCGGTGATGACACCGGCCATGTCGACATTCGGGATGTGCGGAAGCGTCAGCGGCACAACGTCTTGTCGAAAACCTGCTCGGAGCCCGGCATCGGCGTCGTTGTACGAAGTGCCTGCCACCCGCACGACCACCTCACCCGGCCCGGCGACCGGTCGGCTCGCCTCCTCGTAGACCAGCACACCGCTGCCGCCGTAGGAGTGGTATCGCACAGCCTTCATCAGCTTTGCTCGGTTCCCATTTGCTTCGATCATCGGTTGCTCCTTCGGTTCACGGGGGGTTCGGGCACGAGACACCGCACAACCGCGCGCTGTGACACCGCAGTGAGGCAGATCACGTCACGCCGCAGCGGTGTCACGCCACCAGAGCCGGCGGTGTCTGATGCGCGACCGCTGACGACGAGCTCGTCTGGCGCCTCATCCGAAGGAGAACTCCATGAACCTCGCACTCTGGATCACCACCGGCCTGCTCGCCGCCCTCGCTGTGCTCGGCGGGGTCACCAAGACATTCATGCCCAAGGACGAACTCGACGAACTCGGCAGGAAGTCCGGCGGCGGATGGACCGAACACGCAGGCAGCGGTTTCGTCAGGACCCTGGGAGTCCTCGAGATCCTCGCAGCGGCCGGACTGATCCTGCCCGCCGTGCTCGATATCGCACCGGTGATGGTGCCCGTCACCGCCGCATGTTGGGTCGTGTTGATGATCGGCGCGATGATCACCCATGCCCGCTACGCGCAATACAAATACGTCGCCCTGAATTTCGTCTACCTCGCCGCCGCCGCGTTCGTGGCCTGGGGTCGCTTCGGCCCCGAATCCTTCACCGGCTGAGACGCGCGGCGGCCGACCCGAGCACAGTCTCGGGTCGGCGGGCGACCTGGCCGTCCCCCTTACCAACCGAACCGTCTCGTCTCGGTTGATTGATAAGCTGCCCTCATGACCGACGCCAAGGGAAGTTCGCGGCGCAGCGAGCGTTCGCGCCAAGCCATCCTCGCGGCCACCCGCGCATTGATCTCCGAGGTCGGCTACACGAAGGTCTCCATCGAGGCCATCGCGGCACGTGCCGGGGTGGGCAAACAGACGATCTACCGGTGGTGGCCGTCCAAGGGAGCCGTCATCTTCGATTCGTTCCTCGCCCTCAGCACAACAGAGGAAGGGCCGCAGGTGGAGCTGCCCGACACCGGGGACATCGAGGCCGATCTGAAGGTGGTCATGCGGGCCACGGCCGCGGAGTTCGCCGACCCGGACTTCGAGCGTCCGATCCGCGCCCTCGAGGTCGAGATCGTCAACGACCCCGAGCTCGCTGCCCAGTTCCGCGAGAAGCTCGCGCGCCCGGTGGACGAAGCGAAGAAGGACCGCTTGCGCAGCGCACAGCGGGCAGGCCAACTCGACCCCGGCGCGGATCTCGACCTGGTCCTGGAGGTGCTCTACGCCCCGTTGTTCCAGCGGTGGCTACACAGGTCCGGGCCGCTCACCGCCGAATACGCCGATTCCCTCGTCGACGTCACGCTGCGCGCATTTCGGGCTCCCTCATCGTGACCGACCTCCCGGCGATCTAACGAGCCGGCAGCTGCACCGACACGCACAACCCACCGCCCGGACGCGGGGTGAGAGTAAGAGTGCCCGCGTGGGCTCGGGTGATGCTGTCGACGATGGCCAGCCCAAGGCCCACGCCGGCATCGTGGGTGCGAATGCGTTCGGACCCACGCTGGAACGGTTCGACGAGTGTGGAAACCGTTCGTGGAGTGAGGGTTTCGCCCGTGTTCTCGACAGTGAGGACCACCGAGTCGGGCAGGCGGCGGGTGGTTGTCCACGCGGTGCCGCCGGGTAGGTTGTGGACTATCGCGTTGTGAACGAGGTTCGTCGTCAGCTGCAGGAGCAGGGCGTGCGAGCCGACGGTGGGAGTCGGCTCGCCTGCGGTTTCGAGGGTGATGCCGTGCTTTTCGGCGAAGGGGATCAGCGTCTCGGTGGCCTCTTCGGCGAGCAGGGACAGGTCGACGGGCTCGGGTGTGAACGACCGCTGATCGGCTCGACTGAGCACGAGCAGGGCTTCGGTGAGATCGACGGCCCGGCTGTTGACGGTCTGGAGGCGTTCGATCAGGTCACCCGGGTCGTCGGGGGGATCGTCACGGGCCACCTCGAGCATGGTCCGGGTGATCGCCAAGGGGGTCCGTAGTTCGTGGGAGGCGTTGGCGGCGAACCGCTGGTTCTCGGTGACGTGGGCTTCCAGCCGGGCGAGCATGGCGTCGAAAGTGTCGGCCAGTTCACGGAATTCGTCGGCGGTGCCGGCGAGCCGGATGCGGTGCGACAGGGAGCCGTTGGCGGCCAGGCGGGCAGCGGCGGTGATCCGGGTCAGCGGAGCGAGCATTCGTCCGGCCAGAAACCAGCCGCCGACCAGGCCGAAGACCATCAGGAAGAGCAGGACGGCGGCCATGAACGGCGCGAACGAGCGGAGCAGCAGCCCCCGGTTGATCCAGAAGTTGCCGGAGGTGTCGATCCATCCGGCAGGCAGGTAGTACAGATAGAAGACCAGGACGGCGACGAGTAACAAGGTGCCCGCGAGCATGACGAAACCGGCGTAACTGAGGGTGAGCTTGAGGCGGACACTCAGCCCGGGTGCCCTATCCACCGTCACCTCCCGTACTGATGCGGTAGCCGACACCGGGAACGGTCGCGATGATCCATGGTTCGCCGAGACGTTTGCGCAGCGCCGAGACGGTGATGCGGACGGCATTGGTGAACGGGTCCGCGTTCTCGTCCCAGGCGCGTTCCAGGAGTTCCTCCGCGCTCACCACACCGCCGTCGGCCGCGACGAGCACCTCGAGCACCGCGAACTGTTTGCGCGTCAGCGCGACATAGCGGCCGTCGCGGTAGACCTCGCGACGGAACGGGTCGAGACGCAGCCCGGCGATCTCGCGGACGGGTGGCCGGCTGTGGGCGCGCCTGCGGTCGAGGGCGCGCAGGCGCAGGACCAATTCGCGCAGGTCGAACGGTTTGGTGAGATAGTCGTCGGCGCCGAGCTCGAAACCGGTCGCCTTGTCGTCGAGGCGATCGGCGGCGGTGAGCATCAGGATCGGCAGCCCGCTGCCCGCGGCGACGATGTGTTCGGCGATCTCGTCGCCGGAGGGACCGGGGACGTCACGGTCGAGGACGGCGATGTCGTAGGTGTTGAGATCGAGCAGCATCAGTGCCGTGTCGCCGTCGCCCGCGATGTCGGCGGCGATGGCTTCCAGGCGCAGGCCGTCGCGGATTGCTTCGGCCAGATAGGGTTCGTCCTCGACGATCAGTACACGCATCGCTCTCGATTCTTCCAGCGGGAACATATCGTCGGCGTATCGAAAATCGCATACGTGCGTGCAACGCCGCATTGTCTTGACTGACCGCATGAATCAGAGAAATATCCGGGGAATTCTAGCGACTGCTGTCGCCGCTCTTACCGCGGCAGGCGCTGTGGCGTTCTTTGTCCACCAATCGCCGGACCGGCTCTCCTCCGTCGCGTTGTCGATCGATATTCCCCGTGGCGACCCCGGTTCGCCCGGTGCGGGGGTCTTCGACGACCAGTCGTCCTCGGTTGCCAATCTGGACCCCGCATTGCTCGATGCGCTCCGTCGGGCCGCCGTCGACGCGGGTAGCGAGGGGGTCGAATTCGTGGTCACCAGTGGCTGGCGGTCCGCGGAACACCAGACACGGCTGCTGCACGAGGCGGTCGGCAAGTACGGGTCCGAGGCCGAGGCCGCCCGCTGGGTGGCTACCGCGGAAACCTCCGCGCACGTGTCGGGTGACGCGGTCGACATCGGGCACAGCGCGGCGACGGCGTGGTTGTCCGCCCACGGCGCCGCCTATGGGCTGTGCCAGATCTACGACAACGAACCCTGGCATTACGAACTGCGCCGCGACGCCGCGGAAAACGGGTGCCCGGCACGGTTCGCCGATCCCACCGAGGACCCGAGGATGCAGCGGTGACCACTCCCCGGCCCGCCACGCTCGTCGCGTTTCGGTTCTGCGTGGTCTATTTCGTTCTGTTCTGCCTGCTGAACACCTATATTCCGTTCGCGTTGCTCGGCATCCTCGGGCGCTGGGTGCGCCTTTATGTGAGCCCGTGGGACATGTCGCTGACCGACCCCGTCACCGGGTGGGTAGGCCGGACGTTCTTCGGCGTCGACGCGGTGCAGCACAAGGATTCCGGTGCCGGTGATCAGGCGGCGGTGTGGGTGCTGGTGCTGTGTCTGCTGGTCCTCGCGGTGGTTGTCGCCGCGGTGTGGACGGCATTCGATCGCCGCACGGCATATCCCCGGCTCACCGCCTGGTTCTCTCTGTTCCTGCGGTTGTGCCTCGGTGCGCAGATGGTGGGGTTCGGGTTCGCGAAGCTGATCCCGACCCAGATGCCCGGGCCGTCGTTGGCACAGCTGCTGCAACCGTACGGCGATCTGAGCCCGGCCTCGGTGCTGTGGTTGCAGGTGGGCAGTTCCCCCGCATACGAGATGTCGCTCGGTGCTGTGGAAGTCGTGGCGGGTCTACTGCTGTTCTTCTCCCGAACGATGGTGCTCGGTGCGCTGTTGTGCGTGCTCAGTACGGCGCAAATCCTGCTGCTGAACATGACGTTCGACATCCCGGAGAAGTTGCTCGCCGCGCATTTGCTGTTGATCAGCCTGGTGCTGCTCGCGCCCTATCTGCGGCGGCTTGTGGATGTCTTCGTGCTGCAGGGTGGTTGCGCGCCGCTGTCGCTACCGTCGCTCTTCGCCGAAGAACGGAAGAACCGCATCGCGAAAGGGGTCGTGGCGGGTCTGGGACTCTGGGTCGCACTGGCCAGCGGGTACGACCGATGGGTGGTGTGGCAGGAACAGCACGGGGCGGGTATCCCCAAGTCCGAGCTGTACGGGATCTGGGACGTGCGGGAATTCTCCGTCGACGGACAGGTCGCACTACCGCTCACCACCGACGGAACCCGTTGGCAACGACTGATTTTCGAACGCCCGGGATCGGCCACCATTCAGCGGATGGATGGTGAATTCGTTCCGGTGGAAGCCGAGCTCTCCCCCGGCGGGCAGCTCGAACTCGCCCGAGCCACAGGACCATTCGCGACTGTGTCCACCCAGAGACCCACCCCCGACCTCCTGATACTGCGCGGGGAACTGCACGACCGCCCGCTCGTCGTCACCTTGGAACGCCTGGACCTCGACAGCTTCACCTTGCGCAGTCGCGGATTCCACTGGGTGCAGAACTATCCGTACTTCCGCTAGCTGATGTGTCCATTCAGAACCGTCCCCAGCCGACGTTGGCCCAACCCGACCGACTGAAGATGCGGTAGTTGTTCGCCCTGGCCCACTGCTCGGCTGCGTCGTGCAGGAATCGCGAGCCGCAGTTGAGGTAGTCCTCGGCCATGTGCTTGTCACCGAAGGCTTGCAGCGCTTCAGCCAGCTTTTCCTCGGAGCCGGTCCGGCCGAGCTTGATCGCCAGGATCAGCAGTTCCCTGCGCTGTTCGCGCCGCAATACCTGACGCACGACTGCCGGATTGTAGATCCGTTCCGGAAACTGGCCGAGCCGGGTGTACACCCGGTACCCCTGACCCCTATCGCGCCAGCTGCCGTCGCGATTGAGATACCAGACACCTTCGCGCAGCAGGTTCTCGATTTGGGCCAGCGAGCTCATCTCGGCCGGAGTGAGCCCCTCGTTGTTGCGCAAATTGGCGTCTGCGCCGTAAGCCCGCAGATTCTCGATCGCTTCCTGCTGGCCGGTGTAGTACGCCAGATGCAGCGCGCTGTTTCCCTGCGCTGCCACAGTATTGATGAACGCACCGGTTTCGACGATTTCGCGCAGCCGCGCGGTATCCCCCGACGCCGCCACCGACAGCAGCTGATCGACCACGCGCTGACGGCGCCGCTCTCGGCTGCTCCGGACGATCAGCCAGACCAGCCACACCGCCAGCGCCAAGCCGAGGAGCCCGATCACCAGCACTACGGGGCTGCTCACGCCACACCAGGGTGCCGGCGAATCCCGGTTTCCCGGCCCCACCGCTCGACGCGCGCGTGCAGCGGCTGCAGGCGGCCGGTGTAGATGGTGTGCAGATGCTCGCGGGCGGCGGGGCGGGACAGGTCGACCTCCCGCACGGTCGCGGCGATCAGCTGCAGCTCACCGAGGAAGAGGTCGCGCTCCGTTGGCAGCTTCGACTTCTCCGCCGACGCCAGACGTGGATCGTTCAGCAGGGTGTCGTACTTGCGGCGGATCAGTTGATCGGCTGTCTCGATCTCACCCGTCAGCCAGGCGCGGTATTCCGTCGGCGACGCACCGACGGCCAGGATTTCCCGGATCAGCGGGGTCCGCACGACCTCGCGGACCAGATCGTCGAGCTTCTCGTTCGCCCTGCGCCACGCGGTGAAATCACCGGCCTCGTAGGCGGCCCGTGCCTCGGCCGCCACCCCGTCCTGACGGTACCGGAACGGCTGCGCCTCACCGGGAAGGTCACGTTCGAGCCAGACCACCAGATTGGTGAGCGTACCCATTCTGTCCTCGAAATTGGCCAGCGGCGGCTCCAGATACGCCTCGGGGCCCTCGCTCTCCTGCAAGGTCTGCAAGATCGTCTCGGCTTCGAGCAGCATGTGGTGCGCTTTCGCCTGGTCCTTCGCGCCGACGATCAGCCCTTCCACAGCGACCAACCGCTGTTCGAGATCCGGTCCCGCCTTCGCCGACTCGGACTTATGCACCTCGGGACGCACCTGGCGCCACGCGGCGTGCGCCCGTGCGGTCCTCGACCGGATCTCTGTCCACGACGCGACCTGACGGACCGGGATGTCGATGACGGCGGTGGCCGTCCGGTCCAGCTGCGGCAGCCGCACCGACGCGTGAATGGTCCACCCGACCGCGAATTCCAGGGACAGTTCTACAGCGGTTCCCGGAGCCACATCCTCGGGCAGGTCGTGGATCTGCACCGAACCGATCGGTATGCGGCCCTCGTAGAGCCGTACCCGCAAAGCGGTACCCGCTCGCGCGGTCTCCAGATGCTGGCTGACGCGGTGTGGGATCTTGGTGCCCGCCTTCACGATTCGCGCCAGCCGACCGTCCACCAGCTCCACCGAGAAGTCGTGTGCGAGCACATCTCCCGCCAGATCGAGTGCCGGCGTCTCATCGTGTGCTGTCACGGTGAGGTGTCCAGTGTCGACCTGTTGCCCGGCGGCAAGCACTCGCACGGTGAAGGAGCTCTCGCCCTCGGCGACCAGCGGAACGTCGATGAACAGGAAAGCCCCGTCACCGTTGACCCGCTGTTCGAGCGGTGCGCCGTCGGCGGTCTCCACCAGCACGACCACCGGTTGACCCAGCTCGTCGGGACACCGCACCCGGCCGGCGATATCGACCGAATCGCCTTGCGGCACCAGCGGTTCCAATTCCAGAACCGAGCTACGGGTAGCGCGGCTCGCCGCCTTGAGAGCCGCGCCGACCGCGACGACGAGTTCCGGATGGAACAGGCGCGGTGGGATACCGAAGCGTTGTTCCAGCAACGTCGCGACCAGCGGGATTCTCGACGAGCCGCCGACGAGCACGATCTCGTCGAGCGCGGCGTCACTCAACCGGGCCTTGGCCAATGCTTCGGCGCAATGGTCGAGGGTCGCCCGGAGATGATCTTCGATCATCCGATCGAATTCGGGCCTGCTGAGGGGCAGGTTGATAGTCATCGGATTTCCGGACCGATCTTCCAGGTCCTGGCTGATGATCTCGGTCTCCGTCTCGCGGCTCAGCTCGTGCTTCGCCGCCTCGGCCAGACTCAGCAATCGCGCGAGCAATTCGGCGTCGCGTGGCTGGTCCGGCCGGAAACCGAGGTCGTAGCCGGGCAGTTGGGCGATCATCCAGTCGACGATGGCCTGATCGAAGTCGTACCCGCCGAGGTAGCGGTTGCCGTCGAAGGATCGACTGCTGAAGCCGCCGTCCGGGTCCCAGCTCACCACCGAGGTATCGAAGGTGCCACCGCCGAGGTCGTAGATGAGAAACCGGCGTCCCTCGGAGTCCTTCATGCGGTACTCGTGCATGTGCGCCAGCGCTGCCGCGACCGGTTCCATCAGCGTCTCGACCACCTCCAGCCCGGCCTCGGCACCCGCCAATCCGGTCTGTGTCTTCGCGCTGGTCTCGAAGTATGCGGGCACCGTGATCACGGCACGGTCGATCGGCACACCGAGCACGTCCTGCGCCATTGTTTTGAGATGACGCAGCAGGTGCACCGAGGCCTGCACCGGTGTGATGGTCGCATGCCCCGCGGTGACCGGCTGATCGGTGCCCATATTGCGCTTGAAGAACATCGCGGGCGGTGAACCGGGATGGCGCGCTTTGCGTTTGGCGAGCGCACCGACCAGCACGGTGCCGTCCGGTGAGATCCAGATCGCCGACGGTGTGGTCAGCGACAGGTCGGGATTGGCGACGATCAGCGCTGACCCGAACTGCCGCAACCGGCGTCGGTCGATCAGCGCTTGTTTGTTCGGGATGTCGGCGTCGGCCGGAATGGCCACGCAGCAGTTCGTCGTGCCGAGGTCGATTCCGGCGACCAGCGTCATTCGGTGTTCTCCTGTTTCAGCGCAGTGCGTGCAGTTCGGGGCCGAGAGCGGGTGGCAGCAGCTTGGGCAGGACCTGGTAGTTCAGCCCCGGCACGGCGCCGGGTACCGCCTCGGCTGCGGCCTCGGCATCACGGGCGACCGCTGCGTCCAGTTCGTCCGCGAGCTGCTGTAGTTCGGCGAGCTCGGCCACCTCGGATTCGGCGGGCACGGGCCGGTGGGTGAGCAATTCCGCCGCCAGCCGGGTTTCCGGCAACCCCAGTTGCTCATCGGCGGCATTGACCTGCGCCACGGTGAGCACCGCGCCGAACAGGGGAAACCTGCCCGCGTCGAAGGCGATCCGCTTGCGCCGCGCCGCGATACGGGCGCGGGCCGCCGACGGGCCCGCTGTGGGGTCGAGATCCAGGATCTGAAAAGCCGTGGAGTAGTAGGGGTTCGACCCGGTCCATTGCCATGGGTTCGTCATGACCGTCGCTCTCCGGTGAGTTCCATCGTCAACGCTCCCCGATCGACGCGGTCGCCAGCAGTTCACGCACCGAGTCGTAGGGCGGTAGGTCGGGCAGCCCGAGGCCGATAGCCCACCGGAAGTGCCCGGCCGCTTCACCGCACAGCCGAAGCGCCGACATCTGGTGGCGCTGGTCGAAGGCGATGAACATCAGGCAAGTGCCGAACCAGAATTCGTGTCGGGCCAGCTTCGCCGCGTAGGCCGAACGGTCCGCCGCCGATACCGTCCCCGACCACTGCTGGGTGGTGGGGGTGGTCCGGGAACGGGTGAGTCCGAGCGTGTCGTTGATCGGGGCGGTCATCTCCGTGATCCGGTCCAGCAACAACCGAGCCGGGTACAGCTGCGACGACATGTTCTGTCTGGCTTGAATATGGTCGATGCCGATATCGAGGGCGGCTTCGGCCAATTGGACGCTGTCCGGATCGACGCGCAACCACGCGGCGACCAGATCCAGGGCTTGCCCTTCACTTCCCGCCTTGGCCAGGCGCCGCACCGCCACCTCGGCCTCGTAGCCCACTCTCGATCGCGTGGCCGCCTTGACCGTCTCCGGGAACGGCGCCGTGCGGATCGTCTGCATATGCGCTCGCGCCCGCGCAGGCTGCTTCTGCCACAGCGTTCGGATCCGCGTGGCATGCGGTTCGAGCAGCTGTTCGGGCAGGTCCGCGCGGACTCGTTCGATTGCCCGCTCCAGTTCCCGCGGTGTCACATCCGACATCACCTCGCCGAGATGTCGGCGCATCGATTCCCAGAACTCGGCGCTGTCGTACAGCGTCGCCCAGTGCCGCAACGCGGCGTCCCAATGGAGGAAGGCGGTGTGATCGCCCTCGAGTTCGAGGGAGTAGGCCTTGGCGTGCTCGGCGATCGCGCGATGATGGACCGATACCAGATCGCCGGGATCGTATTTCTCCCACAGTCGCATGGCAGGCTGCGTCCACGGCAGGATCCCGCCGTCCCCCCGTAAGGCGGTCAGTGCCAGCCGGACCGACGGCGGCGGTGCCGACGGGTCGCTGCCTGCCGCGATGTCGCCGATCCGGTCGGCGACGCGCGCCAACTCCGCGGCCTGCCCACCGCGGGCGACCCCGATGATCCGGCGGACCCGCTCGAGCGAAGCGTCTACTTCCTCCGCTCGCGAAATCAGTGCCGCCCGTGCGGCTTCGGCGAGATTCACGCAGGCGTGCCGGAGCTGGACAGGATCGAGGTCGGAGGCTTCGGGCGCGATCGTCTCCGCCGTCTCCCTCGCGGCGGCTCGGGCGCGCACGGTCGATATCGCCTCCTGATCGACCATCGACACGCTCACCCATCGGTCGCCGTGCCGATCGCGAAGCTGTCGTACCCCCGCCGCCAACAGCCGCGAATCCTGCAGGAGGAGCCCGAGTACGAGATGGGCGTTCGCGTGCATGTCCTCGTCGGCCGGCGATTCGGCGGGTTCGCGGATGATTTCGCGCAATTCGGCCTCGGCGGCGGCCTGGTCGCCCTCGCGCAGCCGGGACAACGCGGTGACGAAACGAACCGCCATCCGCAGCGGCTGCTCGACCGACTGCGGCGGGCTGTCAGCCAATCGTGGTGCGCCCGAACGGCCGTGCATGACATCCGACGCCGCCAGCAGGAGTTTCCTGCTCACGTCGACAGGGGTCTGGCGCGAGGGTGTCGGCGAAGCCGCAGGCTCAGGGGCGGGCGGTCGCGCGGGAGTCGGCGGTTCCTTGCGCGGCGGCGAGACCGTCACCGGAGCGGAACCCATCTCGAATCCGAGCCGCGCCGGTGTTGCCTGCGGCGGCTGGTGATCCGCCCGCCGGGACGGTGTCGAGTGCCCCGGACGGGTCTGCGACCGCGACGGCTGCGCAGCGCTGTCGCCACCGAACCGTTCCGCGAGCGCGTAGCGTCGTCGGGCACCTGCCTTGTCGCCACGCGCGGTGGCGCGGTCACCGAATCGGCGATACCACTCCGCGCGCGTGCCCGGGCCGAGCGCGTACATCACCTGCCACTCCACGCTGGAACCACCGCTGAATGCGTACTTTTCGAACTGCGCGTCGACCAGTTCGGTCAGGTGCGCGGTGGCAAGGGCACGAAACTCCGGTGACACGTCGGGATCTTCGGCCCGCACAGCGTTTCCGAACCACACGCACAGCGACGACGGCTGCGACACTCCGGTGACTGCCTTCATCAATCCGGCGGCAACGGACCAGGTTTCGGCGAAGGCATCGGCATCAGGGCGACGTAGCCAGGCACGGAATATCAGTTGCACCGTGTCGTCGGTGAGCCCGCAACGCTTCTCGACGGTAGGCAGCAGGCGGATCGTCGCATCGGGCAAGGTCGAGGCGGCTTCGACGAGGTCGTCATGCAGTCGCTGCCGCAGCTCCGGAGTGATGGGCGTGCCGGGGCGACCGAGGAATGTTTCGATCATCGTCAGCCGGGCTCGCGCCTGATCGGCGATGCTCAGTGGCTCGCCGACGGGCGGTTGTGCGGGGCCGGCCGGTTGTACGGGGCCGGCCGGCGCGTGCTTGTCCGCGTTGCCGCGCTCCTTGTCACCCGACGACCAGGGCCATTTCACCGCGAAGCACTCCGGTCGGCCGCCCCTGATCGATCCGCAGCCACGGCGATCCCCTTTCCCGAACGAGCCCCGGCATCCTCCCGATACCGGGCAACTCGGAAGACAATGCTCAACCATGTTGCGGCCGAACAGCCTTCAGCTTTCACGATCGACGACGCGAGGAACTTCGTCAAGTCCGAGCCGGGCGCTGCCCCCGAGGCACGAACGAATGCCACGGACGGACGCGGTCTGGTTCAGTGGGCGAGTTTTAGCCCGACGACGCCCGTCACGATCATCGTGAGAAACAGGAGCTTGAATATCGTCACCGGCTCTTCACCGGTGGCCATGGCGAAGGCGACGGTGAGGACCGCGCCGATGCCCACCCAGACCGCGTATGCGGTACCTACCGGAAGTTCGCGCATCGCGATCGCCAAGCCGGCCATACTCGCCAGCAGAGCGACGAAGAACAGCACCGACGGCACGAGCCGGGTGAAGCCTTCGGATTTGCCAAGTGCGGTCGCCCACACAGCTTCCAGGAATCCCGACACGACAAGCAGAATCCACGACATCGCAGCCCTCCTCGGGCCGTCTTGTCGCACTCCGGGTACGGCACCCCTCGTCCGGAAGCCCGATCGCCGGGCTCACTTCCACCATGGCACGCCGGCTATCGACCGGCAAGCGATGGTGGTTCGTCTCACCAGCAAAGATGTCGGTGGGTAGCCGTAAACTTCGACAGGTGGGGAGGATTCGGGAAACCGCCGGTGGACTCGCGCTGACGCTGCCGAGTGTGGCGCTCAACGGTGTCCTGGTCTACGTCGTGATCGTCGGCATCGGCCTGTGGGCGGCGATCATCATGCTCGTGTTGTGGACCGGGTTCGGCTGCGGCATGGCCAGCGCACTGTGGTTCCATCCGAATCGGGGCCGAGCGGCGGCAGCCTATGGATTCCGCAAGCCCGTCGGATCGGAGCCCGATATTCTCGCGACCGCTTGGGCCGAGGTCACCCGGAAGGCGGGGGTGGACGGCTGGCCCTACTCGCTGTGGGTGCAGCAGTCGGCCACGTTCAACGCGTTCGCGGCACCCGCGCGCATGGTCGCGGTGACGAGCTGGGCGATCGAATCGCTTCGCCCACGGCAGCTGGCCGCAGTGCTCGCCCACGAACTCAGCCACCATCTCATGCTCGATCCACGTGTGCGACTGCTCGACGCCTGGTTCTCGGTCCCCGGCCGCGTGGTCAGGGGTATCGGCGGGATCCCGGCCCGCGCGGCACGTGGGCCCGGCACTCTCCGATGTCTCGCGCGAGCGGCGATCGCGACGGCACTCCTGGTGGCCGTGGCATTCTTCCTCACACCACGAATCGGCGAGCCCGCCGTCGCGGTGCTGATCGCACTACTCGTCCTGGAACCCCTGACCGCTGCGGCGCGCGCACGGCGCGGAGAGTTCGCCGCGGACCGGATGGCTGTTCACCTCGGGTACGGCCGCGAACTCCACGGTGCGCTCCGCAGGTGGCTGCCGCACGAGACAGCTCACACATCCGCACTGCTCGCGGCCCGCGCTCGATGGCTCGACACGCATCCGCCGATCAGGCAACGGCTGCAAGTGATTCGTCGAACCGCCGCGGCCTGATCGCTTCGACCGCCGGGACGCATCAACGGGAGGTATTCACCGCCGTGCCGCGATGCGGGCCCATACCTGCGGGTCGGTGCGGAGACCGCCCGGTGTGTCGGCGCCGTACCGCGCGATTTGGGCGTCGAGGTCCAAGGGTGCGGTCAACGAGGTTCCGGGTGCGAGGGCGTCCTCGACGTGTTCGTCGGGCACCAGCCAGCACACCTCGAACTCGATGCCGTCGGGGTCGCGCGCGTAGAGCGCTTTGGTCGACCCGTGGTCGCTCGCCCCGGTCAGTGCGTTCGCCGCGAGCAGGCGACCGCGGATATCGGCGAGCTCGCGCAAGGTGTCGACCTCCCAGGCGACGTGGTAGAGCCCGACCGATCCCGGCGGTCCCGCCGCCGGCCGCCTGGCCTGGAACAGCCCGAGATCGTGATCGTTGGCCGAGCCGGGGTGACGCAGGAAGGCGCCGCCCGGGAATCCCTCGGCGAGTCGCTCGAAGCCGAGGACGCTTTCGTAGAAGGCGATGCTGCGCTCCAGCTCCGCGACGAACAAGACGATGTGGTTGATTCCCCGCATAGCGATGACCTCCTGGCCTACGACTGTGGGCGGTCGTCGGCGTCGACACGCAGATCCCGGCCCGTGACCTCCACCGTAGCGACCAGGGCGATCAGGCTCAGGGCGGCGGTGACCACGATGATTCCGCTCAGCGCGACGCTCGACCCGTCGAAGGCGACAAGCAGGCTGCTCGCGATCAGCGGGGTGAAGCCCGCGCCGATGAGCGCCGCGGTCTGATAGGCGATGGACACACCGGTGTATCGCACACCGGTGGGGAACATTTCCGACAGCATCGGGGTCAGCGGCGCGTACATCAGGTTCTGCAGCAGCTGCGCGAACATCAGCGCGCCCGTCATGATCCACCACGAATCGCTGTTGATCAGGCTGTACAGGGGGAAGGCGTAGATGACGGCCCCGATCGCGCCCGTCATCATCGTTCGCCGCCTGCCCCACCGATCCGACAGGGCCGCGCTCGCGGGAATGGCGACGATCGAGACCACGACCACCAGCAGCAGCGATCGCATCACCTCGCCGACCGCGTAACCGATGCCGGTGGCGTAGGCGATGATGTGCGAACTCGTCAGGGCGGTCAGCGCGAACGGCGCGAGACCGGCGAACACGGCGGGGACGAGCAGGCGTGGGCGGCGCAGCACCTGCGCCGCGGGAATCGAGTCACGCGGCGGCGCGGCGGCGGCGAAAACCGGGCTCTCGGCGACCCGCAGCCGCACATACATCCCGAGCACGAGCAGGGCCGCGCTCAGCAGGAACGGCACCCGCCACCCCCAGGTCGAGAACTGTGGTTCGGGAAGCTGGGTCACCGCGGCGACCGCCCCGGTGGACAGCAGAAAACCGAGAGGCGTTCCCAGCTGCATGATTCCGGCCCAGCGACCGCGATTGCGCGCATCGGCATGCTCGACGACCATCAGCGCGGCGCCACCCCATTCCCCGCCGACGGCCACCCCTTGCACCACGCGCAGCAGCACGAGCAGGACCGGCGCCGCGACGCCGATGGTGTGATAGGTCGGCAGCAGGCCGATCGCCGCGCTGGCGATACCCATCATCAGCATGGTGATCAGCAACATCGACTTGCGGCCGACGCGGTCACCGAAATGGCCGAAGATCACGCCGCCGAGCGGACGTGCGACATACCCGGCGGCGAGGGTGCCGAACGAGGCGATCGTGCTCAACGCCGGATTCGAGCCGGGAAAGAACAACGGCCCGAACACCACCGCCGCCATCGTCCCGTACAGCAAGAAGTCGTAGTACTCGATCGTCGTACCGAGCAGGCTCGACAACGCCGCACGGCGGCGCGCTCTCGCGTCGGTCGGGATAAACGCCTGTGGCGCAGACGGACTCGCCTTCTCGGGTGGCAGCGTGGGCACCGAGACTCCTTCGGTTCGGCCGCGAGATCCTCGTTCGACATCGCGGTCACCGCGACGTTTCCAGCGCGACCCGACGACAGGCAATACCGCCGACCACTGAGCGGAATCTTCGGTAACTCCGGCAGCGCAAAGCCATTGCGCGCCTTCCGCGTTATCGCCCGTCGCGCCCCTGCGGGAATTGCGCGACAGCCTCATCGATCAGTCCGCCGAGCTGGTCGGCGGTGATCATGCCGCAGTTCACGAGCCCGGCCAGCCCCTGCAAGGTGGCGAGGAAGATCAGTGCGGTCCGCTGCGGGCTCGTGCCCGGCGGCTCGTCGGCCAGGCCCTGCTCGAACACCAGCAACATCGGCGCGAAGGCCGACTCCGCGGCCGTGCTCACGGCCTCGCCACCTTCGCCGTGTTTGTGGGCGAACATCAGCTCGGCCAGGTTCGCCTCGGACGTCACGAAGTCGAGGTAGGCCCGGGCGAGCGAGCGAATCCGGGCGCGGTAGTCGGGCGCGGCGTCGACCGCGTCCCGCAGTCGCGTGCCGAGCAAGGCGAACCCTTCGACGGCCAGTGCGTCGTGAAGCTGCCGACGGTCAGGGAAGTGCCGGCGCACAGCGGCGTGCGAAACACCGACGGCGGCGGCCAGCTCGCGCAGTGACAGCTCCGAGGCTCCTCGGTCACGCACCACCGGCGTCGCCTGCTCCAGTACGGCCTGCCGCAGGTTGCCGTGGTGGTAGGGGCGGTCGGAGGTCATTCGGGCAGCCTATCAAAAATGTTTCCGTTGACTAGATTGTTTCCAGTGGATACATTGGCTCCATGCTCACACTTACCTCTCCTTCTCGGACTCCGGATCAGACCGGCCGCACCGTCATCGTCACCGGCGCCACCAGCGGGATCGGCCGTGCCGCGGCGGCTGTCCTTGCCGCCAAGGGCGCACGGCTCATACTCGCTGTCCGCGACCAGGAAAAGGGCCGTGCCGTCGCCGCCGAAATGAGTGGGAGGGTGGAAGTTCGTCCGCTCGACTTCAGCTCGCTGGCATCGGTCCGGCAGTTCGCCGACGGCATCGACAGCACGGTGGACGTGCTCGTCAACAACGCCGGAACCATGACCGATTCGCTACAGCACACCGCCGACGGTTTCGAACTCCAGTTCGGGGTGAACCACCTGGCGCCCTTCGCGTTGACGAACCTGTTGCTCGACCGGATCACCGACCGCGTCGTGTCCACCTCCTCGACCGCCTACCGCTCCGCGCAGCTCGATTTCGACGACCTGCAGTGGGCGCAACGCCCCTACAAGCCGTTCGGCGCCTACGGTGCGTCGAAGTTGTCGGTCCTGCTGTTCACCGCCGAACTACAACGCCGCCTGAGCGCGGTCGGCTCGTCGGTCATCGCGACCACCGCGCATCCCGGCTGGGCCTCCACCGGCTTCCGGATCACCAGCGGTAACCGGCTCATCGACGCCCTGTCGGCCATCTTCACGCCCATGCTCGCCCAAGGCCCCGACTCCGGTGCGCTGCCCACACTGCTGGTGGCCGTCGGTGACATCCCCGGCGGCAGTTTCGTCGGTCCGAGCCGCTTCGGCGGTGTTCGCGGTCCGGCAGCGGTGGGCGAGATATCCCCCGTGGCCAAGGATCCGGACTCCGCCGTGCGAATTTGGCGCGCCTCCGAACAGCTCACCGGCACGTACTTCCCCTTCACCTCCGTGTCGCCGTCACCGGCCCCGACCACAGACGTCTCTGGATCATGACGATGCCGGCGCATCAGTACGTCGAATGAGAAGTGTTGCGGCTGGACAACTTCGAGCCCCGTCGGCTGCGGACATCGGTGGTCACGAGGCCATCCGTCTGACCTCGGGCAGCGTCAGAGCTGTGTGGGCCGGTCGACCGGTGGCCGGGGCCGACATGGTCAGGTCGCGGAGTCGATGGTTGCGGGCTTGCAGGGCTTCGGCCGTGGTGGGAAACAGTGCCGCTTCGCCGGTGGAGATCTGTGACTGGTTGAGTTCGACGAATGGGCGGCTGGCACGCTCGTAGGCGGTGAAGGCCGTGGTGTGGTCCTCGTGTGCGGCCAGGGATTCGGCGAGCATGTAGGCGCCGACGAGCGCGAGGCTCGACCCCTGCCCGGTCAGGAACGACGGTGCGTAGGCGGCATCGCCGACGAGGGCCACACGCCCAGCCGACCATTGCGGCATGTGGATCTGACTCACCGTGTCGAAGAACGGATCCGGGGAACCACACACGGCCTCGACGATGTCCGGCACCTTCCAGCCGTCGTCGCCGAAGAGCGTGGATATCAGTGCACGTCGAGTCTCACTGTCCCGGAAGGCTTCGTGGGGTGGTTCGGGGTGGGCGAAGGTCAGGAGGGCGTGTACGTCGTCGCTGTTTCCCACGGCGTAGAGAGCGGCGGCGCGTCCGGGGGTGTTCCAGATGACCGCTTCGCGTGCGAGCCCGAAGGTATTGGGCATGGTGCAGATCGCGAAGCAGTAGCCGAGGTAACGCAGATAGTTCTGTTCGGGGCCGAAGGCGAGAGTCCTGGTGCGTGAGTGCAATCCGTCGGCGCCGACAACAAGATCGAAACTGCGTTGGACGCCGCTGTGGAAGGTGACGTCCACACCGTGCTCGTGTTCGGTGAGGGCGTCGACGGAATCGTCGAAGACGAACTCCACGTTGTCACGGACTGCCGTGTACAGGACGCTCGTCAGCGTCTCCCTCGGGACTTCGAGGTCGTGTCCGTCGACTCCCCCGGCCACCGCCTGTGGATGAACGACAGCGGCCCGACTGCCGTCGGCCTCGAGGAAGGTGACCCGCTGTGTGTCGATATGGGCTCGCTGTAGCTGCGGCAGAATGCCCATCCGGTGCGCGACTTCGACGGCGGTGCCACGCAGGTCGATCGGGTATCCGCCGCCGCGCACACCGGCGGACTTCTCGACCACCGTCACCTCGAATCCATACTTGTGCAACCAGAACGCCGACGCGGGACCCGCGATGCTCGCGCCGGAAACCAGCACAGTTCCTCTGGATTTCATGTCAACTCCTATATCTGCTGGAAAGGGTCACGCGTGCGTTTCGACAGCCTGGGGCTCGAGTTTCGGCGCGGGCATCCGACGCCGCGGGAGCGTGGTTCGCACAAGAAGGACGACCACGACCGCGGCGATCGCGAAGGCCGCGGTGGCAATCGCGATATAGCTGAATACACCGGTGGCCGAGTTCACCGTCTCGCCGTTCGCGACGACAGTGGTCGATGCGAGCACAGCCGCGCCGACGAAGTTGAACACCACGGCCCCGGTCGAGACCATCACCATGACCAGGCTGGACACGACGCCCTGCCGTTGCGCCGAGGCCAAGTCGCCCGCCGTGTTGAAGCCCGACGCACCCAACGCCGCGACCGTGACCCCGAGCAGGAACGCGAAGCACAGCGCCGCGACCACCTGGGACGCACCGAGGAACATCCCGATGGTGGCAACGGTTCCGAGCATGACCGCCCCGGCCAGAGTTCGGGCAGGCCCGATTCGCGTACCCAACCAGCCGGCTACCGGCCCGCCGAGCATGACGCCGACAGCGGGTGCCGCGAGAAGCAACGCCACCGACCCGCGACCGCCGAGTCCGTAGCCCAAGTTCTGGTCCGCCGAGACATCACTGATGAGCGGGATGAGTTGCAGCATGCTCTGGTAGGAACCGGCACCGAGGAAGACGACCAGAAGCGTGAGAAGCAGTGGCTTGCCGAGGTTTCCGACGTCGATCAGCGGATCAGCCTTCCGGCTCGAGACCGTGAACCAGCTGACCAACGCCACGGCCCCGCCGAGGAGCAGGGCAAGCGGTCCGATAGCGGACCACCCGAGATCGGGACCCATGCTGATGTAGCCGAGCACTCCGAGCAGACCACCGCCGAGCAGCAGCGCACCCGAGATGTCGAGCCGGCCCGGCGTCTTCACGAGCGATTCGGGAACAAGGAAACGCACGCACACAGCCATCGCCACCGCGACAGCGGCCGAGATGAGAAACAGGATCTGAAAGCCGAACTCCGTCGCCAGCTTCTCGACGAGGAACCGGGAGGCGACATTGAGGATCGCGGTTCCGGTGGTCACGATGCCGACGATGATCATGGCCAGACGCGGCGTGCAGACGGTTCGCACGATCGCGACCGACAGGAACATGGCGGCCAACGCGGCTCCCTGCAACATGCGACCGATCACGAATATCCACATTGTCGGGGCGACCGCGCAGATCAGCGCACCGACACAACTGATGAGCAAGGTCAGCACCAGGACTCGGCGTTTTCCGTATATGTCGGCGCTCTTACCGAGCAACGGGGCCCACATCACGCCCGCCAGCATCGCGGTGGCATTGAGCCACGCCGCCTGGTCGGTGCCGAAATGGTCGAGCATCTCGGGCAGGACGATCAGCGGTGCGCCGATCGCCGAATCCACCACGAAGTTCACC
Source organism: Nocardia sp. JW2 (assembly GCF_051843015.1). Taxonomy (NCBI): domain Bacteria; kingdom Bacillati; phylum Actinomycetota; class Actinomycetes; order Mycobacteriales; family Nocardiaceae; genus Nocardia; species Nocardia sp. JW2. The sequence continues at coordinate 46,381 of NZ_JBPXLK010000012.1, forward strand.
AGGGCCAGGATCGCCACGAGGCCGAGTAGTCGCGCACTCCACCTCGTGTGAAGACCGACGTTCACACCGTCGGTTGTGTTCTGCTGCATCGACTTCGGCTCCTCACCAGACTTGATTCCCCGACTGAGCGGGATTCGCACCGCCCAGGGACTTTCTGGTTACAACCGTTCCAGCGGAGCCGTCGGCGGGCATCGTCTCTCGTCATCGATTGCCGCTGGTGCTGTCGCACCAGACGACCGCGCACTCCTGGTGCGTAGGAACCGAGTCGTGCGCCTTGCGGTTGCGGGACCCTCGCCACGCGTATCTTGGGCGAGGTGTTGCCGAACCAGCAGCGTCCCCCGATCCGGTGATGACCACCCAGCAGGTGGCACGACGACCGGTGTGGTGGCGCGAGGCGCTCGTCCTCGCGACGGCGTTCCTGCTGTGCCTGTCCGGCGGGATCTTTCACCCCGACAACACCCTCGGATGGCCACCGATCGCCACCTACATCGTTGCGGGTGTCTCGTGTGCGGCGCTGGTCGTGCGGCATCGGGCACCCGTTGCCGTGCTCGCGGTAACCACTGCGTGCGGGATGTTGGTCGCACCGTTGGGCCTGCTGTCGACACCGCTGATCGTGGTGCCCGTCGCGATCGCCGCCTACGCACTGGCATTGCACACCGAGCTGAGGGTGACGATCGCGGTGCTGCTTCCCGCCGTGGCATTGCTGGTCGCGGCTACCCCACTTCTCGACGGGCTGTCCTGGCAGGACGGCAGCAGGCTGCTGTCGGTGGCGGCGCTCCCGCTGATCGCCGGGGCGCTCGGCAACGCGACGCGGAACCGGCGCGCCTACCTGGCCGCCATGGAAGAGCGGGCACTGCGCGCCGAGGAGAGCCGGGAGAGCGAAGCGCGGCGCAGCGTCGCCGAGGAACGCGTGCGCATCGCCCGCGAGCTCCACGATGCCGTCGCACACCAGATCACCCTCGCCAACGCCCAAGCTGTTGTCGCCGCGCACGTGTTCGACTCCCAGCCGGAACAGACCCGGTCGAACCTGAACAACATCATCGAGACCACGAGAAACGCCCTCGACGACCTACGCGCCACGGTCGGACTGCTACGCCAGGCCGGGGACGCGAACACTCCCGCCGAACCGTCACCCGGCCTGGCCCAACTCCCCCGGCTGCTCGCGTCGTTCGACCGTGCGGGGCTGCGAGTGACGACGGACAACGACGGCACGCCCGTACCGCTACCGCCAGGCGTGGATCTCACTGCCTTCCGGATCATCCAGGAGGCCCTGACCAACGTAGGCAAACACGCCGGAACCAGCCACGCTCGAGTCCGCCTGTCCTGGGGCCAGGACCTGCTCGGCATCACCGTCGCCGACGACGGACCCGGCTCGCGAGCAGCGAACAGGCCGAGCTTCACGGGGTCGGACCGGCCATCGGGCTACGGGCTCATCGGTATGCGAGAACGCGCCAAGGCGGTCGGGGGTCAGCTCTTCACCGAGAACAGCCCGGCGGGTGGCTTCATCGTCTCCGCCCACTTGCCACTCACATCGGCGAACACGACCGGCGACACGGAGAACGGTGGTACCCCATGACAATTCGAGTGCTCCTCGCCGACGACCAGGCCCTGCTCCGCCAGGCGTTCCGTACGCTCCTCGACACCGCCGACGACATCAGCGTGGTCGGCGAGGCCGCCGACGGCGCACAAGCGGTGCGACTCACCCGTGAACTGCACCCCGATGTGATCGTCATGGACATCCGGATGCCCGAGACCGACGGCATCACCGCCACCACACAGATCTGCGCGGACCCGCACCTGCGCGACAGCCGGGTCCTCGTCCTCACCACCTATGAGACCGACGAAAATGTCGCACAGGCACTACGCGCGGGCGCGAGCGGCTTCATCGGAAAGGGCATCGGCGCAGCGGAATTGCTCAGCGCCGTGCGCACCATCGCGGACGGCGAAACCCTCCTCTCCCCCGCCGCGACGCGAACCTTGATCGCCCGCTTCCTCGCAACCCCACCCGACGGCGCGACGCACACCTCCGAGAAACTCGACGTACTCACCCCGCGAGAACGCGAAATGACGACGCTTGTCGCACAAGGACTGTCCAACAACGAGATTGCCGAACAGCTGTTCGTCAGCCCGTTCACCGTCCGCGCCCACGTGCAGCGTGCCATGAACAAACTGCACGCTCGCGATCGCGCACAACTCGTCGTCATCGCCCACCAGACCGGACTGGTCAACCACGCCAACGACCGCGGCCTGCCGTGACCGCCGGTTGCCCGCAGCAGGGTCAGGGCTTCGACCGCGGGTCGGGGGCGATCCCGAGCGTGCGGGCGATCCGCGCCATGAGCTGAGACATCTTGGACGGGAACGAATTCGGTTCCGGCACGGTGACCGGGCGGACCCGGCCGTTGTGAATCGCCGTTATCTTCCAGCCGTTTTCGGTGCGCAGCAGCACGATGGTCTGACGGGAGAGCCGCCGCTTCGGCACGCGTGAGCGCCACGGCATCAGCACCGAGGCGGTGCCGTACACGATGGCCACATCCGGGGTGATGTAGCGGATGGACTCCAGTTCACCGGTCAGAGCTGATCCGGCCAGGACTCCACGGAACAGCCGGTCGTGGTTGCGCTGATGCTGTTCACGGCCGATGGCACGGGTGCCGTCGTAGGAGACGTAATCGGAGTCCTCGGTGAAGAGCGCGCCGAAAGCTTCGGCGTCATTGGCGGTCCAGGTCCGCTCGAGCTGCTGGAAGACCTCCGCGATGGCGATGTCGTCGGTGGTGTGCCGGGTCTGGTTCATGGATCGAGCCCCTCGGTGTTATCGTTTCGATCGTCGAAATAAACGATAACAGGAAGTTTCGAATGTCGAAAGATGATGAGCTCATCGGTGAGATCGGACAGCAGCTGCGACTGCTGCAGCGCAGCTTCGACACCTTCGACGAGGCGGTCGCCGCGCACTTGCGGCTCAATCGCACCGATATGCGGTGCCTCGACATCGTGTTGGGCCGCGGACCCCTCTCCGCGGGTGAGCTGAGTTCCGCGCTGCGGCTCAGCCCGGCCGCCACCACCACCGTCATCGACCGGCTCGAACGGGCCGGATATGTCTCGCGCGCACAGGATCCGGACAATCGGCGGCGCGTGCTCATCGAGCCGACCGCGGACGCGCGGCGCATGGCGGAGCTCATCTTCGAACCCGTGGGCCGGGCCGGTGCGGCGGCGCTCCGGCGTTACGACAGCGACCAACTACGCCTCGTTCTCGACTTTCTCGCAACGGCTCTGCGCGTCCATCAGGAGCAGACCGACCTGGTCGCCGAACGCACCCGGAACGAACGATCCGCATCGAGTTAGTGGCCGAGACCCTCGGCCTGTGAATCCTCGGGGTGCGGATGGCCGGCCGTGGTGGCGAGGATGGTCCGCGCGACCAGTTCGGGATCGTCGATCATGGGGACGTGACCGACGCCTCGGAGGACCCGGAAGTGAGTTTGTTCGGACAGGCGCAGCCGGGCGATGGGGGTGTTCACCGCGAGCGGCAGCAGGCGATCGTGTTCGGCCCAGGCCACCGTCATGGGGCACGGAAGATCCGGCAGCGGTGCGATGTACTCGTCGGTGCTGAGCAGGTCGGTGGTGACCGGGCATTCGGTCAGGTCATGGACGATGTCGAGAGCTTGTGCGCTGCTGATGCGATCGCCGCGAGTCGCGATATTGCGCAGTGCGAGCCGCCGGATCAGGGGTGACCGCAGGCCGAGCGGTGCCAGGGGCCTGCCGAGACGAGCGGTTGCCGCTTCGCGAGCGATCATCGAGGTCCCGTGAGTCTGACTGGCGCGGCGCGGTTCCCAGAACCCGGCCGGAGACAGGGCACATACACTGCGGGCCCGGCCCCGTCGTGCCAGTTCGATGGCGATCCATCCGCCGAGGGAGTTCCCGGCCAGATGCACCTGGTGAAGGCCGAGGGTATCCAGCAGCGCTTCGATGTCGTCCACCAGATGGCTCACCCGCGTGGGCCGCTGTGTCGGCTTCGGTCCGTCGCGATGGCCAAGCAGCGTGGGGGTGATGACGTGGTGGTGCGGCACCAACAGCGGCACAACCTCGGCCCAGGCGCGTTCCGACATCGTGAGCCCGTGCAGCAGAACCAGCGGTGGTCGGTTTGCGTTCATGATCGTCCTTCGGGAAGCGTCGGCCCGTTTCCGGCTGGCGTGGAATGTGTAGAGGGGCAATCTGATTCAACTGAGGATGAGGCAGGTCGTGGTGGCGTGCGCCACCAGATGCCCCTTGTCGTCGTGGACGCGCCCTTCGGCGGTGGCGGTCGTGCGGCCCGCGTGGATCACCGAACCGGTGGCGGTGAGGGGACCCGCGTCGGTGGCCACGGTCCGCAAGTAGTTGACCTTCAGTTCGAGGGTTGTGTAGCCGACTCCGGGGGCAAGCATCGTGTGCACCGCGCATCCCATGACAGCGTCGAGAAGCGTTGCGCAGATCCCGCCGTGCACGGTTCCGAGGGCGTTGGCGAAATCCGGCTGGGGAGTGACCGATCCAGCAACTTCGCCACTGTCGACGGCATGGATCGTGATGCCCATCAACCGGGCGATCGAGGGGCGTTCGTCGGTGACGGCAGCCAAGGCACGCACGGCCTCGAGGCCGGTCATGGTGGACAGGTCGGTTGGGTGGCTCATCAGCGTTCGATCCTTCATCGCGGCGGGACGTGTGTCGATCAGCGGGCTCGATCAGCAGGCTCGGTCAGCGGCGTCGGTCGGAGTATTCGAGGTAGGCGAGGCCGGCCACGCGGTGCTCGGCGATGCGGCCGTGGTAGCGGAATCCGCCGATATAGCCCATGCCCGCGTAGAGCCATTCGGTGTCGACGGTGCCGGTGATCTCGACGGCGATGTCGCTGCGCCAATAGGCGGCCAACCACCCCGGTCGACCGGCTACGCCGGTGGCAACCAGGATCAGCCGAGTGTCTTCGTCTACGGGAATGATGCGGTAGGTGAAGAAGTCGAGGGGAATCTTGCGGGACGGCGGAAGCGGCTGGGCGCGCAGCATCTGGGGTGAGCGGATCACGCGTCAACTCGTCGCCAAATCGCAGGTATCCACCGTCGTCGCGGAGATCGCAGTCGTCGCGCGCCGAATAGACCCGGAACGGGTCGTGCTCGCTCGCGGCACTGCCATGGGCGACGGTGACGGTGTCGCGGGCGGTATGAACCACGGCATTGTCGTCGTCCCATGCCCGTGTTCCGGACTTGCCGATGACGATCATGGTGGCCAGGAAGCGGTGCGGCGCAGGGAGATCCGGGATCATCACCCCGTAGTGCACGCACCCCGCTCGCCACGAGCGTGACGGCGAGAGCGTCAGACGCCTCGGGTCGGCGCGGGCCAAGGTGATCCGTCGTCCGCCCACGGCCGCAGCTACTGCCGACAGGACACCTCGGTCTCGCTGCATCGAATCCAACGCGACTACCGGGACAGTTCGGGCCATCTGTTACTCCTTCGTGGCGACTCCGGCGCATCACCCCGGTCGTGGTGGTTCGATTTTCAAACCACACTAGGGTCTTGTGGATGAGTGACGCAAGAGTCCCCCGCCCTGGAGTCGCGGTTCGGGGTTCTGCTACGGGCCAGCCCCTCATGGCCGCGTTCGATCTTCTCGGCCGCCGCTGGGCGATCCTGGTGCTGTGGCAGCTGCGAACCGAGCCGCTCGGATTTCGCGACCTCCGCCGCGCGTTGCCCGACATTTCCTCGAGCGTGCTGAGCACGAGACTGCGCGAACTCGTCACCGTCGAAGTCGTCTACACCACCGACGCGGGCAAATACGCCCTCACCCCGATCGGCGTGGAACTGCTCTACGCGCTCGCCCCGCTGAAGGCATGGTCACACAGCTGGGCCCGCCGGCTCGGAGCCGAGGAATTCGAATCGGGCCAACCACCCAGCCACGACGGGTTGCTCTGATCGCCGTCGGCGGTGACCACCGGCCGCGTCGAGCCCGCCGCTCAGGGGCGTGGTCGGGCGCGGCGCATCGCTTCGAGGCGGTCGAGTAACGCCTCGAGGGATTCTTCGAACTCGTCGGCCGCGCGGTCGGCCGCCAGGTGGCGCTGCAGGCGGTGCACGTTCGGGTAGTCGGCCAGATCCGAGGATTCGTGCTGCCCGGGCTCGGCGGTGGTGATCGGGCTCAGCTCGACCCCCTTGGTCGCCACCTCGAGCAGGAGGTGGCCAAGCAGGAACGTGGCGAAGGACCGGTAGGCCTGCACCGCCTGACGGTCGTCGAACCCGTAGCGAAGCATGGTGTCGAGGAAGGACTCCATCCAGTTCAGGCTGCGCAACGGCGGACACAGCCACGGCGCCTGGGGCGGGCTCGATGCCATCAACGGGAACACCTCGGGGTGCTCGATGGCGACGCGGCGCACGCCGTGCGCGAGGCGCTGCAGATAACCCTGCCAGCTGCCACCCGCACCGTCGGGCTCCATCAGATTCTGTTCGTAGAGCTGGTCGACGAGGTGATCGACCACCCCGGCCAGCAGGTCGTCACGCCCGGACACGTATCGGTACAGGGCCATCGCTTCCACGCCGAGCCAGGAACCGAGGCGGCGCATCGTGAGGTGCCCCAGGCCTTCCTCATCGATCAGCGCGATCGCGGATTCCAGGATCAGTACCCGGTCCAGTCGCGGGGCGCGCCGAGTACCTCCGTCGCGTGGACTGTTGTCGCGCAGCTCGGCGCCCGAGTCGATCGTGTCCTCGCTCAGGGCGGAGCTCCTGTCAAAATCCTCGGGCCCTGGTCTTCCAGCACGCCACTATAACCCCAGGATACCGGGATGTTCCGGCTCGACTCAACGTACCCCGTCACGCGGTAGTCGATACACCGGTTTACAAGATAAACCGCCATATGTTTATCTTGTAAACGGCAGCGCTCAGGAGTATTGACGGCGATCAGAGGTCGCGGGCACGAGCCACTCGGTTCGGGAATTGAGGAGTGACGTGATGGACAAGCCCGCGATGCTGCGGATGGACAGTACGGCGCGGACGACGCCCGGTTACTCCGACCGGCAGTGGGCTGTGCGTGAGGCGGTGCTGAAATGGGCACACAACGAAGACCTTTCCGACAACGCCGGGCGAGCCCTCGGCGCCTTCGTCGTCGGGGCGTCGGTCGGTTGGCCGGGCGAGTCCCTCACCGAGAGCGAGGTAGTTCGCGCGTCGCAGTGGTTGACGAGGATGGGTCTGTTCGACTCCGTCGATCTCGACCCGGCATTCGGTCACCGGACCACGGTCTATCGCCCTCGGATCACCGCCGAAGGGATCCGCGTGGCTCGCGGCCAGGGTGGAGTTCGCGGGATTTCCTGGCCGGGCATGGCGATTCAACCATCCAGTCCGCCGAGCGATCTCACTCCTCCGCCGCAACAGACCGCGTAGTCGATCCGGTTGTCAGGTCGACGAGAGTCGGACCTTCGCCGTTGCTCGTCCGAAGATCTTCCGCCCCTGGCACGTGGCGACGATCGCCACGACCGCTGTCCGCTGCCGAGGATCGACCGACCTCACGGTCCCCGAGAACTCGACGCGCGCTCCGGCGCTGGTCACATAGACCGGGCTGGTGAACCGGACCGCGTATTCGAGGACAGCGCCGGGATCACCCAGCCACGAGGTGAGATAACCCGCTCCCAGACCGACGGTCAGCATGCCGTGAGCAACCGGAGCGTCCAGGTTCACCGCTCGCGCGGCTTGCGGGTGCCAGTGGATCGGATTCGGATCACCCGCCACACCGGCATAATTGACCAGATCTCCGAGCGTGAGAGAAAAGACCCGCGGTGGTAGCTTCTCACCCTCCGCGACGGACTCGAAGCGACGCGTTCGGCCGCCGCATGCGCCCTCCGATTTCGGCCGAGGATCAGATCCTCTGTGTACCCGTGGACGGAGTCCAGCACCCGACGGTCTGTGGTGAAAACCGCGCATCACAAGGTCATCGGCCGAGTGAGACCTCGGGGCGCCGGCCTCGGCTCGTCCGACGAAACTTGTCCGCGAAGTGATCAGCGGGCAGTCGTACTGGTCCGTGATCTCGGTCTTGAATTCGAAGAGTTCGCTGCCGAAGGCTCCGCGAAACGACTCGAAACCCACATCGCAGGTCAATGCGTCACCAGGACGAATCGGCTTGTGGTAGTTGACAACCTGATCGGTCTGCATGATCCGGCTCAGATCGTATCCACCGGCCACCGTGTCGAACATCGCTCGTTGCGCCCGAAACGCGGGAATCGCGAAGAAGGTGAGTGGCGCGATCAGCCCACCGTAACCGAACTCCATGCCGGCGGCTTCCGACCGATGCACCGGATGACTGTCCTGGACCGCGCGCGCGAATTGCCGGATCTCTTCTCGCCCCACGACATACCGGTCGTCGCAGCGATAGGTGCACCCCACCATTGTCGACGGGTGGAGGGCGACGACCGCCGCTCCCCCGATCTTCGCGCTGGTCATCGCCATAGCGAGCAGAGTAGTGTCCGCTGCCGCGTCGGCGGTGCCACCGGAGCCCGGAGTGTCGACAGCTTTCGGAGCGAATATGCCGAAGACAGCCCCGCCACGTTCAACCGGTGACGAGTCACAGGCCTCCTTCGAGCTCCGCTATTCGCCGACGCGCATCACCCAGCTCCGGCCCATCGGTCCCGATTCCGCTGGCGCGAGCCAACAGTTCCCGCGCCAGCGCCGGATCCTGCTTGGAATCAGCGAAGAGCGACCCCATGTGGACGGCCCGATCGAATGTCTCCTTCGGCAACGGGCGATGCCGCTGATCCGGACCGATCGGCTGTGCGACCTGAATGGTGTTCCCACCAGGATCGGTCACGAGGAAGTCGCGCACCCCAAGAAGTCGCCCACCGGCTCGATCGACTGAGCCATCAATCTGGGAATCACCTTTTCGGTCATACCCTCGAAGCTAAGAGGTTGGCTCGACCGGACGCACATAGAAGTGAGAACCCCGACATTCGCTGGTCATCGCCCGTCCGGATCTATCTCCGGAGCCGGTCAGGCCATACTCGTCGATTCAAAATTCTTCTGGTGGAATTCGTTTCGGCCAGCCACCGTTTCGCAATGCCCCAGCCGGGTAGCCGTGCTGTAACGAGCCACGAGGCAGGAGGAAGGGTCATGACGAGACCGGTACTGGAAGCCCGGCGCCGCGACACGGTCCACCACGAGGACCTGGAAGTCGACTTGGACTCCCTCACACCCGCGAGCACGCGGGTAATGGTGCGCGAATTCCTCGCACCATTACCCGAAACCTCAGCCGCGGACACGATCCAGGTATTCGACGAACTCGCGAGCAACGCCCGCCGCCACGGGCTCCCGCCCCGGCGTGCCCGGCTATCGCTGGACCACGTGCGCGACCGTGTGCGCATCGAAGTAGACGACACCGGCCCCGGTGAACCGCACCCGCGCGCCCCCGACCACACCGGCGGTCTCGGACTTCTCCTGGTCGGCAACCTCGCCGACACCTGGTCTTGTAGCCGCTACGACGGGCACAAAACCATCCAGGCCGAACTCACCTTCGCCAACGACATCCGCCCGGCGGCGTGATCATCTGGGCAGCGGGATGTCGGCCTTGAAGCGGTCGCCGGGGGGAAGTCCGCGTAGTACGGCACTGGTCCAGGCCACCGCCGGTGGCCAGCCCGCCGTGGCGTTGACGAGGTGTTCGGGCAGGGGCATGGTGTAGAACCGCAGGTCGGCGCCGCGGTTCCAGTAGTCCTGGACCGTCGGTAGAACGACGTCGGCGGGGATCAGCTCGTCCCAGATGCCGTGCCACCAGAAGATCGGGCTGTCCGGAATGTGGTGGCCGAGACTCTGTTCCGCGAGAATCCGCATGACCTCGGGGGTGGCGTCGAGCGATTTTCCCGGCTTGAAGTAGGCACTGATCGGCCGGTACGCGCCGGCCGCCGCGATCGTGTAGACACAGCGTTTGCCCATGTCCGCGACAATCGCTTGACCCTCCGGGGTCAGCAGCTCCTCGGCGTCGAACGCATCGGGGAATTCCCGTGACAGCGCGGCGAATCCGAGCCACATGGTGAAGTTGCTGATACCGGTGAGCCCGGGCTGTGCCGCCACGGCGAAACGGGCCTGGGCCCGCAGATCAGCAGGGAAGCCGCCGACGGCGGTACCGAGCAGCCGCACGTCGGGCGCGTAGGTCCGGCGCAGTTCGGCGGCGCGGATCGACCCCGAGCCACCACCGGAGTAGCCGTAGAGCGCGATGCCGGAATCGGCCAGCCCCAGCGCCGAATTCTTCATGGCGCGCAGGCTGTCGAGCACCATCTTGCCTTCGTCGTAGGTGTTGAAGGTGTTGAACTTGCCGTCGAAGTCCGGGACGTTGATCGCGAAACCCTGGGCCAGCCAATAGACCGCGAGCGCGGCCTCTTTCATCGTCCCGGTTCGCAGCGTGTAGGACGGATTGCACGACGAGTCGGTCGAGTCGATCGCCTCCTGGAACGACAGCACCGGACGCGGGCTGCCCGACCAGGGAATACCGGGAATGATCACCGAAGTTGCCGTGGCGATCGGATTGTCGTGCACATCGTTGCTGCGGTACAGCAGCTGTTCGGTGTGGACAGGGAAGGGTAGACCGAGCAGCCGGGTCTGCACCGTGCGGGAACGGATGATCTGCCCCGGGGCGTAAGAACTCAGGTCCGCCGGGTCGTCGTACCACGGGTCCTCAGCGGGGACCGGAATCGGCAACAGATCGTAGAGCTGGGGCTCGGTGGGCAATTGCGGCAGCTGATTCTGATCCGGCGGAAAACTCGGATACGGATCGGCCGCGGCGACCGTGGTGCCCGATACCGCCAGACACATCGCTGCCAGCGGGGCCACCGCCCATCTCCGCGCAACTCTCGGGTTCTTCATCGAATCCTCACTTCGGTAGGTGACGCCGATTACAACACGCCATCTTGTTGTTAACAAGAGTTCTTGTTGCAATTTCGCATTCGATACGCTGATCTGCGTGACATCGATCGAAAAGCGGCCACGGCGAATCCAGGGCCTCGACGCCGAGCAGCGCCGAGCCCGCAGGCGCGAGCAGATCCTGCACGCCGCGTTCGAGCTGATCGCCGCCAACGGATACCCCAACACCTCCATCGAGCAGATCTGCCAGACCGCGCTGGTCGGCAACAAGGCGTTCTACGAGCTGTTCGACAGCAAGGAGGCCTGCTACCTCGCCCTGCTGCAGCAGGTCAGCGAGCGATTGCAAGCCGACGTCGCCGCCGCGCTCGCTCGCGCGCAGGGCGATCGCGATGCCGTCGTCGTCGAGACCCTCAGCGCCTTCGCGCACGCGCTGGTCGACGACCCCCGCGTCGCCATCGTCACCTTCGGCGAGGCGAGCGCCATCTCGGCCACGGTCGAACAGCAACGCCGCACCAACCGGAGATGGGCGGCCGGTTTCCTCGAAACACTGTGGCGCGATTACGGATTCGTGCCCGCCACCGGTTCGCGGGTCGACCTGCACGCCCTGGCTGTCGCCACCATCGGTGGGCTGTTCGACACGGTCTCGGACTGGCTGCACCACACCACCCGCGGCACCTCGGGTGACATCGACACCCTCATCCGCGACCTCACGGCATTCACCCAGATCGTCCACCTCGGCCTGGGCGCAGCCGCGCGGACACCCGACTCGAACAAGTAAGAACAAGTGCTCTTGTTGCAAACAAGAGCTCATGTTCTAATAGGCTGCACCTACCGAAGGAGCAGCCATGCAGTGCCGCGCGGCCGAGATGGCCATCACCGGGATTCGGCATTCCGTTGCCACCACCGCACGCCAGATCGGTGCGCTCCAGCGGTCCGGGGTCATCGACCTTCGGCGACCACTCCAGGTCGCTCGCACCGCACGCACGATGCGCACCTACGGCCCGATCGCCGGTGGCGTACACAGCTCCGCGCAACGGACGCCGGACCGGATCGCGCTCATCGACGGCGACCGGCGGATCAGCTACCGCGAACTCGACGAACACACCGATGCCATCGCCGCCCGCTGGTACCGGGACGGGCTCAGCGCCGACCACACCATCGGCGTCCTCTACCCGGACGGTGCGGCACTGGTCGAAACCATCATCGCCGCAGGCAAACTCGGCGCGCGGCTGGTCCTGCTCAACACCGGTTTCGGCGCCACCCAGCTCACCGACGTGCTCGCCCGTGAACAGGTCGACGCACTCGTCGCCGATCCGAGCCTGCCCGTGGCGGCCACTCCCCTGCCCGACACCATCACCGCGCTCACCCTCGATGGCGGCCTCGATGCGCAACGGCCACCGGCGCCGACCCGGCAGGGCGGGTTCGTCCTACTCACCGGTGGCACGACCGGGACACCGAAAGGTGCGCCACGCCGGGTCGAATCCCCCTTGGCAGCAGCGCAATTCGTCGACCGGGTACCGCTGCGACGCGAGCAGACCGTGCTGTTGTGCGCGCCGTTGTTCCACGGAACCGCCCTGTCACAGTTCATCCTGTCGCTCAACCTCGGTTCCACGATCGTGCTGCACGGCAAATTCGACGCCGCCCGCGCGCTCGCCCAGATCGCCGAACACCGTGTCGAGATGGTCGTCCTGGTACCGACCATGCTGCGGCGCATCCTCGATCTGAGCCCAGAAGCGTTGGCGCACACCGATACCACCTCGCTACGCATCGTGTTCACCGCGGGCGCCGCGCTACCCTCGGCGCTCGGCACCAGGGCGATCCAGACGTTCGGACCCGTGCTCTACAACTTCTACGGCTGCACCGAAACCGGCACCGCCACCATCGCGACCCCACAGGACTGGACAGCCGCACCCGGCACCGTCGGCAAGGCCCCGGTGGGCATCACCGTCGCGCTCTACCACGCCGACGGCACCCGCATCACCGAACCCGACGTGGTCGGGACCGTCTACGTCGGCAACTCGATCGCCTTCGCCGGATACTCCGGCGGCGGCTCCAAGCAGATCCGCGACGGCCTGATGAGCACCGGCGACCTCGGCCACTTCGATTCCGGCGGAAGGCTTTTCATCGACGGCCGCGACGACGACATGATCGTTTCCGGCGGCGAGAACGTCTTCCCCGGTGAAATCGAAGACCTCCTCTACACCCACCCCGCGATCACCGAAGCAGCCGTCATCGGCGTACCCGACGACGAATTCGGCCAACGCCTCGCCGCCTTCGTCGTCCCCACCGGCGACCTCGACGCCGACACCGTCCGCACCTACGTGAAAACCCACCTCGCCCGCTTCAAAGCCCCCCGCGACGTCGTCTTCCTCGACGACCTTCCCCGCACCCCCACCGGCAAGATCGACCGCCGCACCCTCCTCACTTTCACCTGACCACCGCCGCGAGCAACGACCTCGGGGTCGGCCCGCGGCGTGGTCGGGTGTCAGCTTTCGATGGCGGCGTGGAAGGCGACGGTGTCGAAGATGTCTTCCATTCGGGTGGCTTTGCCCTCGCGCATGGTCCAGGAATGCAGGAAGGGCAAGGTGGTCGAGGTTCCGGTGCGGGCGATGACCTGGCGTGTGCCCAGGACGATGACGCGGTCGTTCTGTTCGATGAACTCGACCGGGTCGAGCACCATGCCGCCGAGCACCGACGGGACGCGAGCGAGGAACTCCTTGATCCCCTCGTGGCCGATCTTGGTTCCGCCCAGGCCGTATTTGTGCATGCCGTCGGGGTGCACCCACTCGACGTCGTCGCGCATGGCGGCGAGGATCTTGCCGACATCGCGGGTCGCGAAACCCTCGTACGCGGTGCGGATCACCGCGATGTTCGGGGTCGTCACCTGAGTGTGGTTCATCGCGGCGTCACCTCACGGACGTGCGCGGGGTGGTGCGCGGCGAGGGTGCGCCGGATTCCCTCGCGCCAGTCGACGGTGCAGGGGCCGGTGATGGAGCGGCGCATTTCGGGATCGAACTGGTAGGTCTCGCGGGTGACCTCGGACGGGACGAGCTGCGCCTCGATGCCACTGAGTTCTTCGAGGTAACGGACGCAATCGGTGATCCCGACGGACTCGTCACCACCCCAGTTGACCACCCGGGCGGGTACCGACGCCGCGTGCCACAGCGCGGGAACCTGGGCGACGAGGTCGTCGGTGTAGAGCAGCGAACACCAGTTCTGGCCCTCGAGCGGAACCGGAATCGGTTCGCCTGCCAGCATCCGCTTGAAATACAGCATGGGCACCCCACCGTATCCGCCGGGACCGTAGGCGATATTGAGCCGGGCGATCGTGGTCGGCAGTTCGAGTGTGTTCGCCAACGCACGCACGGTGCCTTCGGCCGCGATCTTGCCGACCGGGTAGGTGGGCAGCCAGTCGGCGACACCGTCGATCGGGTCGGATTCGCGATAGGCGTGGTCGAGGGTCTGCCGTTTGTACAGCGCGCCGGTCGACACGAACAGAAACGCCTCGGCGGTGCGGCAGTGGGTCATCAGCCGCGCGCACGCGGTGGAGTTGACGGTGAGCGCGTCCTCGAAATCGGTGCCGTCACCGCGGTGGACCGCCGAGTGCAGCACGTGGGTGAAATCGGTCGGCAGCTGCGCGTAACCCGCGGCCGTCGTGTCGTTCATGTCCCAGTGCCGGGTGGTCACGCCGGCGGCGCGCAGTTCGTCCTCGACACCCGGTGTGCCGAAGCGGCCGAGGCACCAGACCTCGTTGTGGGCGGCGAGCGCCTCGGCGACCGGTCTGGCGACCTGCCCCGTGCCGCCGGTGATCAGAATCTTCTTGCCCTGCAACGTATTTCTCCCTATCGGTCGGCGTCGGCCTGTGCCAGCGCGCGGTCGAGTTCTTTGCGCAGAATGGACTGGAACGCGGTGACGTGCCGTGGTCCCATCAATGTGTAGTGCTCACCGGGCACATCGATGTAGCGGTTCGCCTCGGTGGTGAATTCGTCCCACCGGCGCAGTTCGTTGTCGATCCAGTCCTGTTTGGTGCCGCGCAACGGGACCGCGCAGAACACACTCATCGAGCGAACGGCACCGCTCGGTGTGTAGGTGCGGCCGAGGCCGGTGAGCCCGTCGGCGAGCTCGGCCCACGCCGTGAACTTCGTCAGATCCAGGTCGAGTTCGGCGACGCGGTCGGGCGGGGCGAGTTCGATCAGGCGAGCGAGCTGGCCCCCCTTGGACAGCGCTCGCAATTCGGCGGGCAGTTCGACGGCCTGCCGCTTGGTGATCAGATCGAGGAACATCGCGAGATTCGTCGCGGTCTCGGTGAAATCGAGCTCGTCCATGCGGTATTTGATGTGCGGTGGCAGGTTGAAGCTGCCGAGGAAATCGACCCGTTCGCCCTCGGCTTCGAGCCGCTTGGCGATCTCGAACGCTACCGCGGCGCCGAAGGAGTAACCGGCCAGGGCATACGGACCATGCGGTTGCCGGCGTCGGATGGCGCTCGTATAGACATCGACCATCTCGTCGAACGTGTGGAACGGCTCCTCCCCCTTGTTGAAGCCGCGGGCGCGCAGCGCGTAGAACGGACGGTCTCCGACGAAGTACTTGGCCAGATTGACGAACACCAGCACCTCGCCGACACCGGGGTGCACACAGAACAGCGGCGTCTTCGTACCACTGGTCTGCAACCCCACGATCGGATCGTAACGGCGCGGTCCGCCACCGCCCCCGTCCACGACGGCTGCCAACACGCGCACCGAGGGTGCGGTGAGGATGGCGATGATCGGCAGATCCGTCACCCCGAAGCGGCGCGCGATCTGTTGCTGCAGCCGAAGGATGTCCAGCGAGGTGCCACCGAGGTCGAAAAAGCTGGCCGTAGCGCTGATTTCGGTTGCCGGAACATCGAACAGCTCCGCGTAGACATCGGTCAGGATCGACTCGGTACCCCCCTGCGGTGCCGAGTATCCACCGAGCTGGCGGGTCGTGAGTGCCGCGGTGTCGGCGATGACGTGGTCGTAGCCACCTGATTCGAGCTGTTGGCGCATGCGCGGCCGCAAGGTCTTGCCAAGACTCGTCTTCGGGAAATCCGCTTTGCTCAGGGGCAGAATGAATCCGGGGCGGAACCCGCACAGCAGCACCACCGTGGAACGGACGGCCGTCAGTAGGCGGTGGAGGTCGGCTTCGTCGGCGGTCTCGGCGTGCAGGGCGATCACGAGCTGTTCGGTGTCACTGCCGGGGCGACGCGTCGGGAACGCGGCCACATAGCCACGGGCGATGCCGTCGAGTTCTTCGACGGCCGTTTCGATCTCGTGGCTGAAGTAGTTCACGCCGTTGACGATGATGCTGTCCTTGCTGCGGCCGACCAGCGTGAGCCTGCCGGCGGCCAACCGGCCGAGGTCGCCCGTGCGGAACCAGCCGTCGGCGGTGAACGCCGCGCGGGTGGCCTCGTCGTTGTTGAAGTAGCCGCGAGTGACCATGGGGCCACGCAGCTGCACCTCCCCGGCGGCACCCGCGGGTAACGATCGCCCTTCCTGGTCGGCGACCCGCAGCCGTAATCCGGGCACCGGATGTCCGACGGCGGCGAACTCCTGCCCGGCGTCGGCGTTCGGGAAGTCGCGATTGTAGATACTTCCCGCGCAGGTCTCGGTCATCCCGAACGCCGGCCACAGCGCGGTCTGGCGCAGACCGTAGGCGGCGAAGGTGTCGAGGAACCGTGTTCCGGTCGCGACGACATTGGCTTCGCCGCCGCTCACGATATGCCGCAGGCAGCTCAGTTCGAGACGGGCGCCGTCGATTTCGGGTTCGAACAGCGTATTCAGTTGTCCGAGCAGGAAATTGGGTGTGAAGGTCATGGTCACCCGGTGGCGGGAGATGATCCGCAGGAATTCCATCGGATCGTCGGCGACCACCTCACTCGGCGCATGGATCTGTCGCGCACCGCAATACAGCGGCAGCAGATGCGTTTCGAGCAGGGCCGCGACGTGATCGAACGAGATCCAATTGAAGGTGATGTCGTCGGGATTCAGGTGCTGCACCGCGGCTTTGGCCGCCATGGAGCCGAGCAGATTGCCGTGGGTGAGTGCCACCGCTTTGGCGTTTCCGGTGGATCCGGAGGTGAGTACCAGCAGGGCGAGGTCGTCGGCGGAGGCGAGATACGGGGTCGGCTCGTGCTCGCCGGTGCGCAACGATTCCACCGTCACCGTCGCCAATCCGGGCACCGCCGGCATGGTGTCGTCGATCGACTGTGACGTCACCACGAGTGGGCGTTCCAGTAATTCGTCGACATGACGCAACGCGCTCGCCCAGCGCGTCGGATCGGTCGGCTGGGCGACCATCGGGCACGGCACGAACCCGCCGAGGAAACACGCCCACAGCACGGTGACGAAGTCTTCGTGATCATCGAGCAGGAGAGCGACTTTCGACTGCGGACGCACACCGCGGTCGCGCAACGCACCGGTGAGCGACAGGGCCTCGTCGAGCAGTTGGGGGTACGAACGGTGCACCCGCACGGTCGGTCCGTCGCCGGTGCGCTGCAGGTAGGTCGTGCCGCTCGTGGGGTGGTGCCGGGCGGCGTGCAGCAGAATCTGAGCCACCGACCCGGCGTCGTTGACCGCGTGTGGTACAGGAATGGTCGAAATATTCGATGTAGCAGTCATTGTGCCTATCCACTGATCAGAGTTGCGCCGTGGCGCGATATTCAGGCGGTGGCGAAGACCTCGTCGTACTCCAGCCGTGGCAGCCGTCCCATCCAGGCGTCCGGGCCCGGCTTGCCGATGTTGATGACGCACAGCGGGACATGCCTGCCGTCGGGGAAGAACTCTCGTCGCACGGCGTCGCCGTCGAAGCCGACCATCGGGCCCGCAGCCAGACCCGCCGCGCGAATGCCGACGATGAGGTAGGCAACCTGCAATGCGGCGTTGAACGTGGCCGAGGGCTCCCGGACCGCCGGATCGGCGAAGACGTTCTGCGGGTTCTCCATGAACGGAACGAGTTTGGGCAACTCGTCGTGGAAGTCGAGATCGGCCGCGACCACGACCGTCAGCGGCGCCCGCGCGGTCTTGTCCTTGTTGCGGTCGGTCATCGCCTCGACCAGCTTCGATTTGGCTCCGTCCGACCGCACGAGGACACCGCGCAGCGGTTGCTGGTTCATCGAGGTCGGCCCGAACTTCACGAGTTCGTAGACGGCCCGGAACTGCTCGTCGGTCACCGGTTCGTCGGTGAACGTGTTGGCGGTGCGGGCGGCGCGGAACAACATGTCCTGCGCCGCCGCGTCGAGCGCCAGTAGATCGGTCGATGTCGCCGTCATGAAACCTCCGCGGCTCGAGTTACTTAGACTAGTCAGTCCAGTCCAGTAAATAGTAGATAGACTGGCTCGTCCACCCGCAATCTTGGTGACCCAGGCCACTCATCCGTGAAAGGCGCCGACGGACATGTCGACATCGGCAACGCGATCGACCGGACCCGGCGGCCGCCCCCCAGGGGGCGATCCGGGTAAGCGGCGAGCCATCCTCGACGCCGCGATCGACACATTCCTGCGCGACGGCTACGAGCGGGCAACCCTCGACGTGATCGCCGAACGGGCCGGCGTGGCAAAACAGACCGCCTACAACCACTTCGGCGACAAACAGACCCTGTTCCTGGCCGCGGTCGAGCACGAACGCGCCCAGGTGGCAACGACCTTCGGCACCGCGATCGCCGCGTCGGATCGCACCGACGTCACCGCCGCGCTCGTCGAGATCGGCCACCGCGTCCTTCGGGTGCTGCTCGACGAGCGGGCGTCCGCTCTGCGCCGTCTCATCATCAGCGAGGTCGCCCGGATCCCGTCGCTGCGTCCTGCCTGCGCCGACGGCGAACCGAAACAGTTGGTGGCCCAGATCGCCGACCTGCTGCGCTCCCGCAGTGAACTCGATGTCGAGGATCCCGCGACCGCGGCCCGTCAGTTCGTCTCACTGCTCGTCCAGCAGGGTCTGCACGCGTCGATGTACGGCACGATCCCGCTCCCCCGCACCGAGGCCGACACCATCTGCACCGAGGCCGCCAACCTGATCGTGCGCGCTTTCCGCACCGATCCGGGGCCCTCCCGATCCTCGCGAACAACAGGGTGACCCTCGACGCGAGTCGCGGCTGCCACGGCGGCCCCATTCGAGCGCGTCGACCTGGTGTCGAGGAGTAGCGTATTCAATCGATACAGTCGTCGGATCCGACGAGGTCGGTTCCGGAATCGGAAGTCGGTAAGCCCCATGGTCTCCGCATCGGAGTTGGAAGAACTGGCCCGCCAAGCCGAGGTCGACGGCACCGCTCCGAGAGTCGGTGTGATCATCGAACGCGACGGAACAGTACTACTCCTGGAGCGTCACGACAGTGGCCCGGTCAAGGTCCCGCTGAAGCTTCCCGGGGCCACCGTGAAGCCCGGTGAAACCCTCGCCGCGGCGGTAGCCCGTGGGGTGCGCGAGGAAACGGGGCTGGTCGTCACCGGGATCCGCCACCACGTAGGCGATTTCGACTACCTGTCGCCCGACGCGCACCGCGTCCGCCGACTGCATTTCGCCGTGGATGTAGCGGCCTTCGAACCGATTCGACTCACCGCCCACGCGCGGTACGCCTGGACGCCGCTCGACGGCCACCTCCCGGTGACATCCTCCATCCGCAGCATCCTCGGTACGTACCGCGATCTCGTGAACCACTGATACCCCGGGCCTGCTGCGGTTCGAGCATTCCTGCCGACGCTCACACCGCCGGCAGGAACGCGACGTCAGGCGTTGACCGAGGCCGTCACTTCCCGAGTGAGCCGCGACGACCACGGGCACCAGAAGGCCCCTGGCAAGAATGCCCCGCCCGCTTCGTCGAGGTGGTCCTCGGTGTAGGTGATGCTGGAGTCGCAGACTTCGATGGCCATGGTGAAGAAGGTGATGGTGTCGGGATCGAGGTGGAAGCTCCACTCCGGGTTGTAGCTCTGCGTGGTCTTGCGGATCCTGCCCATCACATGGACGGACATCGTCTCGTCGCCCGACAGGATCCGCCGCGCCTCGGCGATCCGTTGCTCATTGTCCAGCTGGAAAATGAACTCTTTCCCGCTGTAGTCGGTGAATGCGAAGTGCGCCATGACCGTTCCCCTTTGTCGATGTGTTCGAGCGAATGGGTTGTCGAGCGTGTTGCGAGGTCGAGTGTATCGGCCGGATCGCAGCCGGGTGTCCGCAATGCTCCCGAAAGACGTTGGGAATCAATCGTTTTGGGGACGCTGCCGGTTTCCGTTCATGAAACGGGCGTGACGGGAGCGCCTATCGGCGTGTCCCAGAGATGAGTTCGTCTCGACGCGTTGTTTGCCGCCCCGCTCCCGACTTCGCCGAGGTGATCAGCTCACGAACCGCGATGGCGCCCCGGGCGACAGCGGCCGCGACCCGACCATCCGCGCCGACCAGCACCGCCGACGGTGTTCCCCGGACCCGGTAGCGGAGGGCCGCCTCGTTGCCCTGCTGCACCAGCACGGGGATGTCGCCCACCTCCTGTGCACGGCCCCACGCGGCGTGCTCGGTGAGATCGCCGTTGCCGACCAGCACGATCGTCAATACCTCACGCACCCGCGACTGCCACCGGGGCAGCTCACGGGCCAGCGCCGCGCACATTTCACATCCTGGGTGGACGAATACGAGTAGCACTGCCCTACCAGGCGACAAGAGCGACGCCAGATCGACCCGCTCACCCTCGACAGCAGGCAACTCGAACTCGGGCGCCACCGCGCCGACCGGCAAACCCTCGGCCCCGAGCGTCGACAAAGCCTGTTCGTCGACCCGCCGACGAAGCCCTCGCAGTTCGCCGAGAGCCCAGCACAGAACCGCCGCCATCGTCACGATCAGCATGAGGCCGACCGCGGCCTCGGCGGGCAAACTGCCGGGGACCTGCGGGTATCGCAGCGCACCTACCGTGACCAGCGCGGCGAGGGCAACCAGTAGGGCGTTTCGAGCCAAGGTCGCGGGCCCGATGGGCTCCGCGTTCGCAGCACCGAAACAGGAGCAGTTCGGGTGCTCACCCCGTAGCAGCAATCGCACGATCGCCGCGGTGAAACACACCAGCAGCAGCAAGGCGACCGCGCCTGCGAATCCCGCCGTCCACGGCAGCAATATCCCGACAGCCACCGCCCCCTCGACGACCGGCAACCCGATCGCTACGGCGGGTGCCCACCTGATGTGTATCCCGAAGTCCACCACCGCCTTCCGTGTCGCGGGCCCGTTCGCCAACTTCCCCCACGTCGACAGCCCGAAGGCCCCGGCCAGTACCAATCGCGAACCCCACACTCCGTATTCGATCAGCATCCCGGCACCATCCCACATGAGGAGAGAGGTGAAACATGATTTGTCGGACAGGCTTTCGCCACGCCAGGTTTCGAGAGGGTGAGACGGCGAATGAAGTGGAACCCTGGAGCGCCCACCCACTGTCGGTCCAGCGATTCGATGGCGGCAGCTGTTGTCACGCAGCGGTTTCAGACGTCCGCGGGTCGGCGATTGCTTGAGCGAGGTCGACGAGGAAGTTCGTCAGGACGTAGATCGCGCCGAGGATCAGGGTGATGCCTGCGATGGTGGTGTAGTCACCGGCTTTCACCGCTTGGGCGGTGTAGAGGCCGATGCCTGGCCAGGCGAAGATCAACTCCAGCACGATGTCGGCGCCGAACATGGCGGCCACCTGCATGCCCGCGATCGACAATGTCGAGCTCACCGAATTGCGCAAGGCGTGTCTGCCGAGGACGCGTAGCTCGGTGAGGCCTTTGACGCGGGCGGTGCGCACGAAGTCCGAGCGCAGCGTGTGCTGCAAGCTGCTGCGCAGGGCCCGGCCGATCGCGACGGCGGGCACCAGGGACAAGCAGACCACGGGGAGGATCAGATGCTCGACGGCATCGAGGAATACGCTCGGCCGCCCGGCGAGTACGGAGTCGACGAGCAGGAACCCGGTGGGCCCGTCGGGCGCGTCGGCGTAGGAGCTGCGACCGCGAGCGGGGAGGATGCCGAATTCCTTGTAGAACACCAGGATCGCGAGCAATGCCGCGAGGAAGATCGGCATCGATGACCCGCCGATCAACACCAAGCGCAGTGCGCCCGATCCTGGCCAGCGCAGTGCCGTCGCCGTGCCGAGCAGCACACCGAGCAGAACCGCGAGCGCGAACGCGCAGATGATCAGTTCCGCTGTGGCGGGAAGGAATTCGCCGATATCGGAGCTGACCGGTCGCCTGGTCACCGCGGACTGCCCGAGGTCGCCGGTGGCCGCCCTTTCGACGTATTCGACATACTGCACGGGCAGCGGCCGATCGAGACCGAGGTCGTCGCGTGCTCGTTCGACCACCTCGGCGGAGGCTCGGTCGCCGACGACCGCGCGGGCGGGGTCAACCGGCGAGACTTGCCGCAGCACGAACACCACCGCGACGAGCGCGAGCAACACCAGGACAGTCCCACCGGCGCGCCGGGCTATGACTGTGAGCATTCGAAGTTCTCCCTTGCGCTGGAGGAGAGGCGTTCCCGGCCTGCGGTCAGCGATCGGTGAGGCGGTCGCGGATGACATCGCCGGCGAGGTTGGCGATCGTGGCGAGCACC
The DNA here is from genome assembly GCF_051843015.1 of Nocardia sp. JW2. Classification (NCBI taxonomy): domain Bacteria; kingdom Bacillati; phylum Actinomycetota; class Actinomycetes; order Mycobacteriales; family Nocardiaceae; genus Nocardia; species Nocardia sp. JW2. The sequence continues at coordinate 68,775 of NZ_JBPXLK010000012.1, forward strand.
AACAGCCCGATCGCGGGCATGATCGGCACCCACCAGGAATCGAGCAGGTACGGCAGCCCCCTCGCGGACATCGCGCCCAGCTCGGGAGCGGGGGCGGGAGCACCGAGACCGATGAAGGAGAGTCCGGACAGCATCAGGATCAAGGCGCCGACGTCGAGACTCGCCGCCACAATGGTCGGCGGCCATGCGCCCGGGAGCAGGTGGAGCCGGCCGAGTTCGAAGCTGCCCGCACCCGACATCCGTGCGGCGTCGATGTGCGGCTGCGATCGGAGTCTTGTCACCTCGCCCCGCACGACTCGCGCGTACAACGGCCACCAGACCAGTGCCACCGCCACCAGCGTATGACCATACGACGGCCCGATCGCGGCTACGACGGCGATCGCGAGCAAGGCCGCAGGCAGGGCGATGAAGATGTCGGTGATCCGCATCAGGATCCGGTCGACGATTCCGCCGAGGGTGCCCGCGACCGCCCCCACGGTCCCGCCGATGACGATTCCCGAGGCGATCACGCACAGGGCGCCCCACCAACTGGCGCGCATCCCGACCAACACGCGGCTCGCGATGTCGCGCCCGACCTCATCGGTACCGAGCCAGTGCGCCGCATCGGGCGGGGATACCGGCTTCCCGACGGGGAGATCGGGGTCGTAAGGCGCGAGCCAGGGTGCGCCGAGCATGACGACGATCAGCGTCGCGAGCACACCCAACGTGATCACCTCACTCGGTTTCACGCGTCGGCGCACCGCTACCGCCGCCGATTCGACGTCCGCGCCGCCGGTCAGCGGCGCCGACACCGGCACGGCATCGGCCGGCTCGGCGAGCCGCTGTTCCGGTGCGCTCCCGATATTCGGTACGGCCTCCACCAACGCCTTGCTGTAGGGGTGCGACGGTGCGTGGGTGACCTTCTCGGCGGCGCCGATCTCGACGATCTCGCCGCGAAACATCACGGCGATGCGGTCGGCGACGAAACGCGCCGCGGCCAGATCGTGGGTGACGAAGACGACCGTCAGCCCGAACTCGCGTCGCAGCGTCTGGATCAGGTTCAGCGTCGACGCCGCCAGCGGTGCGTCCAGCGCCGAAGTCGGCTCGTCACACAGCAATACGTCGGGAACGACGATCGTCGCCCGCGCGAACGCCACGCGCTGCCGCTGCCCTGTCGACAAACTGTCGGCACGCAGGTCGGCGACGGCCGCCGGGAGCCCCACGCGTTCGAGGGCGGCGATCACCCGGGCCCGGCGCTCGGCCCGGCCGAGTGTGCTCGGCAGCCGTTCACCGACCTGTCGCTCGACGGTCAGCCACGGTGTCAGCGACGCGCTGACGTCTTGGAAGATCATCTGCGTCGACGTACCGGATACCTCGACGACGCCGCGGTCCGGTTTCTCCAATCCCGCGATCAGCCTGAGCAGAGTCGATTTTCCCGACCCCGACTCGCCGACCACCGCGACGGCCTCGCCTGCTCCCACCTGCAAGTCGAGGTCGCGCAGCACCGTATGCACCTCGCGCCTGACCGACCCGGTGCGAAGGCGGAAGCTCTTGCCGACACCGCGGCACCGGACGGCCGGTCGCGAGCGCTCGGGCTGCTCCAACGGCGGGAAGGCGGCGGCAGGCCCACGCGCTCGGTTCCGGTCGACCTCTGCCGGAAGGACGCACGCGGCCTCGCCCGCGTGGAAGCCGGCCGGTGTCAGCGGGATCGGCGACTTCGCACAGTCCTCGGTGCTAAGCGAACATCGCGGAGCGAACGGGCAACCCGGCGCGGGGTCCCGGGGATCGGGTGGCATGCCTGTCAGCACAGGTATTCGGTGGTTCACCGGCAGGCTGAGATCGAGGCGCGAATCCAGAAGGCCGACGGTGTAGGGGTGCGCGGGGGTGGCGAGGACGTCGGCCATGGTGCCGACCTCGACCAGGCGCCCGCCGTACATGACCGCGACCCGGTCGGCGACCGCGGCGGCGACGCCTATCTCGTGGGTGATCAGCAATACCGAACAGCCGAGTTCGGCCCGCAGGTCGCGGAGCAGGGCCAGAATCTGCGCCTGCACCGTGACATCGAGCGCCGACGTCGGCTCGTCGGCGATGATCAGGTCCGGTCGCGTGGCGATCGCGATCGCGATCATGACTCGTTGCCGCATTCCCGCCGACAGTTCGTGCGGATACGAGCGCAGTCTGCGATCTGCCTGTGGGATACCGACCAGGTCGAGCAGCCGGACCGCCTCCGCGGTCGAGCCCGCGACCTCCCGCACCTGCTCGCCGATTCGCATCGTCGGGTTCAGCGAAGTCATCGGATTCTGGAACACCGCGCCCAGATGCGCGCGCCGGACTCTCCGCCGCTCGGCCGGCGAGGCGGCAATCAGGTCGACGCCACAAACCTCGGCCCGCCCGGTGACGACGGCAGGTGGGTCGCCCACCGGCAGTCCTAGCAGGCTCAGGCCCAAAACGCTCTTGCCGGAACCGGATTCGCCCACGAGCGCGATGATCTCGCCGGCCGCGATCTCGATGCTCACTCCCCGAACGGCGCGCACCGCCACGCCCCGGTGGCGGAACGTCACCTCGAGGTCGCTGACACATGCACGCGGAACGAGGCCGTCTTCGTCCCCGTCGGCTGCACCTTTGCGGAAGTGTTTCACCTCGCTGTCACCTTCCGGAGCAGGTTGACAGGAACCATGCCCGTGCCGAGCAGCGTATGGACGATCTCGCCGATGCCTGAACCGGTCACGATCACGTCCTCGATATCGCAGAGGTTGATGATCCAGGCCTGACCCATCACGATCTCGGCGCCCTCGACCCAGTGCCGTTCGGCCTCGGCTTTGCCGAGTGATCGCTTCCCGGCGTCCATGACGGCGTCCAGCGTGGTGTCCGAATAGTTGAACCAGTTGATCGGCGAGACGCCGGTGCGGAAGAAGATCCGCAGTGTGGTGTCGGCGTTGAGAGCGTCGCCGCCGGACCCGTGGACCAGCATGTGCGGCTGCTGCCCGACCGGTGTCGAATGCAGGGCGAATACCTGCGAGGTCGGCATGGCCCGCACCGTCGCGGCCAGTCCCAACGCGGCCAGCTGCGTCTGGAGGAGTTCGGCGACACGGGCATCGGTGGCGCCGCCGGCCTCGTCGTAGGCGACGTCGATCCGCTTGTCGCCGTCCGGCAGTTTCGCGATCAATGCCTTCAGTTCGGCGGTGTCGTGGTCCGGCGCGTCCGGTGCGGCGCCTTCCGGCAGCACTCCGGCCGGGTAGAACTGGGTGGATCGTGCGACGGTCGAGCCGTAGGCGGGCTCGATGAGCGCGGTAACGTCCACCGCCTTGCGCATCGCCCGGCGGAACGCGGTATCGGCGAACGGGCCCTTCTTCCAGTTCAGGAAGATCGACGATTTGAACGCCGTCGGGTGCTCCGTCACGGTCAACGCCGGGTTCGCCCGCATCGCCTCGATCGCGGCGATCGGCAGACCCTTGGTGATCATGTCCAGCTGGCCCTGCTCGAGCAACAGGCGTTGCGACATGATGTCCGGGATGATCTCGATCCGCAGGGTGGTGAATTCCGGTTTCGTCCCCCAGTAGCCGTCGTACGCGGTCAGCGTGTAGTGACTGCTCGGCACGAACTCGGTGATCCGATAGGGGCCGGTTCCCGCATCGTGGGTGCTCAACCAGTCCTGAGCCAGGTCACCGTTCACGCTGTTGGCCTGTATCGCGGTCGGGCTCACCGCTTTGAGCCCCCACGGGCAGGCGAGGTAGTCGAGGAACGGTTGGACCGGATGGGCGAGTTCGATCACGAGCGTGGAGTCGTCGGGCGCGGACATCGACTCGACGTCGGCGATCAGATAGGCGGGTGCTTGGCCGATCGCCGAACGTCGTTCATAGCTTTTGATGATCGTGGCGGCTGTCATCGGCGTGCCGTCGTGGAAGGTGACACCGGCACGGAGCTCGAACATGTAGGTGAGCCCGTCGTCGGTGACCGTCCACGACTCGGCCAGGCCGGGCACGATCTCGGACGAATCGGGGGCGTAGGCGACCAAGCCTTCGTAGACGTTGAGGGTCACCTGTAGACCCTCGCCCTCGTAGAAGATGTCGGGGTCGGGCACCTGCATGTCGGCCAGGAACCCGAACCGGATCGTGTCACCGACCGTCCCGGCGCCACGGGATCCGCCCGAACATGCCGACAGCAACGCCGATACTCCGAGGGCTTCCGCCACCGCGACGAGCGCGGTGGCCTTCAGGAACGTCCGTCGGTCCGCGGTAGTGCTCATATCGCAACGCACCTTTCAGAGCCGTCGCGGGCGAGGTGCCGGGCTCTACCGGCATCGCGAGCGACATCCGATTTCGTTCCGAGGTCCGCCACCCAACCCCTTGCGACGACCTCACGCATGTTCCGAATCTCAAGTGTCACACAGGAATCCGGCGACAGATCTCGAAATCGTGCGCGGCACAACCGAAGCCCGCGCTTCACAGCGAGCGGTGAGCCGGCCGACCAGCCGACTCGAGGGTGCACAGATGACCGAATTACGGCGGCGTTCGGCGCGTTTCCGGAAGGCGAAGCAGGCCTGGATGATCCGAGGCGATGCGCTCCGGAGTCGCGGTCCACAGGGCTTGACACGAGAGCTCCGTAATGTGCGGCATCTATTGACAGCACGCCCGTGGTGATGCGATGTTGAATACAGCACAGACCCGCGACAACCGAGACGCGGACGATCACGCTTTCAGTGATTCACAGATCCGGTCCGTGCTTCTACCGTGTACCTCTCCTCGACTATTTCCCGGGCGCCTGCCCGAGTTGTTGTGCTTGGATATCATCGTCCGTCAGGGGTGAAGACGTGAGCGACAAAGAAACCAGCGATGCGGTATCAGATTTCGGAACCCCGGAAACCGATCGAGCCTATTCCGGATACACACTCGTCGAGAGCCACGAGGACAATTTCGACGATGATTTCCGACCACAGGTCTGCGACCTGGCGGACCTGCGCGGCACCCCGGCAGCACGAGATCGTTTCATCGACCGGCTCGGTACCGCCATGGTGGACGTCGGTATCGCGATATTGACCGGCCACGGAATCGACGCCGACGAACTTCAGGCCATCGATCGCAACGCACTGAACATTTTCACAACGGTGCCCGAAGACCAGAAGATGAAGTTCGTTTCGACGGACTGCGCATACGGCGAACCCTACTATCTGGGGTACGTTCCGCTCCAGGAAAGTATGCCTGCGCTGCCGCATGCGGTGGAAGCGTGGGAATTCGACCGATCAGCGTTCCGAATCACCGGAGAAGACGCGGACGCGGCTCTCGGCTACTGGCCCGACGAGAAATACGAATCAGCATTCAGAAACTTCTGGCACGCGTGCGAGGAGCTGACCCAGCAGCTCGGCAGAGCCCTGCTGCAATACCTCGACGTCGATCCGTCGCTCTACGACCAGAACATCTCCCCCACGAACGACGTCCTGAGGTTGAATCACTACCCACCGATCAGCTCGCCCGTCGAGGACCTCGCCTCGCCCGCTCGCGTGCTGTCCCACGAGGACTACGGGCTGCTCAGTTTGATGACCGGAAGCCCGGTCGAAGGACTACAGGTATATCGCCCGCAGAACGAGGCGTGGAGCAGGGTGTACACGCCGGCCGACTCCCTTGTCGTGATCAGTGGGAAATGGCTCGGCTATATCAGCGACAATCGCTTTCGCGCCTGCACACATCGTGTCAGCGTGCCGCGCGATCCCGTCCAGCGTGCCGTGCCCCGGACGACTGTCCTCTATACACTTCATCCCTATGAGGCGGCGATCCTCGAAGTTCTACCGGGATTCCAACCGGAACGGCCGCCGATCAGTGGCAGAGAATTCATGACAAGGGTTGCCGACAGGCTGTCCGAACGATGCCGGAATATGACGGGCCCGAACACCTCTGGGCCTGCCGGGGTCCGCCCCTCGATCAACGGAGCGTGGTGACGATGCTGTTTCTCCCCCGCGCCGAGCTGGCTTCGCTGTTCGAGCAGGCTCGGTATCGCGCCTTTCAATTCGAGGTGGAAGACGACCACGTCGTGAGCGACGAACACGAACCGATGCGTCGATACCAGGCCGGCCTGGTACCGCTCGACCCGGACGACTACCCGGTGTTGTGGAAGGAATGGGAAGACCTGAGCGACGCGACCACCGCGCGAGGAGTCGCTATGCAACGCGTGCGGGTGGTCACCGAACCGCTGACCGATTACATCCGTTTTCTCCACGCGGTGACCGATCGCAACCAGGCACACGGTGAAGACATTCGCTGGCTCCCCCGGCACTGGTGCCCGCCGGAGGACTACACCACCGACGAGTGGTGTCTGATCGACGACGACACACTCGCCTGGACCTTGTTCGACGCGGAGGATTTCGTGGGTTACGGCCTGACGCACGACCCGGTCGAAGTGGCCCGCGCGATTGCCATACGTGACGCGTTGTGGGCAAAGGCCGTGCCCCACACCGACTACGTACCGGGGGCAGGCCTCCCCTGACGTGACCGGTCACCACCGTCCCCGCGAACCGCGCCGCCCTGCGGCGCGTACCCGCACCTCCAGGACGGCTTGCGGCCCGCCGCTACAACGAAGTCTCGTCCCAGAGCACGGGACAGATCTTGGGGTCGCTGTAGTCGACGTCCCCGTTCGGGAGTCTGCCGCACATCTGATCGTTGACATGCGACTGCAATTGTCCCGTTTCGTCGTAAATTCGTTGGTATCGGTTCGCGCCATCCTGCATGTGCACGATCAGTCCCACTCGCGCGAGGTTGCTCAGGTTCGAGCCACTGCCGTGAATCGTCATGCAGCTGTGGAAACTCACCTGCCCTTTGCGTAGCAACAGCGGCACGCGCCGAACCGGCATTCCGGTACTCATGAGCAAACTGTCCGCCTTCGCCGGGTCGGCGCCGAGAATGAACTCGTCGTTGTAGCGAATCGCGCGTATCTGCTCGGTATCCGACCATCTGTGGCTTCCGTCGATCATGACGACGGGTCCCATGGATTCGTCACTGTCCTGTAGTGCGATCCATGCGGTCAGCATCTTGGTGGAGGTGCAGGTGCGCCAATGAACACGGTCGGAATGCCATTCGATGGTGTGCTCGGTGCGCGGTGGTTTGTATATCAAGCTGCTCAACCAGAGCCTGATCTGATCGGTCCGCGCCAGTCGCGCCGCGATGGCCCCGATCAACGGCTGGAGCATGAAACTTCCGAGACGTTCGCTGGTCAGTGCGACATGATCGTTGAACCGGAGACGGTGCGGCGAGCCCTCGATCCAGTCGTCCATCTCGCCGAGCGTGACAGGTAACGTCCTGTCGCGCTCGCCCCTGTGATGGGCAGCCAACGCCGCCGACGCGGCGTCGACCACTTCGTCGGTGAACAATCGTGGAGTAACGAACCAGCCGTGCTGCTGATAGAACTCGACGTCGTCGTCGGATGGCAGCAACTGCTGTTCGGCCGGTGACAATTCGAACATGATTCCTCGTTCCTACTCGTCCCAGAGCACTGGACAGATCGCGGGGTCGCTGTAGTCGAAATCGCCGTTCGGCAGCCTGCGGCACATCCGGTCGTTCGCCGTGGTGAGCAGTTCTCCCGCTCGGTCGTAGACCGCTTGATAGCGATTCGGGCGATCCTGCATATCCACCGTCGCACCGACCCTGGCCCGCCCGCTCAGATTGGGGCCGCTGCCGTGCAGCGTCAGGCAGTGATGGAAACTGACTTCGCCCTTGCGCAACAACATGGGAACGGTGCGCAGCGGCATGCCGGTCCGCTCGAGGCGGTCCTGCAACAACGCGGGATCGGCGCCGAAAAATGTTCGGCCGTATCTGATGGCACGAATTTCCTCGGTATCCGGCCAGCGGTGGCTTCCGTCGATCATCACCACCGGACCCATGGACTCGTCGCAATCCTGTAGCGCGATCCACGCGGTCAACATATTGGTGGAGGTACAGGTACGCAGGTAGGCGCGTTCGGCGTGCCATCCGATAGTGGTATCGCCGCCGCCGGTTTGTGGTTGCTTGTACACGATGCTGCTCTGCCACAATCTGATCTGATTCGTTTGCGCCAACCGTGCGGCAACGGCCGCGACCATCGGCCGCAGCATGAAATCGCGGAGGCGGCGATTGGTCAGCGCGACATAGTCGTTGAAGCGGATCTGGTGCACCGCGCCCGGGGTCCAGTCGTAGAGTTCGTCGATCTCGCCAGGCAGCTCGTAATCACGCTCGCGTCGGTGATGTGCCTCCAAAGCGTCCAACGCGTCGTCGACCGCCTCCTCGGTGAACAATCGCGGTGTGATGAACCAGCCGTGCTCCCGATAGAACTCGACATCGTCATCCGACGGGAGCAATTCTTGTTCAGCACTGGTCAATTCGAACACCGAACACCTCTTTCACATCGGCAATACGACGCCCGGACGCTGCGCATCGCTGTCCGGACTCACTTCAGCCCCTGGCCGCCTGCCCGGCGGTCGACCACACGCAGGCGCAGTCCTCCTGGCACCAGGGACACCGACAGCGGGGGACGCATCCTTGTTCCGGGAACGGTCTCGACCCGCCAGCGACTCGCGATGATCACCAAGGCAAGCACCACCTCCGTCATCCCGAAGGTTTCCCCGATACATTTCCTCGCCCCACCGCCGAAAGGCAGGAGGGCTCCCGGCGGCGATGCCGTGCGTTCCGGCAGCCACCGGTCGGGATCGAAACGGCCGGGATCGTCGTAGAGGTCTGCCCGCCGGTGGATGAGGTAGGGGCTCACCGCAACGGTGCTGCCGACCGGCAGCTCGTAGGGACCGAGTTCCACGTCTGCGGTGACCTTCCGGGTGAAGAACCACGCAGGGGGATAGAGGCGAAGGGTTTCGGTGACGATCCTGCTCGCGACCGAAAGGCGCTCCAGATCATCGTATTCGGGCCGTCGGCCGGCGAGCACCGTATCGACCTCGGCATGCAACCGCGCCTCGATGTCGGGGTGTTCGGCGAGCACGTACAGCACCCACGCCAACGCGGAGGAAGTGGTTTCCGTTCCCGCGACGAAGAACGTCACGACGGCATCGCTGACGTCGTCGTCGATCGTGCCGGGGGCCTCGCTCTCACGATCGTGGACGGTCAGCAAGGCCGAGAGCAGGTCCCCGTTGTCGATGCCGCTCGCACGCCGTTCGGCGATGATGCCGTTCATCGTCGTGCGCAACCGCCGGTTGGCGTGGTTGTACCGCCTGGTGCTGGGAATCGGGAGCCTGCTGATCACGTCGGGCAGCAGTGTGCGTTGGAAAGTGCCGTCGAAGGTGGCGGTGAGATCGCCGATCACCTCGTGCAGCACGCCCGCCGGGAGGGTGCTGGAGAACATGGCGGCGCCGAAGACCCTGGAGGTGATCGTGAACATTTCCGGACAGACGTCGAGGACTCGGCCCGAGTGCCAACCGTCGACGACGGAGGCGATCTGGGTTGTCATCGTGTGCGCGTAGTCCGCGAGACGTCTGGGGTGAAAGGCAGGCTGGGCCAGGCGGCGCTTGTGCCGATGCTTGCTGTGTGTGCAGGTGGCGACGCTTTCGCCCAGCCACTCCCGCTCGCGGTCCAGGAACAGACCGCCTTTGTCGAAGGTCCGGTCGTCGATCAGGACCTTGCGGGTGAGTCCGGGATCGCACACCACCACAGCAGTTTTCGGGCCGAGGCGGATCTTCACCAAATCGCCGTGTTCGGGCAGTTGCGACAGAAAGGTGAAGGGCTGCTTCACGAAAGGCAGGAGATGGCCGACCACCGGCCGGGCGCCGGGCGCAGTCGGTATCTCGCGGGAAGGCTCAGTCATGAGTCGCTACGTTCCCTTCATAGATCCCGGGCTCAGCGCTGCCTGCGGCCCCGACCTGGCGAAGCCATCCGAACCAGTCCTCGAGGCCCCACGACCGGACGACCAGTCCGTCGGTGATCTGGTGGAATTCGTGGATCCGGATCCGGACGGCTCTTCCGGTACCGGGAACACCGAGCCACTCCCCCTCGTGGACGCCGCGCATCTCCCCGCGGACCGCGACCATCCCGTTGCCGTCCGCCCCGCGTCCGTCGACGATCGCGTGCACGACGATCCTGAAGCCGGCGAAAGCGTGATCGACTGCGGCGACAAGGCTTTCGATCCCGGCACGACCTGACGCGGGCCCGGGCGACTCGTCGACCCAGTCGGGAGCCATCACGTCGTCGAGCAGACCGATGTCGCCGCTCAAACCGCGGTAGAACGTGGTGATCAGGTCGTCGACCGATCGCGTCATCGCCGAACTCCTTCTATCGCTTTTCGTATGCCGCGGCCAAGAGCTTGTTGACGTATTCGAGGGCGAGCCTCGGCGTCCGGAGAAGCTCGACGGTCTCGTTCGGTAGCAGCATCGGTATGCGGACATGCCATTCCCGCTGAATTCGTTCGGCCAGTTCGATCGTGCCGAGCGAGTCCAGCCCGAGTTCCTCGAAGGGCTCGTCGAGTGTTTTCTCGGTGAGCTCGAGGTCGGCTCCTTCACACGCCCGATACAGTCGGCTCAAGTCGTCGAGGGCGAACTCTCTCATCAGTACTCCTTGTTCGGAAAGGCAGCGACTCGAGGTCAGGCTGTGGTTTCGTGGCAGGTGCACGCGATGACCCGATCGAGGCGCGCGAGGTGCAGAATGTGGCGTGCCGCTACCCGGATCGCGCAGGACGCGACGTGCTTGTAGGTGCCGAAGAAACCGCTGAGCAGAATGCTCGGCGAGCGGTTGTACACCTCGTGCCACCAATGATCGGGCACGTACAGTGCGTCACCGGCTCGAAGCTCGACTTCGAACGGACGCTGACCGGAATTCGTCGCAGCAGCTGCTATCTCGGCCAACGGCCGAGCCGAAAGGCGCGCAAACGGATCGTATTTCGCCGACAGCGCATCGGCGTCTTCGACGAAACCGGGCGGTGCTATGCGGAAGCGCTTGGTTCCGCGGATCGCGACGGCGATGTTTCCGAGCAGGTCGTAGTGCGCACCGGTGCGCGCGCCCGCCGGACCTACCCAGACTCCGGGCGGCGGAGCGACCACATGCTGCGGGAACAGCCTCTTTCGAGGAAGTATGTCGGCCTGAAGCTGCGGAAACCTGCGCAAGAGATCGAATTCTTTGAGGTAGAGGGGTTCTTCGCCGGGATCGTCGTGCGCGAGGAACTTCATGTACGCGCCCAGTGTCGACTCGGTGAAATGTGTTGCGGCGCTTTCGCGATCGCCCCGAACCAGCTCGATGGGCAACTCGGGCCGCAGCTTTGCGAGGAAGTCGAAATCCCACCGGTGCACGGCAGGCCAATCGGCGGCCAGCCCCGGAAGGAACGCTGGTTCTTTTCTGGCGATGTACTCGCTCAACGGCACAGTCGCCGGTCGTAGCTGCAGCATTTCTTCTCCCCTCGGCTCGCGCACGGCACCCAGCCCGATCAGAGACTTCTGTGGATCACGGCGCCGTAGTCCAGGGACTGCGGGTGAGGAAAGTAGTTGGGTTTGACCGCGACTATCGTCGTGAAGCCGTTCAAGTAGTAGTAGCGAAGCTGCCGGTCGAGGGGCGTCCCGTCGTCGTTGGTCGCCCGCACATAGGAGACCGGTGAACCCTCCGGGTTGGCCTTGATCCATTCACGTAATCCGGGGACGGTCGACCCGCCGTACAGGTTCCGATAACCCAATTCGGCCAGCTGCGGCAAGAACGAGCGAAAGAGAGCTCCGGCCGCCGCGGAACTCGTGCTGGTCAGGCTCACGCCGAACACGCAATCGGTACTGCCCGCCGGGGGAAGTGGGGCGTAGGCACACGCCCGCCAACTCTGCGCCGCGTGCACCGTTTCCTCGGTGATCGGTCGGGCGAACATGGACGCGAGGAGCCGGTCACCGTCCGGCGCGAACGCTCCCGCGGCGAGGTCGGGTAGTCGATCGATTCTGTCGAACAGTTCCTCGGCTGTCGCCGCCTGTTCGTGGTCCCACTTGGTCTGCTCCATGTCCACGAGCTGGTCCAGGTCGGACAACCGCAGGTTGCGTACCTCGATATCTGTCGCACCGACGGTTCGAACGGCAGCACGCGGAAGGTTTTCCCCTGTTGGCATGTGTTTTCCCTTCGAAAGCATTTCTCCGCCTACGGGAGGTCGGGGGGTAGGGAGCCGCTGTCTCGCTCGAGAACCTCGTTGATGTAGACGGCGAGGCGAGTCGGGGTCGGATGGTCCAGGATCCCCGCGACCGTGAGCCGGACGCCGGTGGCGCCGCTGAGGCGAGTGCGCAACTCCACATTGGACAGCGAGTCGAACCCGGCGTCTCGGAAGGTCCGATCCGCGGCGAGGGCGTCGGGGTCCTGGTGTCCGAGCACGACAGCGGCGTGGGTACGAATCAGGGTCGTCAGCGCTTTGACCCGTTCGCCGGGCGGCAGGCCCAGCAGTTTAGGCCGCGGGAGATCCGCTGTGGCGGAGCCGGATTCGTCCTCGACAGGTGACGAGGTGTGGTGCCGAGACAGATCGGCCAGGACCGCGACGGGCGACGCAGCGGGGTCGATGGGCGAGAGGGCTGTCGCGGCGAGGAGCGGCTCATCATGTTCCAGGGCCAGGTCGAAGACGTCGAGCGCGCCTGCCGTGTCGAGCGGGGCAAGACCCTGCCGGGCGAGACGCGCCAGGTCGGTGCCGTCCAGATGGGCGGTGAGACCGCTGGACTGCCGCCACAGTCCCCACGCGATGGAGGTGGCGGGCAGACCGATGCTGTGCCGGTGGTATGCCAGCGCATCGAGGAAGGCGTTGGCTGCCGCGTAGTTCGATTGGCCGGCCGTGCCGACCACGTCGGCGATGGACGAGTACAGCACGAACGCGCGCAGATTCATGTCGGCGGTGAGCTCGTGGAGATGCCGAGCCGCGATCACTTTGGGTGCCAGCACCCGCTCGAGCCGGTCGGGGGTCAGGTCGGTGAACAGGCAATCGTCCAAGACCCCGGCGGCGTGCACGACAGCGCCGAGCGGGTGGCGGGGCGAGATGTCCCGGATCACCGAGGACAGGGCGGCGCGGTCTGTGACATCGCAGGCGGAGATGGTGACCTGCGCACCCATTTCACCGAGTTCAGCTGCCAGTTTCCGGGCCTCGGACGACTCACGGCGGCTGACGAGCAGAAGCCGGCGGCAACCGTGCGCGATGACGAGATGACGCGCGAGCAATCGACCGAGGCTGCCCGTACCGCCGGTGATCAGCACCGTCTCGTCGGGTACGAGCGCAGTGGGCTGAGTCAGGACGAGTTTGCCCGTACTGTGCCCCTGGCTGAGGTGCCGCAGCACTTCCCGCGCGTGACCGATGTTCCAGGTCCGGACGGGCAGCGGGCTCAGCGCGCCGTCGGCGAACAGCTTCTTGAGCCGGCCGAGAACGGCGTGCACCCGAGACATCGGAAGTACCGCGATATTGACGGTGTCGTAGGTGATTTCGGGCTGCCCGGCGGTGACAGTGGCCGGGTCCCGGAGATCGGTCCTGCCCATCTCGAGGTAGATCCCGCCGGGCCGCAGCAGCCGAAGCGAGGCATCCACCGCTTCACCCGCGAGGCTGCCGAGGACGACATCGACACCGGTGGCGCCGGTGACCTCGGTGAAGTGCTGTTCGAATTCGAGAGTGCGTGAGTCGGCGATCCGTTCGCGCGCGACCCCCATCGCCTCGACGACACCCTGCTTGGAAAGGCTTGCGGTCGCGTAGATTTCGGCGCCGAGCATGGTGGCGATCCGGACGGCGGCCATGCCGACTCCGCCCGCAGCCGAGTGGATCAGGACCCGCATGCCCGGTTTCACCTCGGCGAGCTCGACGAGCGCGTGGTAGGCCGTGAGGAAAACGATGGGCGCGCCGGCGGCCTGAGCGTGACTCCAGTGCGCGGGCACGGTGAGGACGGCACGCCGATCGACGACGGCGAAGGGTCCGTAAGCCCCCGGCCTCGAGCCGGTATGCAGCACGACCGCGGCGACCCGCGCGCCGAGTTCTACGTCGCCGACCTGCTCGCCGACCTCCACGACGTCACCGGCCACTTCGAAGCCGAGCGCGGTTTCGTCGAGCATGCCGAGCGCTACCAACGGATCACGGAAGTTCACGCCGGTGGCCAGCACGCGGATGCGCACCTGGTCCGGTTCGAGCGGCACCGTGAGGTCGGGTGCCGGAGCGACCGCGACGCTGTCCAAGGTCTTGTCCCGACCTTGTACCAGCCGCCAGGATTGCTCGACGACCGGTGGCCGGAGAAGACCTTCGGCCGCGGGAGCCAGGCGTGGGACCAATGCCCGCGCACCGCGCAGAGCCACCTGCTGATGGCCGGTGCCGATCACACCGGCCATCAGCCGATGATCGACCGGGTCGCCATCGAGATCGATCAGGCGCACCCGACCCGGATGCTCGGTCGCGACGGAACGCATCATGCCGACGCATGCCGCTGCGATCGCGTCCAGCGCGCATTCGGTGATGCTCGTGCTGTTGGCGCGGTGAGTGACGCAGACGATCAGCGTCTCGACGAGCAGTTCGTCGCGCAGGAGCGTTTGTGCGTCGACCATCGATCGCGAAAGATGTTGCCGCAGTGCGTTTTCCTCGGGCAGCTCGCCACTGGGTGTCGAGGAACGAAGATCGAGCAGGACGACCTCCGGAACATCTCGACCGTCTCGTAGCGCAAGGGTCAACGAGCGGGCGTCGGGGTGAACGTCGGCTCCTGGAAGGTCGCGCTGCGCGCCGACGACCGCCCACCGTGCGCAGTCCCCCGCACCCCCGGTGCTCACCTCGACCGGCCGCCAGAGGAGTCGGAACGCATGGCCGGCGCCGGTGGCGAGCATGCCGCGCAGTGCGCGTTTCGTCACCGGACGCAGGAGCAGATCCCGGAAGTCGGCGACCTGGTTTCCGTGCGGGTCGGTGACCCGCACGTGGTAGCGGTCCTGTCCGGCCGGGCTGATCGTGGCGCGCAGAGTGTCCGTCCGGCACGGCAGTATCCGGGCGGATCCGATGGAGTACGGCAGTATCGTGCTCTGCTCGGCTCCGGTCAGCAGCAGGGCGTGCAGGATCGAGTCGACGAGAGCGGGATGAACAGCGAAGCCGTCGGTACGCGGCGGCCGGCGACGCCCCAGCTGGACTTCGACGTACAGCGTTGCGTCCTTGCGCCAGACGGCGGTGAGGTTCTGAAAGGCGGCACCGTAGTCGTAGCCTCTGTCGTGCAGTACGCGATAGCTTCCGTCCAAGGGCAGGCGATGACTGTCTTCGGGCGGCCAAACCTGTTCCTGGGGAACGTCTTCGGTCGCAGCCGCGATGGTGCCCGTGGTTGTCGCCTCGCCGTGGCAGCGCCACGGGCCCTTGTCCCCGCGATCACGCGAGTGCAGGGTCAACCGTCGGCGTCCGTCCTGCCCTACCGGTCCGCACATCACCTGGATGTCGACCGTGGTATCCGTCAGCGGCAGCGGCGAACTCAGGACCAGATCCTGCACCCCGCTCCGGCCCGCGCGGGCAGCGCACCAGGTGAGAATCTCGACCGTCACCGTGGCGGGGACGATGACCCGGTCGAATACCTTGTGGTCCGCCAGCCACGAGTGTTCTTTCGGGTCGAGGTGACCCACACACACCATGCCGCCGTCGGAAAGATCGGTGGTGGCGGTGATGAGCGGGTGGTCCGCGATGTCGAACGATCCCTCTCGCGGATTCCGTGACGTGCCGGTCGCAGGTAACCAATAGGGCCGACGTTGCAGCGCGTAGGTGGGCAAGTCGACCTCGCGGGCACCGGGATACAGTGCCTCCCAGTTCACCTCGGCGCCCTGGGCGTGCGCGTCGGCCACGGCGGCGAGGAAGTCCTCGCCTCCGCCTCGCCCGCGTTGCAGCGTGCCGGTGACCCCGGCGTCGATATCGACCAGCGATGCGACCTCGGCGATGGCGCCGACCAGTACGGGATGCGGCGACACCTCGACGAACTGCCGATATCCCGCGGTCAGCGCACTGCGTATCGCCTCGTCGAAATGCACAGTGCGGCGGAGGTTCTCGAACCAGTACAGTGCATCGAGGCAGGCCGAATCGATGATCTCGCCGGTGGTCGAGGAGATGATGGGCAGCCGGGCCGCACGCGCGGTGATCGCGCCGAGATCGGCGAGGATACGGTCGCGCAGCGCCTCCATGTGCCGACTGTGGGAAGCGTAGTCCACGGGCAGCAGCCGGCCTTCGACACCGCGTTGCTCGCAGTGCCGCAGAAATTCCGTCATCGCGTCGGCGTCCCCGGCGACCACCGTCGCCGACGGCCCATTGACCACTGCCACCTCGAGCTGGTCGCTCCACCTCTCGAGTGCTTCCCGCGTGCGCTCGACGGGCATAGCCACCGATGCCATGGCTCCGCGCCGGTCGACCGCCCGCAACGCGGCGCTGCGCAGCGCCACCACGCGGGCGGCCTCGTCGAGCGTGAGAGCCCCGGCGATATGAGCCGCCGCGATCTCACCTTGACTGTGCCCGATGACGGCGGCGGGCTCGACCCCGAGGCTCTGCCACAATTCGGCCAGCGACACATACATCGCGAACAGCAGCGGCTGGATCACCTCGGCCCGCTCGAGCGGTGCACTCCGTTCCCCACGCAGCACCGCCACGACGTCGAAGTTCACGTAGGGGCTCAACGCTGCGGCGCAGCGCGTCATCGATCGGGCGAAAACAGGTGAGTCGGTGAGCAACCGCTCCCCCATGCCGACCCATTGCGACCCCTGGCCGGGGAAGACGAAAACGGGGCCGGGGCCATGCCGCACCTTTCCGACGGCAACGCTCGCAGAGGACGTAATCGCCCCTGCTGCAAAGGCTTCCAGCCTCGCTACGAGTTCCTCTTTCTGTCCTCCGGTGACGACAGCTCGATGTGTCAGAGGGCTGCGCGTGGTTCCGAGCGACCAGCTGAGATCCACGGCGGACAGGTCCGCGTTGCCGCGCACATGGGTGGCCAGCGCCGCGGCCTGTGCGACGAGAGCCGACGGCGACGCCGCGTACAGCGGCCACATCGGCAGTCGCGTGCGCAGCGGCGAAGGCTCACGCGTGCCTATCCGCCGATGCCCGGCAGCTGCGGGCTGCGGAGCTTCTTCGAGGATGACGTGGGCGTTGGTGCCGGTGATCCCGTACGACAGGACACCGGCCCGCCGAGGTTCTGCCGTACGCGGCCAGGGGCGCGACTCCCGCAGCAACCGCATGCCGCCCGTCGTCCAGTCCACACCGGCGATGGGCCTGTCCACATGCAGGGTGGCGGGCAAACGCTCGTGCTGTAGCGCCAGCACCATTTTCATCAGACCGGCGAGACCGGCAGTGGCGAGTGTGTGGCCGATGTTCGATTTGACCGAACCCACCCACAGGGGGTCGTCCGCGGAATGGTGCCGCGCATAACTGGTCTGCAGAGTCGCGGCCTCGGTCGCGTCGCCGAGCGGCGTTCCGGGACCGTGCGCTTCGATTGCACCGATGTCCTGCGGACGCAACCCGGCATCGTCGAGGGCGGCCGCGATCACGGCCTGCTGTGCACGCCCGTTGGGCGCCTGCAGCGTGGCGCTCGCTCCGTCCTCGTTGACAGCGCTGCCACGGATCACCGCGAGAACCGGCTTGCCGAGGAACTGGGCTCGCTCCAACGGCATCAAGATCAACGACGCGACGCCCTCCGCCGGCGCGAAACCGTTGCCGTCGGCGGAGAATCCACGGGAGTAGCCGTCCACCGACAGGACGCGATGCCGGGAGTATCGTGCCAGCATCGACGGATCGGAGATCGCCGTAGCGCCGCCCACGATCGTGACATCGCACTCACCGGAGCGCAGCGCCCGCACCGCCAGGTGCACGGCCACCAGCGCGGACGAACAGGCCGTATCCACGGTGATGGCCGGGCCGTTGAGGCCGAGCGCGTAGGCGATCCGGCCCGAGGTCGCGCTCAGCATCGTGCCCATCAGCAGATGCCGTTCCAGACCGGGAATTCTCGAGCCCGCCAGACCGTAATAGCTGTCGGTCGCGCCGACATACACGCCGGAGCGGACGGTGCGCAACGACTGCGGGCTCGAGCGTGCACGTTCCAGGGCCAGCCACGAACTCTCCAGCAGCATCCGTTGTTGCGGATCCATCGTGGTGGCTTCACGCGGGCCTATCCCGAACAGGCTCGCGTCGAAGTCACCGATGTCGCGGAGGAAGCCACCCCGCTGGATATACGTGGTCCCTTCGACAGCCGGGTCCTCGTTGTACACCCGATCGAGGTCCCATCCGCGTTCGGTGGGCAGGCCGTGGGACACATGCCGTCCCTCGTCCAGCAGCTTCCAGAACTCGTCCGGACCATCGGCACCCGGGAATCGGCAGTCCATGCCTACGATCGCGATCAATCCACCCGGCCCGGTGTCGCTGTGGTCAATCATGGCACCATTCATTCCTCGTGTTCGGGCACAGTGGCAGACCGGATATCGGCAGGAAGCTCGCTCGACGCGCGGCTAGTCGTCGTAGTCCACGTACTTGCCTGCCAGCTTCGCCATGAAGTCCTTGGCACCGATGGGCCCGTACTTCGGGGTGCGGCCGGGCCATACCTCGAGAACCGAATCCTCCCGGGGCAGAACGAGATAGGGAACAGAGATCCGCGACACCGCCCGGTGGGCCGGATCCCTTGGCGCGCAGACTCGATGCGAACACGAACGGAAGCGGTCGTTGCTGACCATTTGGAGCCAGTCGCCGCTGTTCAAGATCATGGACCCGGACGGCGCGGACACCCTGCTCCAGGTTTTGCGCTCCGGGTGGAAGACCTGCAGCCCTTCGATCGGATTGGCGGGCAGCAGGGTGATGAGGCCGTAGTCTTCGTGGGTCATGAAGCGACCCGTGTTCTCGGTATCGCTCTCGCGGCTCTCGAACGCCGGGTAGTGGTTGATCCTCAGCACGCCGTTCGGCGGTGACAGTTCCTCGTCGTAGATCGAAGGATCGATATCCAGATACTCGAGCATGGCTCGGACGAGCGGCAGCGTCATGTCCTCACACGCCCGCCAATACGGCCGCAGACCCGTTTCGAACTTCTCCTCCGGCCAGAAGGACAGCGCCTTCTGTGAGTCCTCACCGGGCATACGGAAGGAGTCGCGAAAGAACTCCCATGCTTCCACCGCGTTCGGCCGCGTCGGCGTCCACTCCTGGACTGCGAAATACCCGCGGCGGAACGCTCCGCCGTACACATAGTCGGTGGCGGCGAACTTCAGTTTCTGTTCGTCGGGAACCGACGTGAACAATTCCAGTGCGCACGCATCGGTGGCCCGGAGCGAGTCGGCATCGATCCCATGGTTCACCAAGATCGCCAGTCCGATATCTTCCATGGCACGACCGAGCGTATCGACGAAGCGTTTCCGTGCCGCCGCGTCGCTCTGGAGGTCGGCCATGTCACAGATCACCGGTTCGAAACTGTCGTCGAATATGTCGTCGGGACTTTCCTCGAGGGAATAGTCGAGGTTTTTGTCCACCACCCCGAACTTGCCGAGCGCTTCATTGGCATTGGAACCCACGTTGTCACCTCTGAATGAATCCGAGCCGTCGGCAGACGACTACATTTACACGCCGCCGGTCCGACGCACAGAAGACCTCAGCGATCCAGATACCTGGCAGCCAGCCTGGTCATGAAATCCCGGCCGCTGATCGGTTGATATTTCGGTTCGAACCCGGGCAGCACTTCCACGATCGACGTCTCGTGCGGATGTACGACATAGGGAATGGTGAGGCGAGGCACCGCCCGCTGGGCACGATCGCGAGGGACGCTGACGCGATGGGTGCAGGAGTGGAAGTGATCGTTGCTGATCATTTTCAGCCAGTCGCCACTGTTCAGCACGAAAGAACCGGTAGGCGCGTGGACCCTGCTCCACGTCTTGCGCCGGGGGTGGTAGAGCTGCAACCCCTCCACCGGGGTGGCGGGCAACAGCGTGATCAGCCCGTAGTCCTCGTGGGCGATGACCCGGCCCGTGTTCCCGGCCGCCACCGCCGCGTCGTCGATCGGCGGGTAGTGATTGAACCTCAGCACACTGTTCGGTGGCGAGAGTTCTTCGTCGTAGAGCGATGGGTCGACGCCCAGATACCGGAACATGGCGTGCACGAGCGGGAGCACCATCCGCTCACACGCCTGCCAGTAGGGTCGCAACGCCGTTTCGAAACGCTCGTCGGGCCAGAAAGTGAGTGCCTTGTCGGGGTCTTCGCCCGGAATGCGGAAAGCCGCTTTGTCGAGTTCCCACGCTTCTACGGAATTCGGCAGGGAAGGCGTACTTTCCTGGAGGGGGATGTACCCCATTTGCAGCGGCTCACCGAATGTGGTGTCCGTCGCGATATACCGCATCTTTTCTTCGATGGGTGTGGCCGTGAACATCTGGAGTGCCGCGTCGGCGGCCGCCGGCAGGACGGGCTCGGCGCCATGGTTGATCAAGATGGCCAGTCCGACCTCCTCCATCGCCTCCCCGAGCTGGTCGATGAAGCGGTTTCGCGCCGCCGCACCACCGTCGAGGTCGGCCATGTCGCAGACTTGTGGCTCGAAACTGTCGTCGAATACGTCGCCGGGACTTTCGACGAGAGTATATTCCAGACAGTCGAGATCATTCTCCACCACGGCGTATTCCGGGTGCTCCACATCGGATTTGTTTGCGCTCACACTGGCCCCCTTCAAGATATTCGATCAGGTATCCGGGCAGAGTTCCACTCGGTGACTGGAAAGCTTGAGAAAGGTCGAATAAGGCGGAACTGCTGGGTAGATCAAGGTTGCATCACCACCGGTGCACTGTCAATAGCGTTCGCAGCGGTGACCAGTCGCAGAGAATTTGCTCGCCGCGAAGCTATATTTCGGCAATCCGACCAGACAGTCATCAAATTCTCGCATCGACAAGCCATTCCCGATTCACAGATCTTCGCAGCCCGGAAAACGCGATGAATGCACGGAGTATGACGGCTTCCGGGCGGCACAAACCATTCCACCGGCAGCGGGAATCATGGCACGACCGCACTCACCGTGCCCGGCCATTTCGCAACGAGCAGCCCGCGTTGCGCCGTGGAGTCGCTACCCGACTCGCGTCCATCGAACGACGGGCCGCTACGGACCACTTTACGGTGATTCACGTTGAGACAGAGCGTATTTCGGTCACTTCGTCGATCCTCCGACCGAATGCGCAGATCACAGCTGTTGCCCCGCGGGTAGCAATCGGTACGCCGGGCTCCGACTCGGCTACCGAGCTGACCGGAGCCAAAACCGTTGTCCGCGCATGTCTTTCGCGCCGTCGTTGGTTCGCGGTGATGGTGCGGACCGGCGGGCAACGCGGCCGACGAACAGCTCACCCGGCTTCGTCGAATGCCGTGAAGACTATCCGCCCACCTATGCGCTAGTTCGGGATGTGCCTACCGGCGCGGGCCTGCAGGTCTTCGTCGATCTGTGCGAAGTCGCGGTCCTTGGTCTCGGGGACCCGGCGGTAGACGAATATCAAGGCCACCAGGCAGATCACGGCGAAGATCAGGAAGACAGGTCCTGATCCGATCGCCCCGGTCAGCGGCAGGAAGGCCGTCGACATGATGAAGTTCGACAACCAGCTCACCGCGGAGCCCGCGCCCGAGCCCTGCGCCTGCACGTCGGGTGGGAAGACCTCGGCGAGGATCACCCAGAACACCGGGCCCATCCCGATGGCGAAGGACGACACGAACACCAGCATGCACACCAGCAGGATCACCGAACCGAGATCGACGATGAACGAGACACCGAGCAGTGCCACCGAGATCCCCATTCCGACCAGGGAGATGAGCAACAGCGGTCGGCGTCCGAGCCGGTCGATCAAGCGCAGCGAGACGAATGTCATCGCGAGATTGACGATGCCGATGATGACCGAATAGACGATCGAGTTCGAGGCGCTGAGGCCGGTCTCCTCCATGATCGTCGGCGCGTAGTAGAGCACGGTGTTGATGCCGACGAACTGCTGCAGGACGGCGAGTCCTAGTGCCACGATCAGCGCGGGGCGGACGCGGGGCGCCAGCAGCACCCGCCATCCCTTCTGCTCGGGACTCTTGTCCTGTTCCCGAAGGCGCCGGCGTTCGGCTTCTTGGTGGCGGTAGTGCTCGATCACCTTCTCGGCGCCCGCGGCACCGACGACCGAGCCGATGGTGGTTCGTGCTTCGTCGATACGTCCCTGCGCGATCAACCAGGTGGGCGTTTCCGGCAGCCGTTTCACGATCAGCACCAGCAAGACCGCCGGAATCGCGCCGACCCAGAACATCGCGCGCCAGTCGCCACTACCGCTGAAGGCGAGGTTCACAAGGTAGGCGACGAGCATGCCGACCGTCTGCAGCAGCTGATTGAGGGTGAGCATTCGCCCGCGGATCTGCGGCGGCGAAATCTCGCCCAGGTAGGTGGGAACAAGTGCCGAGGCGATGCCGACACCGAAGCCCATGACCAGGCGGCCGAGGACGAGCAGCGGGAATCCGGTCGCCAGCGCCGACACGATGAAGCCGACCGCGAACAGCAGCCCGGCGCCGCCGAGCACCATTTTGCGGCCGAATCGGTCCGCGAGCCCGCCGGTGAACATCGCGGCGACCAGCGCGCCGAGCAGCAGAATACTTGTCACCAGGCCCTGTTGGGCGTCGTGGAGGTCGAGGTCGCCGCGGATGTAGAGCAACGCACCGGAGATGACGCCCGTGGCGTAGCCGATCATGAAGGTGGCGAGGTTGATCCACAGTCCCCACCGGGCGACCATGCGCAGTCCCGCGTTGGGGACGTCGAGTTGGGAACTCTCTGAACCGTTGGTCATCTCATTCCCCCTTGCCGGGGAGCCCGGTCGGAGCCCAGCCGGTAGGGCCCGTGCTGCCTGCCGCGTATTCCCCTATCGGCACCCGGTTCTCGCGCCAGGCCTCGCGGACCGGCTCGATGATGCGCCAGCACTGGACGGCCATGTCGCCACGTACCGACAGTGGTGGGATGCCCTCGATCACGCCCCGGAGTACTTGGCCGTAGGGCGGCAGCATGCCCGCGCCGAACTCGCCGGCCAAGCTCACCGGATCGATCTCGAACGAGTCGCCCGGTCCGCTGATGTTCACGTCGATCCCGAAAGTGTTGGCGCCGAGGGGTATTCCGATGTGGAGCCGGTTGGGTTGTGGGCTGCCGGTCATGCCGACCGGTATTTGTTGCGGCGGCTTGAAGGTGACCGTCACCTCGGTGCGCGGTGAGCCGAGCGCTTTGCCCGAGCGCACCCGGAACGGCACACCCGACCAGCGCCAGGTATCGACCGCGAGCACCAGTTCGGCGAAGGTCTCGGTATTGCGGGAGCCGTCGATGCCCTTCTCGTCCACGAAGGAGGGCACCTGACGGCCGTCGATCTCACCCGCGGTGTAGCGGGCGCGGCGGCTGTATGTGATCGGGTCGTCGTCCCAGATCCGGGTGGCTCGCAGGATCTGGGCCTTCCCGTCGCGCACGGCGTCCCCGTGCAGCGACGGCACGGGCTCCATCGCGAACAGCGACAGCACCTCGAGCAGGTGGCTCTGGATCATGTCCGCCAGCGCACCGGTGCCGTCGTAGAAGGCGGCCCGACCTTCCAGCGTCAGGCTCTCGTCGAAGATCACGTCCACGCTGTGCACGTGCTGGTTGTTGAGCAAGGGTTCGATCATGCGGTTGGCGAACCGCACCCCCAGGATGTTGAGAACGGTCGACATGGCGACAAAGTGGTCGATCCGGTGCACATGGTCTTCCGGAACGAGCTGGGTCACCAACTCGTTGAGCGCGGCGGCGCTCTCGGCGTCGCTGCCGAACGGTTTCTCGATCGCCAGCCGGGTGCCCTCGGGCAGGTCCACTCCGGTGAGCACGCGGCAGACCTTCTCGGTGACAGCGGGCGGCAGCGCGAAATAGATGATCAGCTGACCCGAGCAGGAGTCGAGCAATGCGCGCAGATCGTTCTCGTCGGTGGCATCCGCTGTGACATAGCGGGTGGTAGCGACGACGGCTTCCACCTGCGGTCCGTGCGCGTCCACCGTCGCGAAGGACTCGGTGACCTGCGAACGCCAGCGGTCGTCGTCCCAGCTTTCCACCGCGCTGCCGACGAGCTGAAGCTTGTCCACACCACCGGTGGTCAACAGCGCACCGAGCCCCGGCAGCAGCAGCCGCGCCGTGAGATCGCCGCTCGCACCGAGAATCACCAGCGTCTGATCACGTGAACTGTTCGCACCAGTTGTCGAGTCCGAGGTCATAGTCCTTCGCTCCTGTCGTGCGTATTGCGACGAGCAACGCGGCCTGCAATGCCGATCCGACCCTGCGCCCACAACGGAGCGCCTCCTGCATGAACTTGCGCGGGACAACTCTATGTTGCCGATGGACCCGGCGCCGGGAGGTCGTGAGCAGCGCGTCACCGGGTCATGTGCTGCGGAGCCATGCCGATCCACGACCAGATGGCAACGCGCGACCGTCCGTGGTCGGGTGCGCCAGAATCGAAGACATGAGTACCGCATCGGCAGTCGCCATCGCAGTCCGTCCGCGACTGGCCCGTCGCAGCGACGCGGTGCTGGCGGGGCTCGACGCACCTCGCTCACTCGGCCATTACGTCTACATCGCACTGGAAGTCGTGAAGACGATCGCACTGCTCGTCGCGGGCATCGCCCTGCTGATCTCCGCCTGACACCTCGCGGAGGCCGCCTCGAAGGCGCGATCGCCTGCATTGGTTCCCGGGCGCGCTCGCCTACTTCTCGGGGACCGAGGGCCACCAGACCTTGTCACCCAGGAGTTCGAACAGTGCTGGGACCACCAGTGTTCGGACTACGAAGGTGTCGAGGAGGATGCCGATGCCGACGACGATGCCGAGTTGGGTGAGGGTGATCAGCGGAAGTACGCCCAAGACGCAGAACACCGCGGCCAGCACCGCGCCCGCGCTGGTGATCACCGCGCCGGTGGATGCGACGGCACGGACCATACCCTGGGTGGTGCCGTTGGCCGCTGCTTCCTCGCGCGCCCTGGTCACCAGGAAGATCGTGTAGTCCACGCCGAGGGCGACCAGGAACAGGAAACCGAACAGTGGCACGTTGGTGTCCAAGGCCGGGAAACCGAACACGGTGCCGCTGATCCAGCTGCCCGCGCCGAGGGCGGCGAGCGCGCTCAGGACTGTGACGCCGACGAGCAGCACCGCCGCCGGGACCGCGCGCAACAGGGCAAGCAACACCAGCAGAACGACGACCAGGATCAGCGGGATGACCAATCCCTGGTCCCGGCGCGCGGCGTCGCGGATATCGAGGGCCTCGGCATCGGAGCCGCCGACGAGCGCTGCACCGTCGGGGATCGCGCCGAGTACCGAACGCATCGCCTCGACGGTGGTGAACGCGTCGGCCGAGCCGGGCGGCGCGTCGAGGACGACCGACCAGCGCGTCATTCCGGTGTCGGAGGTTCCGGTGCGGGTCGTCCGGGAAATCCCCGGCACGGTATCGAGTTCGGCCTGCACCGACGGTGCGGCCGCCGTGCGGGCGATCACGACGGCGGGATCGGCGGAACCGGAGGGGAAGTGTTCGGCCAAGGTCTGCAGTCCGTCGACGGATTCGGCTTCGACCCGGAACTGCTCGGTGCGTGACAGGCCGATGTCGGTGGTCGCGAGACCGGCCGCGAAGACCACGAGGACGGCCGACGCGACACCGGCGACGAGGCCCGGGCGGCGCACCACGCGCCGCGCGACGTTCGCCCAGACGCCGTGCTCGGCCGGGTCGCGACCGTCGGCGTGAGGCACGAACGGCCAGAAGATCTTTCGCCCACACAGGGCCAATGCCGGGGGCAGGGCGAACAGGACGAAGATCAACGCGACGACGAGTCCGGCCGCGGCGAACGCGCCGAGGCTTCGCGTGTTCGGCAGCGCGGCCAGCAGCAGGGTCAGCAGTGCGAGCACAACGGTGACATTGCTGGCCAGGATGGCGGGCGCGGCATGGCGTACGGCGGCGCGCAAAGCATCGCGATGGTCGTCGTGGCGATGCAGTTCGTCGCGGTACCGGGAGACGAGCAGCAGTGCGTAGTTCGTGCCCGCGCCGAAGACGAGGACGCTGGTGATGCCGGAGGTCGAGCCGTCGAAGGTGAGACCGGTGAGCTGGGCCAGCGCGGTGCCGACGCTGGTGGCGACGCGGTCGGCCAGGCCGACGACCGTCAGCGGGACGAGCCAGAGCACCGGTGAGCGGTAGGTGAGGATCAGCAGCACCATCACCACCAGCGCTGTCACGATCAGCAGCAGGGTGTTGGCACCGGAGAAGGAGTCGGCGATGTCGGCGCCGAAGGCGGGACCGCCGGTCACCTGCACGCGCAGCGGTTCGGGCAGGTCCGTGGTGAGTTCGGTGCGCAGTTCGTCGACGCGATCGGTCAGCGCGAACCCGTTCAGGTCCGCAGACACCGGGATCTGGGCGATGGCGGCGCGGCCGTCGGGAGCCGGGACGACGCGTGGACCGCCCGACGCGGAGACCTCGGCCCGGGTGAGTGCGGCATCGAGTGCGGCCAGGTCGGTCGGGGTGAGCACACCGTCATCGGTGCGGGTCGCCACCAAGATCGCGGCGGCTTCGTCCGCGCCTGGGAAGTCGTCGGCGGCAGCGGCGGCCCGAGCGGATTCCGCCGAGGACGGCAGCGACACCGGCGCCTGCCCGGCGCTCTGGTTGCTGCCGGCCGACGCGACAACAGCCACCGCGGCCACGAAGACCGCGAGTAGCAGCGCCCATGATCGCCGCCCGGTCACCATCCGGGCGAACCGATCCCATCCCTGCCCGTCGCTGAGTCGCATCACGCGGTCGACTATTTCAGAAACTTAACTATCTGACAATGTCGCGACCCGGGAGCGGCTAAGCTCGCCACCGGATCGAGAGGAGACATGCGTTGGGTGACCAGACCACCGAGGACGCCGATCCGGCTCGCGACCGGTCGGAGCTGGAAACCGAGATCGCCCGCGATCTGCGCGCGCTGACCGCGATCTCCGAACAGATCGGTCACGTCTTCGCGCGGTCGAACGATCTGCGCCCCAACGACTTCCGTGCCCTGATGCAGGTGGCAACCGCACAGGCCGAAGGCACACCGGTGACCGCGGGTCGGCTGAGCACACTGATGGGGATTTCCGCGCCCGCGGTCACCTATCTCGTCGAGCGGATGATCGAATCCGGTCATCTCGAGCGAGTACCCGACGCCACGGACCGCCGACGAGTGCACCTCGGCTACACCGACCACGGCATGTCCGTGGCGGCCGGATTCTTCGGACCACTCAGCACCCGCACCCGGGCTGCGATGGCCGATCTGCCCGCTGCCGACCTCGAGGCAGCCCACCGGGTGTTCGTCGCGATCACCGGCGCGCTGCGCGATTTCTACAGCGAGTTACCGGCGCAGATGGACCGCTGAGCTCGTCGCAGGTCCCGATGTCCGGCCCGGCTCACCGTGCGAAGCAGCGCCTCCCACATACATCCGCACCCGCGGATCCGCGGCGGCGGACAGTTCCGCCATCGTCCCGGCGGCCAGAATTCGCCCTTTGCTGATGACAACCAGGCGGTCGGCGTAACCGGTGGCGGCGAGCAGGGCGATGTCGTGGGTGATGACGAGCAGGGCCGCGCCGGTGTCGGCGTACTCGCGCAGCGACTTCCACACCGCGTAGGCGGTGCCCTGGTCCAGGGAGGCGGTCGGGCCGTCCGCGACCAGGACATCGGGAGCGGTCAGCAGGGCGGCCGCGACGGCGGCGCGTTGGATCTGGCCCGCGGAGTTGTGCCGCGCGAGCAACTCCAAAGCGTCGATCGGGTAATGAGCGGCAGCGCAGGCTTGCTCGACGGTCCAGGCTCGGTGTCGAAGCTCCGATCGGCGGAGTTGCTCGCCGACGGTCTGGTCGGGCACGAAGGCATCGATACCGTCCTGAGGGATATAGCCGACGCGACCGTCGATCAGGACTTCCCCACTCGCGCGTGCCGATTCGGGCAGGCGGCCGGTCAGTGCGTAGGCGATCATCGTCTTGCCGTCGCCGGGGCCGCCGAGCAGCGCGGTGAGCTGTCCGGCGGGAACACTCAGATCCACGCTCGTGAGGACTGAGTCGCGCCACCGGCCGGTGTCGATGTCGACGCTGAGGGAACGCAGTTCGGCTGTCACGACTCCAGTGTGGCCGGGGTTCCTCAACGACGACACCTAGACTACTGCGAACCATTCGGTGGGATTTCTCGATTTTCGCGCTCGGCAGGAACGAGGTGGCTATGCCGTCGGGTCCAAGGGTGAGTCGATGAGTGACGGTACGACGCTGCGGTCCTGGTGGAAGGACCCGGTCGACTACCGCTGGCTGGTGCGCACCCTCGCCGTTCGCTCGGCGCTGCTGCCGCTGAAGGTGCTGATGGGCACCGCAGGCGCGGGGATCGCGGTCATGGGTCTGGTGATCGCGGGCACGCCCGCGGGGCCGCCCGTCGCGGCGTCCGTCGTCGGAGTTCTGGCGGGCGCGCTGTGGGCCGCGCGCTGGTGGCTGCTGCCCTGGCCCGGCAGAACCGAGTCGCTGACCCTGATCGCCTTCGCCGATCTGCTGTTCACGATCGAGTTCCTCCAGGTGCACAACCGCCTGTTCGGCGCCATGGGTGCCGTCCTGCTGCTGGCGACCGGCAGCTATCTGAGTTTCTTCCACAGCGCACGGGCCGTGGCCGCGCATTCGGCCTGGTCGGTGCTGTCGGTGGTGGTGTTGTCCGTGCGGATCGCGACGGGCGGGGACGGTGTCACCCTCGCGGTCGCGGTGGGTCTGCTGCTGGCGACGGTGATCACCGCGGTGCCCGCGTTCCAGCTGCTCTACTGGCTGCTGCGCATCGAGTCGCTCTCGGATCCCCTCACCGAACTGCTCAACCGGCGAGGGCTCGAGAACCGGCTCCCCCGACTCGTCGAGGAGCATCGCGCCGTCTGCGTCATCTCCTTCGACCTGGACCGGTTCAAGAGCGTCAACGACACCTGGGGTCACCGCATCGGCGACATCGTGCTGATGCGAACCGCCCGGCGTCTGCGCGAGGCCGCCCCGGATTCGGCGGTGGTGGCGCGGACCGGCGGCGAGGAGTTCGTCGTGGCCGCCCCGATCGCGGCGGCAGGCGCCCGCGATGTCGCCGAAGACCTCCGCCGGGTGGTCGCCGCGCCCTCGGATACCGCGGTGGGCGTGACGGCCAGCATCGGCGTCGCGGTCTTCGACGCGACGGTCTGCCCGCACTGCCCACGCCCCACCCCCGACCGCTTGCTGCAATCCGCCGACGCGGCGATGTACCAGGCGAAACAGTCCGGTGGAAACCTGGTCGTCCTCGACGACCTCACCCGGCCACCCGGGCACTCCCACACGCCGGGCGGGGAATGAACCGGGAGTTACAGCTGCCGACGGCGCGAACCACGGTGATCAGCCGGAGATCGCTGGAATGCGGCCGATCTCGCGGCCGATCCGGGTGAGAAGTCGGCTGGTCAGGTCCGGGTCGTCGGCGGTGTTCGAGTCGGTGTAGTCGCCCAGAGAGTAGACGGCCGCGAAACCGGCTCGGTGCCAATGGTCGCGGGGCAGGGTGTTGCGTCCGGCGACCGCCACCACGGGGGTGGGGTGGGCTCGGGCGGCCAGAACCGCGGGGAGTTTTCCGTGGGCGGTCTGCTCGTCGATGCTGCCCTCGCCGGTGATCACCAGGTCGACATCGGGCAGGTGGCGGTCGAATTCGAGCAGTTCGAGAAAGAACTCGGCGCCGGAGACGATGGTGCCGCCGAGCAGCAGGGCGGCGAAGCCGATCCCACCCGCGCTGCCCGCACCGGACGCGGCCGCGACAGTCGCCGCGTCCGGATAGCCGCTGCGGACGAAGGCGCGGACCAGGTTGCGCAGCCCGTCGTCGAGGAACCGGACGTCGGACTCGGTAGCGCCCTTCTGCGGGCCGTACACGGCGGCCGCACCGTCCGGTCCGAGCAAGGGGTTGGTGACATCACTCGCGACCACGATGTCCACCTCGCTCAACCGGACCGCCCGCGACGAGTCGACCGTGTGGACGCGGGCCAGGCTCCGCCCACACGCGCGCAATCGCTGTCCGCTCGCGTCGGCGAAGGTGACGCCGAGCGCGGCGAACATCCCCATCCCGCCGTCGGTGCAGGCGCTGCCGCCGAGCGCGAGGACCAGGCGTCGCGGCCGGTGCCGCAGTGCCTGCGAGATCGCCTGTCCCACACCGAGACTGCTCGCGTCCAGCGGCAGCTTCCGGCCGTTCGGCAGGGTGGCGAGACCGCAGGTGTTCGCGACCTCGACCACCGCGGTGCCGTCGCCGACGGCGATCCGCGCGTACCTCGGGGCTCCCGACGCCCCGGCCACCGTCACCGGATGCGGCGTGAACCCGGCCGCGACCGCCGCGTCGACGCTCCCGTCGCCGCCGTCGGCCATCGGCATCCGCATGCTGTCGATCCCCGCCTCCGCCAAGCCGTCGGCGAGGCGGTCGGCCACTTCGGCCGCGGTGAGGCTTCCTTTGAATTTGTCCGGGGCGAGGAGAACCCTCACGCGGTCGACATCCTCTCTGCGGTCCGGATCTCAGTCCGCTTGTGCCACCGCGCCGAGCAGTTCCCTGACCCGGTTGGCGACGGTGATGAATTCCGGCGTCTCCATCGTCGTGGCGTACTCGCGGTGCGCGGGCAGGTCGACGTCGAGCAATTCGATGATCTTGCCCGGCCGTGGACTCATCACCACGACCCGATTGGCGAGATAGACGGCCTCGGCCACCGAATGCGTGACCAGCAGGACGGTGGTGCTCGTCTCCCGCCAGATGCGGTGCAGTTCGACGTTCATCCGTTCCCGGGTGAGCGCGTCGAGCGCGCCGAACGGCTCGTCCATCAGCAGTACCTGCGGTCGGTGCAACAGGGCTCGGCACAGCGAAACCCGTTGCTGCATACCACCGGAGAGTTCGTGCGGCAGGGCGTTCTCGAAGCCGCCGAGCCCGGTCATCTCGATGAGCCGATCGCATTCGGCGGCCGCTGCGCGCTTGTCCATGCCGCGCATCTCCGCCTGCAGCAGGATGTTCTTGCGTACGGTTCGCCATTCCAGCAGCGCGGCACGCTGGAATACGTAGCCGATATTGCGCTGCGGCCCCCGCACGGAGGCGCCGCCGAGTTCGACGCTGCCTCCGCTCGGGTCGGTGAGGCCCGCGACGACTTTCAGTAGCGTCGACTTGCCGCAGCCGGACGGGCCGACGATCGACACGAACTCGCCGCGACCGACGTGGAGGTCGACGTCGTGCAGTGCGGTGACCTCGCCGCGGTTGGACGAGAACCTTACGGTCAGCCCGTCTACGGCGACAGCCGTGGCGGTGCGGGTGTCGGTGGGTGTGCTCATTTCGTCACCTGTTCCGTCACGGCCGGCTGGTCGGGGTGAATTTGGAGTCCCAGTACTTGGCCGGGTCCTCGGCCTTCTCGAGGAGCTTCGCGTTGCTGAGCACCTCGACGGTGGCGCGCCAGTTCGCCTCGGCATTGGTTCCGGGCGCCTTGCCGACGGTTTCCGGGGTGGTGAGCAGCGGGATGGTCTGCTGCCACTGCTGCAGCAGCACCGGCTGCGGCGGCAGTTGCGGGTCCTTGCCTTCCATCGCGGCGACCGCGGCCTCGGGCTTCGCCGCCGCGGCGGCGAAGGCCTCGCTGGTCGCGTCGACCATGGCCTGCACCAGTTTGGGCGAGGAGTCGATCGTGGCCTGGTTCGCGATCAGGCCGTTGCTGAAGAAGTTGAGTCCCTGCTCCGAATACCGCAGGTAGCGCACCTCTTTGCCGCTCTTGTTCGCGATGGTCGGACCTTGGTCGTGCGCGAAGCCGATCAGCCCGTCGACGCGACCCGAGAGCATCGCCGACATCTTGCCCGCGGAGTCGAGACTCTGCTGGGTGACCTGATCGGCCGGTACACCCGCCTTGTCGAGATAGACCGGGAAGGTGGTGGTCGGTGCGTCGCCCGCGGACACGGCAATGGTCTTGCCCACCAGGTCGGCCGGAGTGCGGATATTCGAATCGGCGAACACCTGCACCGCCGACGGCGTGGTCTGCAGGAAGACGCCGACGCTCTTGACCTTGACGCCCTTGTCGATATTGCTGAGGACGGCGGGCGTATCGGCCCAACCGAAGTCGGTCTGCTTGGAACCGGTGGCCTGCGTGGTCTTCGTCGACCCCTGGCCGGCCGAGATCTTCAGATCGATGCCGTGCTTGGCGAAAATGCCTTCCTGCACTCCGTAATAGAACGGGGCGTGCTCGCCGTAGGGGTACCAGTTGAGCATCAGCGACACCGGGGTGGTCTTCCCGTCGGTGCCGGGCTCCTTGGCCTCGGTGCCGCCGCCTCCGCAGCCGGTCAAGACCAGCACCGATGCCACCGCGGCGGCCCCGATGGACGTGAGTGTGCGTGTTCGGAATTTCATGCGAGTTCTCCAGCTGTGGCGCGAATACGATGGTTCGGCATGCTCAAGCCGCCCCGACGACCGAGGCCGTGGATCGACGGGAGGCGTGCCAGGGAATGAGGAACTGTTCGGCGATCTCGATGATCGCGAACAGGATGATGCCGAGCAGCGACATGATGATCAGGGCCGCGAACAGCATTGCGGTGTCGATATTTCCGTTGGCCTGCAGAATCACATAACCCAGACCTTCGTTGGCGCCGACGAATTCGCCGACGACGGCACCGGTGACCGCGAGGGTGGCGGCGATCTTGAGCCCGGACATCAGCTGCGGAAGCGACGCCGGGAAACGCACCTTCACAAACGTCTTCCAATTACTCGCGCCCATGGTGGAGGTGAGTTCGAGGATCTCCGGGTCGACCGAGCGCAGGCCGGCCATACCGGAGATGACAATCGGGAAGAACGCCATCAGCACGGCGACGAGAATCTTGGGACTGGTGCCGAAGCCCAGCCAGACGATGAACAGCGGCGCGATGGCGATTTTCGGGATGACCTGTGCGAAAAGGATGAGCGGGTACATCGTTCGCTCGACGCCACGCGAATAGATCATCACCAGGGCGACGGCTTCGCCGATCAGCGCGGCGATGATGAAGCCGACCACCGTTTCGTAGGTGGTGACCCAGGTGTTCTCGAGCAGGTACGCCGAGTTGTCGACGGTGGTGCGCCAGGTATCGGCGGGTGACGGCAGGATGTAGGGCTCGACGAGCTCGAATTTCGTGACGGCCCACCAGGCGACGACGAGCACCGCCACCAGGGCGAGTGGCCGCCAGACGGTCGACCAGAGACCGGCCGGGGATGGAAGCTTTCGGCGCCGGGGGCGAACGGGTTGCGCCGCTTTCGGTGCGGGGGAACCGGCCTCGACGGACGTGACTACCGCCATCTGGAGTCCTAAAGCTAGTAGTGGAGCGGGATTCGAACTGCACCCGCTGGGAATGCGCTTTCCGAAGCTGGATCCGAGGCTAGTGTGACCCGACCCACAGTGTCAAGGGTTTCGAATCGGGCCAGGTCAGGGCCGGTGCAAAACGCTGCTGTCGCGCAGGATCACCCGGCCGGGCACGAATTCGTGTGCGCGCGAGGACGTTGCGGTGTCGTCGAGCGCGAGCGCGACGGCCCGCTCGCCGATGTCCACCAGCGACAGCGCCACCGTCGAGAGCCCTGGTACGTGGTCGCGCAGGGTGGGAATGTCGTCGAAACCCGCGACGCAGACATCGTCGGGCACCACCAAGCCGAGCTCGCGCCAGGCCGCGATCGCCCCGATCGCCATCACGTCGCTCACGGCGAAGACGCAGGGCGGGACCGCCTGCCCGTGGCGCAGATCCAAGGCCGCGGCGAGGCGGCGCGCCGCGCTGAAACCACCGTCGCGGGAGAAGTCTCCCGCGATCTCCACCAGCGGTGTCACACCCTGCGAGGCGAGTGCCTCGACGAAGCCGTTGCGCCGGTCGACGGCGGTCCTGATGTGACCGGGCCCGCCGATCACCGCGAAGTCGCGATGCCCCTGACCGAGCAGCGCGTGCGCCAATTCCGCTGATGCCGCATAGTTTTCGGGCTCGACGGCGGCACCGAAGGACAGCGGTTGCCCGACGACGACCACCTTGCCGTTGTTGTCCAGATACCGCGCGCACTCCTTCTCGAGATCGCGATCGAGATCGCCGCTCTGGCGCGAACCCGCGAGGATGATCGCGTCGGCGCGGTGCGAGATGAACGTGCTCACCGATTCGCGCTCGATGTCGAAATCGCGTTGCGTGCTGGCCAGCAGGACAAGCTTGCCCGCCCGGCGCGCCGCCGTCTGCACCCCCTGCACGATCGAGGAGAAGTAGGGATCGGCGATGTCGTGCACGACGAGTCCGATCAGCCCGGTGGAGGACCGCGCCAGGGCCTGGGCCTGGGCATTCGGCACATAGCCGAGCTCCGCGGCGGCGGCACGGACCCGGTCGGCCACGCCTTCGCCGGGCACCCGCGACGACCCGTTGAGCACGCGCGAGGCGGTCGCCTGGGAGACGCCCGCCCGGATCGCGACGTCTTGCAATCTCACAGCCGCCATGACTTCGTGCCTCGTTCCCTCGGTTCGGGGTGGGGTTGACCGGACTCGGTGACTTAGCATAGCTTGGAAAGCGCATTCCGAGCTGACTTGTCCATCGCCGTGTGCGGAGTTTGTCCGCACCGTCCGCGACCCATTCTGCGGGTCGTCAGCCACGCAAATCAGAAGAGGCACAGAACAATGCCCGATTCCACTCCCCCGCGCACGCTCCGCATCGCCATGAACGGCGTCACCGGTCGTATGGGTTACCGCCAGCACCTCGTGCGCTCGATCCTGCCGATCCGCGACGCGGGCGGCCTCCTGCTCCCGGACGGCAGCCGCGTCCAGGTGGAGCCCATCCTGGTGGGCCGCAACGCCGCCAAGCTGGCCGAACTCGCGGCACAGCACGGTATCGCCGAATGGAGCACCGATGCCGCCGCCGTCATCGCCGACCCATCCGTCGACATCTACTTCGACGCACAGGTCACGTCCCGGCGCGCGGAGGGGCTCGCGGCGGCGATGAAGGCGGGCAAGCACGTGTTCACCGAGAAGCCGACCGCCGAAACGCTCACCGAGGCGGTAGAACTCGCCAGGGTCGCCGCGAACGCGGGCGTCACCG
Source organism: Nocardia sp. JW2 (assembly GCF_051843015.1). NCBI lineage: Bacteria > Bacillati > Actinomycetota > Actinomycetes > Mycobacteriales > Nocardiaceae > Nocardia > Nocardia sp. JW2. The sequence goes on from NZ_JBPXLK010000012.1 coordinate 103,685, forward strand.
CGGGTGTCGTGCACGACAAGCTCTATCTGCCCGGCCTGGTCAAATTGCGCAGGCTGGTCGACGAAGGCTTCTTCGGGCGGATCCTGTCGTTGCGTGGCGAATTCGGCTACTGGGTCTTCGAAGGTGACGGCCAGCCCGCCCAGCGTCCCAGCTGGAACTACCGCGCCGAGGACGGCGGCGGCATTGTCGTCGACATGTTCTGCCACTGGAACTACGTGCTCGAGGGGTTGCTCGGCAAGGTCGAGGCGGTCACCGCGAAGGCGACGACCCATATCCCCACCCGGTGGGACGAGCAGGGCAAGCCGTACGACGCCACCGCCGACGATGCCGCCTACGGCATCTTCGAGATGGCCAATGGTGTTGTCGCGCAGATCAATTCGTCGTGGGCGGTGCGCGTGTACCGCGACGAGCTCGTCGAGTTCCAGATCGACGGCACGCACGGTTCGGCCGTGGCCGGATTGCGTAAATGTGTCGCGCAGCATCGCTCGCATACGCCCAAACCCGTGTGGAACCCGGATCTTCCGGTCACCGAACCGTTCCGGGAGCAATGGCTCGAGGTGCCGGCGAACGCCGATCTGGACAACGGTTTCAAATTGCAGTGGGAGGAGTTCCTCGCCGACGTGGTGAACGAGCGGCCGCACCGCTACGGGCTGCTCTCCGCCGCGCGCGGGGTGCAGCTCGCCGAACTCGGCCTGCGCAGCTCCGCCGAAGGCCGCCGCATCGAGATTCCGGAGGTCACGCTGTGACCGCGGCCCCGACCGATGTGTCGGTGCTGCTGCCCGCCGGTGACCGGCTCGAACGGTACGTCCTCGGCACTCCGGGTGCGTGGACGCGGCCGACCGGGCCGATCACCTCGCGGGTGGCTTTCGCTGCGGCGCATGTGATTCCGCGTGCCACAGCCGACAACACGCCGGGCGCGCCCGTGACGATCGACTGGGACGCGACGCTGGCCTACCGGCACGAGCTGTGGTCCTACGGGCTCGGTGTCGCCGATGCCATGGACACCGCGCAGCGCGGGATGGGCCTCGACTGGCGGACCACCGCCGAGTTGATCCGGCGTTCCGGCGGCGAGGCCGCCTCCACCGGAGGCAGGCTCGCCTGCGGTGCGGGCACCGATCAGCTCGACCTCGACGGCCTGCCCGCCGGATCGGCCGGGCTCACCAGGATCGTCGACGCCTACCGTGCGCAGATCGACGTGGTGACCGAGGCGGGCGCGCAGGTGATCGTGATGGCTTCGCGGGCTCTGGTGCGGGTCGCGGAGTCGGCGGCCGACTATGTGGACGTCTACGAGCGGTTGCTGGCGGGTGTGGACCGGCCGGTGATCCTGCACTGGCTCGGCACCATGTTCGACCCCGCGCTGCACGGCTATTGGGGTAGCGACGATATCGCCACCGCCACCGAGACTTTCCGGACGCTCATCGAGAACAACCGGTCGAAGATCGACGGCGTCAAGGTCTCGCTGCTGGATGCCGGACACGAGGTCGCGCTGCGGCGCGCCTTGCCGCCGGGGGTCCGGCTCTACACCGGTGACGATTTCAACTATCCCGAGCTCATCGTCGGTGACGCGCAAGGACATTCGGATGCGCTGCTCGGCATCTTCGCGGCGATCTATCCGGCCGCGTCGACCGCGCTGCAGGAGCTCGACAACGGCAACATGGCGCGGGCATCCGAAATACTCCGCAGCACACAGGAACTCGGACGGCACATCTTCGCGGCGCCCACGTATTACTACAAGACCGGAATCGCGTTCCTGTCGTGGCTCAACGGTCGCCAGCCCGGCTTCTCCATGGTCGGCGGGTTGTCCACGGGCCGTTCCGTCCCGCACCTGGCCGAGCTGTTCCGGCTCGCCGACCGGGCCGGGCTGCTGGCGGACCCCGAACTGGCCGCGCACCGCATGCGGCGGTACCTCGAACTGAACGGACTCGGATCATGACATCGGTTGTCGCGCAGCAGGTCCCGTACGACTCGGCCGCGCCGTACCGGTCGCTGTCGCTGAACACCGCGACGACCAAGCGGTGGACACTGGCCGAGGCGGTGGACGGTGCGGCAAGGGCCGGACTCGGCGCGATCGGGCTGTGGCGGGATCGGGTCGACGAGGTCGGGGCCACCACCGCGGCGAAGATCGTGGCCGATGCGGGTCTGCGCGTCTCCAGCCTGTGCCGCGGCGGCTTCCTGACCGGCAGGGAGGACGGAGCGGCCGCGATCGACGACAACCGCCGTGCGATCGACGACGCGGCGACACTCGGCACGCGGGAACTGGTGATGGTGATGGGTGGGATCCCCGATCGGGATCTCGCCGGCGCGCGGGCACGGGTCGAGGAGCGGCTCGCGCTCCTGGTCCCCTACGCCGCCGAACGCGGCGTACGCCTGGCGCTGGAACCACTGCACCCCATGTTCTGTGCCGATCGAGCCGTGATTTCCACACTGGCACAGGCACTCTCGATGGCCGAACCGCATCCGGCGGAGACCGTGGGCGTTGTGGTCGACACCTTCCATCTCTGGTGGGACCCGACCCTGGCGGACCAGATCACGCAGGCCGGTGCGGCCGGGCGGATCAGCTCGTATCAGGTGTGCGACTGGCTGAACCCGATGACCGCCGACCCGCTGCTGTCGCGGGGCATGATGGGCGACGGCGTCATCGACTTCGCGACCATCGGCCGCTGGGTCCGCGACGCCGGGTACCGCGGCGACGTGGAAGTCGAGATCTTCAACGCCACGGTGTGGTCCAGCGACGGCCACGAGGTGATCGAGACGATGAAGCGGCGGTATCGGGAGCTGGTACTGCCGTCCCTCATCGGCTGAGGTCACCCCGGCCACGGTGCCATCAGAACTGACGGCTGCCCCAGCGGACTATGCGCCAGAACTTCTTTCGGGCTCGCCGGCCACGGGCTGCTCGCCCGTGACTGTCATGTCCAGACAGGTGACGGATGAGGTCGGCACGCTCGGGAGCGGAGATTTCCGGGTGTGCGAGGGCGCAGGCGACGGCGTCGTGTGCGTAGTAGGGACGTCTCCTGTCGTAGGCATTTCGCGCCGCGTCGAGGACCTGGGCGGGCGGGTAGTGCCCTGTCGATGTCAGGCATAGGCGGGCGAGTTTCGTGATGGGGCTGGGGAACAGGCCGTGGGAGACGGTGTCGCCTGGCATGCCTTCGGCGAGTGTGACCAGACCGGCGAGCATCCGTGGGCTGTCGGGAGTAGGGATATCGACGGGCGGTGGAAAATCACGGGCCAGGTAGGTCGAGACGGCCCATGCACCGTCCGTGGAGTCGAATGCCGCATGCACCGCCTCGAGGAGGTCCGGTCGCCGCAGCCGGGCCACGCAGAGCAATTGCGCGTCGGGGACGTCGCACAGAACACGGCTCAGTCGCCGCGTGTCCGTAGCCGAGATTTTGTCCAGTGCCGCCAGAGAGTCGGTGGACCCGGCGAATTCGACATCGCGAGGCCGGATGCCGGAGAACACGGTGCGTAGGACGGAGTCCGACAGCCATTCCATCGGCACCGGCCCGAAGAATGCCACGAGCCGGATAACGGCTTCTTCCACTGGGGTTCGGACTGCCGACTCCATCGGGAGACGGCCGATCACATCACCCAGCGCGGCCGTGAGCCGACGTCGCGAAAACTCCGGCAGGACTTCGTGAATCGTGTATCCGTAGGCGTACCGGGAGTGGACATAGCGGCTGATGCCGAGCAGGTCGCCCACCAGCTGCTCGTGGTCGATGTGGCCACCGATCACGAGCTGCCGCCACGCCTGGTACGAGGCATACCGCCGATGTTCGATGAAGTCCGGTGGGCGAGGATCTTTGCGGAAGAGCTCGGCTTCAGAATCCGCTCGGCCGGTCATGACCATGGAGGATAAGCCAACTCCTTCACTACCGCGCGCGACCGAGGCTTGTCAGTACCGCCTGTGCCGATCGTTCACCCGAGGTGGCTGCGTCGGCCAGGGACGGGACATCGAGCTGGTAGTCGCCGGCCAGATAGATGGTGCCGAGTGGGTCGCGCAGGGTGGGGAGGGTCTTGCGTCTGCCGGGTGCCCAGAACGGCACGACCCGGCGGTGCCTGCGCAGAATGCCCTCCCCCAGCTTGTCTTCCAGCTCGGGCAGCACGGTGAGCAGGTCGTTCCGGAAGCGGGACACGATCTCCTCGTCGGGCAGGTCGAGCAACGCGTCGGCCTTGCTGCCACCGGCGAAACAAGCCAGTGCCCCGCCCGGTTTGCGGTCGCCACCGGTACGCAGCGCCGCGGCGTGATTGAACACCGCCTGGAACGACAGCTGCGGCGCCGAGATGCCGAAGTACTTGTCCCACCGTTGCGGGCCGACCTCGTCGGTGAAGAAGCCGACCACCACATAGCGGCCGTAGGTGATGTCATTGAACGCGTTGCGGTACTGCTGGGGCAGGTCGGGGATGATCCGCTCGGTGATGTCGGCCGGGGTGGTCACGATCGCCCGCCCGGCGCGGAGTCGCGCCGGGCGATCGCCGTCGAGATAGTCGACGACCACGCCGTCACCATCGCGGCGCACCGTGTGTACCACCGCGTTGCGCCGGATGCGGGCACCGAGGTCCTCGGTGAGCACATCGGTCAATGTCTGGTTGCCGCCCGAGGGCAGCGAGAAGTTCGGCACCTTCTCCGGGTCGGTGAGTGCGATGCCCACCGAGTACACGAACTGCGCGGCGGCCGTCTCCTCCGGATCGCATCCCATCCACTGCGCCGACCACGACCGGACGATCGTGGCGGCCAGTTCCGAGCGGACGCCGTTCAGCAGATACGACGCCAGCGTGGACTCGAGCCTCGCGCGGACACGCTGAGCGAAGCGGCTCTGCGATTCGAGGAACGGCGCGGCCGAGAGGATGCGCGCGCCGACGATGGCCAGCCCGATCCGGTCCAGCATGGTCATGCGGGTGCGGAACATGAGTGCCAGCGGATTCGAGGTGTCGACCGTCGAACCGTTCAGGTGCAGCGCGATGCTCTTGCCCGCGAGCGAGCCCATCTCGATGTTGTGCCGTTCCAGCGCGTCGATCAGTGTGCCGGTGCCCTCGGTGAACTGGGTGCCGAGGTTGATCCAGTAGTCGCCTTGCCGGACGGTTTCGACGCGCCCGCCCGTGCGATCGGTCGACTCGAGCACGACCACCTCGGCCGCGGGCGCCAAGGTGGTCGCCGCCGTCAAACCCGCCATTCCGGCGCCGATGATGACAACCTCAGTGGTTTCTTCTCGAATATTCTGCGTTGCCATATCGGCTCCAGCCTGTAGGTCGGTCGAAATGGATTCGGTCGATTACGCCGTGACGGCGGTGTCATCGGCTACCGCCGGCGCAGCGACACGCTTGTTGTAAGCGTCGAAAGCGCGGTAGGCGCGGTAGGCGCGGTAGTAGGCGAACATCTGCAGTCCCCACGTCGACAGGGCGAAGATGTAGAAGATCGTGTGCTCGGCGTCGTCACCGGGAATCTTGACGAAGTCGTAGGTCGCCGCGATCAGGAAACCGCATGCGGTCGCGACGGCCGACCACACGGCGTGTCGACGCTCCCCGATCTGCCACAGTCGCTTGACGAAGTAGGCGAGGAAGATCGTGGTGAGCACGTTGACCACGACGAAGAAGATCGCGGCAGGCAGACCGATGGTGTCCTGGTAACCGAGCAGCAGCAGGCCGGCCACACCAGCGAGGGCGAACGCGCCGATGTCCACCGCCGCCGACGGCTTGTACCGGTGGGTCACCTGCAGGAGCCCGAGTACCAGGATCAGCGTGATACCGACCGATCGGGAGAAGGCGTCCAAATAGGCCGCGCCGGTATACATCGGGCTGTCGTGGCCCGCTTTGAGCAGACCGTAGATCAGGAAATTCGTGCCCGAGGTCGCGACGATGATCCACTCGATACCGAGCAGATAATTCTTGTAGTTCCGAATGAATTTGATGCCGTAGGTGAAACCGACGGCGATCATCCAGATGTCCGCGACCGCGAAAAGCAGTTCCTTGATGGACATGATCTTCTCCTTGAAAGAGGGCACCCGCCGGCCGAGCGGCATGGGTTGTTCGATGAGTGCTGCCGAGCGATCGCGGACTGGTGGTCGTCTCGCTTCGGCATTCGGGTCGGGCATCAGTCGGCGAGCGGGATGAGCCCGCGTAGCCCGAGACAGGTCGGATGTGATGCCTGTCATAACGGTACCGGGAGTAAGTCATATGATCAAGGCAATTGACTCACTATTTCCGGCAGGGCGATACGGACCCGACCCTGAACGCACAAAACCGCCGAACCGGCGGTGCGCGGTTCGGCGGTTCGGCGGGAGGTGCTAGTCGGCGAGCTGAGCGGGCAGCGTGCCGGTGATGATCTGCCGCGCCTCGGCGAGAATGGTGTCGACCACGTCCTGGCAGCTGCCGATGTCGTGGATCAACCCCTGGGCCTGGCTCGCCCACCACAGCCCGCCGTCGACATCGCCGTCGCCGTACACGCGCTCGCGTGCGCGAGCACCGCTGGCCAGGTGGGCGATGTCGTCGAAGGTCGCGCCGGGCTCGCGGGAGACCGCGGCGATCTCCTCCGACACCGCGTTGCGGGCCACCCGGGCGGAATTGTGGAACTCGCGGAACACGATGACCGTGTCGCGTTCGCTGTTGTCGACGATCTGCCGCTTGACGTTGTCGTGGATGGGCGCCTCGGTGGTCGCCATGAACCGCGTGCCCATGTTCACCGCGCACGCGCCGAGGGCGAGGGCCGCGACAAGCCCTGCCCCGGTGGCGATTCCGCCGCTGGCGATGATCGGAACGGTCAGCGCTCGCGCGGCGGCGGGGATCAGCACGAGTCCGGGGACATCGTCCTCACCGGGGTGTCCCGCGCATTCGAAGCCGTCGATGCTCACCGCGTCGACACCTAGCTGCTGGGCTTTGAGCGCGTGGCGAACAGTGACCGCCTTGTGGATCACCTTCACCCCCGCCGCCTTGAAGGTGGGCAGGTGCGGCTGCGGGTTACCGCCGGCGGTTTCGACGATGGTGATGCCGCTCTCGACGATCGCGTCGCGATATTCGTCGTAGGGCACCGGCTTGATCGTCGGCAGGATCGTCAGGTTCACACCGAAGGGCTTGTCGGTGAGGTCACGACAGCGGTTGATCTCCTTGACCAGCGCCTCCGGTGTGGGCTGAGTGAGAGCGGTGAGGAATCCGAGGGCACCGGCGTTGGCCACCGCGCCGATCAGGTCCGCCGTACCGACGGCGGTCATGCCGCCACAGACGAGGGGGTGCTCGATGCCGAACGTTTCCGTGAAGGTGTTGGTGAACATGTACATCCTGACCGAATCGTAGTCATTTGTCTAAGTCATGTGACTATGATCGTGGGTCAAGAATCACTCTTTGTCAATGAGGAGCATCCAGTGACCACCAACGCTCTCTGGCTGGACGACATCGCCGTCGGCGATCGGTTCCGCACCGCCACCTACGACCTCGGGGCCGACGCCATCGTCGACTTCGCCACCGAGTGGGACCCGCAACCGTTCCACCTCGGCGAGGACACCGCGAAGGACACCTTCTTCGGGGGCCTGGCGGCCAGCGGCTGGCACACCGCCGCGATCACCATGCGCCTGCTGGTCACCACGGGACTGCCGTTGGCCACCGGCATCATCGGCGCCTCCATCGAACTGGCCTGGCCGTCACCGACCCGGCCGGGGGACCGCTTGCACGTCGAACTGGAGGTGACCGATGTGCGACCTTCCCGGTCCGATCCCCGCCGCGGATTCATCACCGCGACCTACGACACGCTCAATCAGCACGGCGAAGTCCGCCAGCACACCACCGCGCGGTTGCTGGCCTTCACCCGGCCCTGAGAGTCGGCCGCGCACCACGCGCCTGCCGCCGACGAAGAGTGCCTTCGCCGACGGCAGCGCGAGCGCGGTTCACTTCCAGAGCGAGGCCCAGCGGTCGACGGTGCGGTCGGCGAGCCAACCGAGGTACAGCGCGGGGTTGCTGACGAAGCTGGGCCAGAACCGTTTGCCGCCGTGCCAGATCGCTTCGAGGTCCTCGTGCCGAGGTGCGCCGGTGACATGGTCGGCCAGCAGGTGTCCCACGTATTGCGCCTGCGCGAAGCCGTGGCCGTTGCAGGCCGCCGAGTACAGCACGTTCTCGGAGGCCTCGCCCGCGGCGGGCAGCCAGGTGGAGCTCATGCCGATCCAGCCACCCCAGGCTCGCACCGGCTCGATGTCGCGCAGGCCGGGGAAGCGGTCGTGGAAGCCACGGACGAGATCGTCGACGACCTGCGGCGCGGGAGTACGGGTCGGCAGCGGGTTGCGACCCGCCTGGATGCGGCGGGTGCCGAACGCGATGGTGCCGCGCGGCGTGACGCGATAACTCTCCAGGATCATGTGCAGGGTGACCAGGGGCGCCCTGCTGGTCCAGCCGATCTCGTCGAGCCGCTCGGGCGGGATCGGTTCGGTTTCGACCAGCGAGGTCCACACCGGGGTCGCGAGGTGTTTCGGTGCGATGGACAGGCTGTTGCTCGCGGCGTTGGTGGTGAGTAGCGCCTTGCGTGCCCTGACCTTTCCGTGCGGGGTTTCGACGGTGACCCGGTCACCGGTATCGACGACGTCGACCGCCGGAGTGGACTCGTAGACACGCACGCCGGCGGCGATCGTCGCGGCGCGCAGACCGAGGGCGAACTTGCCCGGGTTGACCGTGCCGCCCACGCCTTCACGGATACCACCGAGGAAGCCCTCCGGCAGCCCCGCCTCGGGACCCTCGACGAATTCGCCCGACGATCCGGCCGCGGCCAGAACCTTCGCGTTGCGGCGGGCGTGCCGCAACTGTCCCTTCGACACCGCGGCCATCACGATGCCTTCCTGCTTGTAATCACAGTCGATCGCGTGGTGCTCGATCGCGTCCTCGGCGAAATGCACCGCGTGCTCGGCGTAGCGGTACAGCTCGCGCAACCGCTCGCGCTTCAGCAGGAACCCCAGCAGTTCGGGATCGGCGGCCACCGAGTTCGTGATGTAGCCCGCGTTGCGGGAGGTGGCGCCCCAGCCGAGGGTTTTCGCCTCGAGCAGCACCACGTCCACGCCCTTGTCGGCGAGGCGCAGGGCCGCCGACATACCGCCGCCACCACCGCCGATCACCACGACGTCGCAGTCGATGTCACCGGTGAGCGATGGTTCGACCGTGCTGGGTTGTTCGGCCCAACCGGTGTCGTCGATCAATTCCATGGCGCCTACTCCGTTCCGTCTGCGGGGATGACCGCGGTACCGCGAGCGCGTACCGCGACCAGGGGTGGGTCGAGGACCTGCGCCCGGCCGGTGTCGTCGGAGCCGCGGCAGATCACCCGGAGCTCGAAATCGACCGTGCGGCTGCGGTTCCCCTTTTTCACCAGGGTTGCTTCGGCCTCGACGACATCGCCACCACGGACCGGGGCGAGGAATTCCACCGACGAGTAACCGGCGAACAACCCCTCATGGCCGTCCATTTCGATCGCGAGATTGGTGCCGACATCGCCGAAGAGCTTCAAGGCGTAGGCACCGTCGACGAGGTTACCGGCGTAGTGGGCGTCGGAGAAGGCGACATACCGCCGGTGGACTGCGCTGCTCATGCGATCTCCTCGTGAATCGGGCCGACTGTGCGCGACGTCGCTTCGCCGTCGATCTCGACGCCGGGATAGCCCCGCTTGGCGATCTCGGTGCACATTCGGCGGTACTTGCCGACCCCGCCCAGGTAGCCCATGAAGGTGTTGGGCTTGCCCTCGACGTTCGAGCCCCGATACCAGGAGTCGGTGGTGGCGTACAGCGTCTGGGACACGGTCCACTCGGTGATGTCGACCCACTCCTGCTGGGCCTCGGGGGTGGCTTCGATCTGCGTCGCGCCGGTGTCGCGGGCGTGTTCGATCAGGTCGGCGATCCAGTCGACGGCCTGCTCGATGGTCACCACCACATTGCTGGCGAGCGCGGGACTCAGCGGGCCGCCGACCATGAAGAAGTTGGGGAAGTCGGCGGCCATGATTCCGAGGTAGGAGCGGATACCGTCACTCCACACTTCCTGCAGTTTCTTGCCGGACGCACCGGTCAGGTTGAGCCCGTAGAGCGGTCCGGTGAAGGCGTCGAACCCGATCGCGAGCACGATGGCGTCCACCTCGTAGGTGCCGTTCGAGGTGACGATCGCGTTCTCGGTCATCGTCTCGATCGACTCTTCACGCAGTGAAACAAGCGACACGTTCGGCCGGTTGTAGGTCTCGTAGTAGTCCGTGCCGAAGACGCTGCGCTTGGCGCCGAGCGGGTGGTACTTGGGGACCAGCCGTTCCGCGGTGACCGGGTCTTTCACGATCTCGCGGATCTTGTCGTGGATGAACTCCGACGCGGTCCGGTTCGCTTCCTCGTCGAACAGCAGGTCGGCGAATTCCGCGCCGACGCCGAGGAACCCGCTGCGCTCGTAGGCCGCCTCGTACCGGCGCTTGCGCTCGGCGTCCGAGACATCGAAGGCCCGGTCGGTGACGGGGCGATCGGGGATGCCACCGGGCGAGTGCCTGCACTCCTCCCGAATCGCCGCATAGTTGTCCTTGACGGCGGCGACCTGGTCGGGGGCGAGTTCGGCGTTGCGGGCGGGCATCACGTAGTTCGGGGTGCGCTGGAACACCGTGAGGTGTTCGGCGACCTCGGCGATCAGTGGAATCGCCTGCACGCCGGAGGATCCCGTGCCGATCACGGCGACGCGCTTGCCCGCGAGGTCGTCGAGGGAGATGTTCCACCGGCTCGTCGACACCTTCAGCCCGGTGAAGTTCGACAGGCCGGGCACGTCGAAGTCCTTCGGCGTCGACAGGCCGCCCGCACCCGAGATCAGATAGCGGCTGCGCCGGATCTCACCGTTGTCGAGCCGCACCTCCCAGAGCCGATCGGCGGCGTTCCAGGTGGAGGCGACCACGCGGGTGTTGAAGGTGAAGTGCTTGCGCAGGTCGAAGCGGTCGGCGACATGCTCGATGTAGCTGAGGATCTCGGCCTGCGGGGCGAAGCGCTGGCTCCACGTCCACTCCTGCTGGAGTGCCTCGTCGAAGGAGTACGAGTAGTAGATGCTCTCGACGTCACAGCGTGCGCCCGGGTAGGTGTTCCAGAACCAGGTGCCGCCGACGCTGGGTCCGGCTTCGAAACCGGCGAAGGTCCAGCCCGCTGTGGTCAGCCGGTGGGCGAGGTACACGCCGGTGAAGCCGGCGCCGACACCGATGACGTCGACAACCTCGTGATCGGTGGTTGAGGTGGAGTTCATGGCAGTGGCCGCTTTCGTTGAGGGAGTCGATTACATGGGGAGGTCGGGGGAATCGACGCCGACAACGCGGTCGCCGCAGAACACCCGGACGGACTCACCGGGGGCGTGACCGCCGATTCCCGAAGTGCCCCAGAAGCTTTGGGCCGACCCGTCGGCCAGGTCGGCGACCTTGGCGCCGTTGACGCGCACCTCGCCGGACAGGATTCGCGAGCCGACATCGACGGCGCGGTCCAGGTCGCCGCCGAACACGTAGGCGTCGAGCCCCGACGGGTCGGCGTTGGCCACACGCAGCGCGTCCTCGTCGGACTCCACGGCGTGCAGGCTGATCAGCGGGCCGAACAGTTCGGCGGTCGCCAGCGACGCGTCGACGCCCGTCGCGACGGTCGGCGACAGGAAGAAGCCGCCGAGGTCGGGGAGCTTCGCGGGCTGGTGGATGGTCGCGCCATGGGTGCGAAGCCCGTCGATCCGGCTCTGCAGCGTCGCGAAGTGCGGGGCGTTGGAGATGGGGCCGAGTTCGGTGCTCTCGTCGAGCGAGTTGCCGATCTCGATGTGGGCGATCCGGTCCAGCAGCGCCTCGAGCAGCGGTTCGACCAGGCTCTTGTGCGCGAGCACCTTGCCGGGGCCCTCGCACCACTGACCGTTGAGCTTGGTCATCCCGTCGAGGATGCCGTCGGCGGCCACGTCGATGTCGGCGTCGTCGAGTACCAGGGCCGGATTGTTGCCGCCGAGCTCGAGCTGGAGCACCTTGAAGTCCTCGGCCGCCGCGCGGGCGATCGCCCGTCCGGCATTCGGGCCGCCGGTGAAGGAGACGATCTTCACGCGCGGGTCACCGGTGACGGCCGCGCCCACGTCACCCGCACCGTGCAGCAGCTGCAACGCACCGGCGGGCAGTCCGGCCTCGACGAAGCTCTCGACGATGATCTGAGCGCTGCTCGGCGCGTGTTCGGACGGCTTGAGGATCACCGGGCAGCCGGCGGCCAGGGCGCTCACCATCTTCGCGGCGGGAATGAAACTCGGGCCGTTCCACGGGGTGAGGATGGCGGCCGGGCCCCACGGGACCTTGTACAAACGCACGTCCCGACCACCGGCCTCGAGCGCGGTGCGACGCGGGATGGTCCGCAATTCCGTGGCCGCGGCACGGATCCGGTACGGCAGGAACTGGGCGACCATCCGGGCCTTGGCGATCGGGACACCGCTGGTGAGAGCGTCGGTGCGGGCGATGTCCTCGATGCGGGACTCGACGATGTCGGCCGCGCGCTCGATGATCTCGGCGCGTTCCTCGCTCGCCGCGTCGTCCCAGCGTTCGAAACCGTAGGACCGCTCGGCATGGCGCAGTGCGCGTTCCACGTCCTCAGGGGTGGTGGTGACGGCGCGGTGCACCGGCAGGCCGGTGTTGGGGTCGAGGTTCCAGGCGTCGGGAATCGTCGCGCACTCGGACCACTCGTCGGCGATGTAGTTGATCGGTTGGGGCAGTTGCGGATTCGTCATCAGGTGCTCCTTCGGTGCGCGAACGGGTCTCAGACGGTGAGGTCGGCGACGATGCGGGTGACTTCGCCGGACTTCATCGCCTCGAAGCCCTTGTCGATGTCGTGGAATCCGATGACGTCGCTGACCATCTCGTCGAGCAGCAGCCGCCCCTGCTGGTACAGGCGGGCGAACTGGGCGATGTCCTCCTGCGCCTGTCCCGACCCCATGTAGGAACCGATGAGACGCTTCTCGGAGAAGAAGAAGTTCCAGGCGGGCAGCTTCAGGTCGGTGCCGTCGGGAGCGATACCGACCAGGCACGCGGTGCCGGTGGGGCGCAGCACCTCGAGGGCGGTGGCCGCGGTCCGCGCGCTGCCGACGGCTTCGAAGGAGTAGTCCACGCCGTCCCCGAGCAGGTTCTGGATCTCGGCGGCCACGTCGGCCGCGCCGTTCACGACGTGGGTGGCGCCGTAGGTCCTGGCGGCGGCGAGGCGGGCGTCGTCGAGGTCCACGGCGACGATCGCCGAGGCGCCGGCCAGCCGGGCGCCCTGGATGATGGCCGAACCCACACCGCCGCAACCGATCACGGCGACAGTGGAACCGGGACGTACCTCGGCAGCCCGGAACACGGCGCCGACACCGGTGATGATGCAGCACGAGAGCAGGCAGCCCACGTGCAGACCCACCTCGTCGGCCACCTTCACCAGCGCGTTCTCGCGCATCAGGGTGTGCCGGGAGAACGCGCCGACATCGCCGAGGCGATGGACGACCCGCCCGTCGGGCAGCTGGAAGGCGGGCCGGGGCCGCTGCCGGATCTGGGTGACGCGCTGGCACTGGGTCGAGTGACCGACCTGGCAGTTGCGACACTGCCCGCACGAAGGCGTGAGAGCGCCGACGACGCGATCGCCGGGACGCAGCGTGGTCACCGCGGAGCCGACCGACTCCACCACGCCCGCCACCTCGTGCCCGACCACCACGGGCAGGTCGGCGCCGACGGTTCCGGTCATGTAGTGCAGGTCGCTGTGGCACAGACCGACATTCGAGACCGCGAGGCGAACCTCGTCGGGCTCCGGGTCGTCGACCAGGATCTCGGTGAACTCCAGCGGTTCACCGACCGCCGTGAGGACAGCTGCTTCGGTGGTGATCATGATCGGCTCCGATCTCGGTTGCTCTGCGCGGGCGCCGGGGACGCCGCGTTCTTCGATGTCCAGAAACCCTCGATGCCCGCACTGAAGGCGCCGCACTCCCAGGCCTGGCGGGCGGCGTCGTCCTCGCGGGCGAAAGCGGCCTCGATCTCGGCGGCCAGTGGACGCAGCAGGCCCAGGTGCAATGCCGTGATGCGGGGATCGGAGTTCCACTGGCGGGCCACCTCGACGGCGCGGTCGACCAGCGTCTCCGGGGCGACGATCTCGTCGAGCAGGCCGATGCGCAGCGCCTCCTCGGCGGCGACTCGCTGCGAGCCGAGAACGAGGCGCATCGCGTGGTTGCGGACCAGCCTGCCCATCAGGAAGCTCGAGGCGTTGGAGATGATGATGCCGCGGTGGTTCTCCGGCTGGAAGTACTCGGCGGCCGTGCTGCCGATCCGCCCGTCACAGGACAGCGTGATCTCCGAGGCGCCGCCGACGGCGATCCCGTTCACCGCCGCGATCACCGGGACCGTGGTCTCGAAAATCGCGCGGGTGATGTCGTGGAAGGTCGAGACCGCCTCGCGGATCTCCTCGTACGTGGACGGAACCGCCTGCAGGTCCTCCCCCGCGGAGAAGGCCCGGCCGGTGCCGGTGAGCACGATCCCGCGCACCAGATCACCGGTACCGAAGTGGCGGATGGTCTGCGCGAGCAGCACCCGGGTGGCCACATCGAGCACGTTCAGCTTCGCCGGACGGTTCAGCGTGAGCACCGCGACGTCGTCGTCGATGCGCACGTCCAGATAGTTGTCGGTCATGTCCGGCTCCTCTTCTCGCGCGGTGGTTGCAGGTCGTAGGTGGTGCCGGGGTTCTCGGCGGCGCGTGCCTTCAACGCGGGTTTGGACACCCGCTCGGACGGGGTGCGCGGGAAGTCGGCGACGAATTCCACGTAGCGCGGAAGCTTGAAGCGCGCCAATTGATTTCGTGCGCCGTCGAGGATGCGCTGCGCGGTCTCGCGGCTCTCCGCGACCCCGGGCGCCAGCTGCACGAAGGCCTTGACCTCCTCGCCGAACAGCTCGTCCGGTACCCCGACGACAGCGGTGGCGACAACGCTGTCGTCGCGTTCGAGCACGCGTTCGACCTCGGCGCTGGCGATGTTCTCCCCGCCCCGGCGGACCATGTCCTTGAGCCGGCCGACCAGGCGGTAGCTACCTTCCTCGCGGACCGCGACATCGCCGGTGTGCAGCCAGCCGTCACGCAGGACCTGGGCGGTGTCCTCGGGCCGGTTCCAGTAACCGAGCATCATCGGTTTGCCGGAGGTGACGAGTTCGCCGGATTCGCCCTCGCCGACTTCGCGGCCCTGGGGGTCGATCACCCGGACCTGCTTGGTCGGCACCGGCCGACCGAGCCGCCCGCTGCCGACGTCCTCGGTGGATTCGGGCAGGCTGACCAGGTCGGCGCCGCTCTCGGTCATCCCGAAGATTTCCCGCCACGGCGCGCCCCACCGCTGTTCGAGCTCGGCGTGCAAAGCGGCGGGAACCCCCGAGCACAGCACGATGCGCAGGTCGTTGTCGCGGTCCTGCGGGGTCGGCGCCTGCTTGTACAGCAGTGTCGGCATCGAGCCGAGGACGTAGCAGAACGTGGCCCGGTGCTTGCGGACGTCGGCCATGAAGCCCGACGCGGAGAACCGGGGAAGCACCACCAGCGGCGCACCGATCGTCAGGCACAGTGCGGTGTTCCACTGCGGGTCCATGTAGGAGAAGGGTTGTGAGGTGAGCGCCACGTCGTCGGGGCCGAGATCGGCCGCGTTCGAGCAGACCCAGCCCAGCCGGGTCCAGTAGTCGTGGGTGAGCATGCACGCTTTGGGGAACCCGGTCGTGCCCGAGGTGTATTGGAAGTTGGCGAGCGTCTCGCCGGTGATGTCGAGTACCGGACGCCCCGCCGGGAGGTGCGCGAGTTCGCCGACCGCGGGCACGTCGATGATCCGGACGTCGGCCAGGTCATCGGCGCCGGTGCGGACCTCTTCGACCAGGGCCCGGTGCTCGGCGTCGGTGAAGATCAGCCGCGCGCCCGAATCGCGGAGCACGAATTCCAGGTCCGCGCGCTGATACGACGAGTTCACCGGGACGGTGACGCCGCCCGCGCCGAGGATCGACAGCCAGGCCACCGGCCACTCGACGACGTTGGGGAGCATGATCGCCACCCGGTCGCCGGGGCGGACGCCGTCCTCGGCGACCAGTCGCCGCGCCAGGCGCGAGGTCCAGTCGTCGATCTCGCCGAACGTCCACGTGCCCTGCGTGAAGCGGAGGAACTCACGCTCCGGCGAGCGCGCTGCCTGATCCGCCAGGAGATCGACGAGGGTGTCGACGGGCGGGTCCATGGCCAGGCGAGCGAGCGTGATCTCACGTTCGGGATGGACCGATTCGACTCGGGTCATGTCGTCCTCTTCGCGGTTGGCAGGTGATAGGTCGTCGGTCGACCTGCGGCCGGCCGGGGTTGCGGCCGAGCGCGGCGGGCGTGCCGTCACGGGTGTTTTCGATGGGCCTGGATCGCCGGTGGGTGTGGCCACTGGTCGGCGGGAATGTGAGGCCTGCCATAACGGTAGCCGGAGTGGGTCATTTGATCAAGGCATATGACTATCTTTTCTTCGCGACAGGCGCGGTCACACGTGAGCGATGCGCTGTCGGACTGGTAATGTCGAAGTTGACTTGATCAATCGTTCAGATCTGAATCGACAGGAGTTACCGCATGGCTCGCATCCCCGCCGCCGAACGCCGCGCCGATCTGGTGGCCGCGGCCGTGCGCGTGATCGCCGCCCACGGAGTGGACGGAGCCACGACGCGCCGCATCGCGGAAGAGGCGAGCGCTCCCCTGGCCACCCTGCACTACTGCTTCGCCACCAAAGAGGTGCTGTTCGCAGCGGTGTTCGAGTACCTCGCCAACGAGTACCGCGACGTGCTGCACCGCAGCGACGTCCACAGCGACACACAGAACACGGCTCGCGGGCTGTTGCGCGGCGTACTCGAGTGGTATCTGGCGAACCCGGATTTCGGGGCGACCATCCTCGAGCTGATCAGCTGGGGCCAACGAGAGGGCGAGCAGGCCGAGGTCGTGTACGCCAAAGCCTTCTCGACCATGCACTCGATCCTCGAGGGCACCACCGTCGCGCCCGGCCGACCGGTCGACGCGGGCACGATCGACAAGCTGATCTACGTGGTGTCCGCGCTGTCCGACGGCTTCGCCCTCAACTGGCTGGTCTTCACCGACGAGAACGCGGCGCAGGCCCAGATGGCACTCACCCTCGGCGTGCTCGACGCCTGGATGGCGGTGAACCTGGGCGAGCCCGCCGCCCCCGCGGCCGAGCCGGTGGTCCATGAACCCGAGCCCGACATGCGCTCGCTGGTGTCGTGGGTTCGTATGGACTGACCCGAGACGCAGCACACGCCGCTGTGGCCGCCACCGACCAGGTGGCGGCCACAGTCGGCGTTGTTCAGCGCTGCTCGGCGGCCGCTTCGACCAGCCAGCGCAGGGCGCCGTCGTCGGTGACCATCCACTCGGGATGCCATTGCACGCCGAGCACCGGGGCGCCGGGCAACTCGATGGCCTCGGCGACGCCGTCCTCGGTACGGCCGGTGACGACCAGCCCGTCACCGCACGCGTCGACCGCCTGGTGGTGCCACGAATTGGTGACGAGCCGATCGCCGAACACCTTCTGCGCCACCGTTCCCGGGTCGAAGGTGACGACGTGTCCGGGGTCGCCGTCCGAGAGCGGACCGGCCGCCGCCAGGTGCTCGATCGGCCCGGAGGGCAGGTCGGCGATCAGTGTGCCACCGAGGGTCACGTTGAGAACCTGCATGCCGCGACACACGCCGAGCAGCGGGATCTGCCGTTCGATCGCGACCGTGGTGAGCTCGGTCTCGAAGCGGTCGCGGTCGGGATCGTGCACTGACGGGTTGTCGACCGCGTCGATGTCACCGACCACCGACTCGTCGCCACCCCACCAGCGCGGGTGCACATCCTGACCGCCCGTGATCACCACACCCGACAGCCAGTCACCGAGCGCGGCCGGATCGGCGTCGTAGGGCAGCATCACCGGCACGCCGCCCGCGCGGGTGATCCGTTCCGCGAAATCGGTGAAGAAGGCGTCGGTGAGCCGCCGGCCGTAGCCCGGGTGACTGCCGCTGATCAGGCCCATCCTGAACCGTCGTCCGGTGAGCCCGATCAGCGGTTTCACCGGGGTCGAGCGCGCGGTCACGGGAACTCGAAGTAGCGCGTGGATTCCCACTCCGACAGCTCGGCGAACGGGTCGCCGCCGGTGGTGTGGAACTGCATCCATTCCCAGCGCCGCGTGCCGACCCAGTAGTCGACGAACTCGTCGCCGAGCTGCTCGCGCAGGATCAGGTCGGACTCGAGCGCGTCGGCCGCCTTGGTGATGGTGTCGGGCAGTCGCTCGAGATCCGGTGCGCACCAAGCCATATCGCTGATCGGGTCGGCCGGTTCGAGCTTGCCGTCGATCCCGGCGATCACACCGGCCAGAATCGTCGCGACCGCGAGGTACAGGTTGGCGTCGGCACCCGGAACGCGGTACTCGAGGCGCGAGTACTTCGGGTGACCGCACACCGCGCGCACGGCTGTCGTCTTGTTGGCGATGCCCCACGTCACCGTGGTCGGGGGCCCGCTCAGGTCGACCAGGCGGCGGAAGGAGGTGATCTGCGGGAGCATCACCGAGGTCGCGCCGCGCATCGTCGCGAGCAGTCCGGCGACCGCGTGCCGCATGGTCTGCGACGGCCCGTCGGCGGCGTAGAACGCGTTGACACCGTCGCGCTGCAACGACAGGTTGACGTGCGAGGCCTGGCCGTAACCGGCGGTCGGTTTGGCCATGAAGGTGACGGTGTGACCGAGTTCGAAGGCCACCTCACGCATCACCTGCCGAGCGCGAGCCCAGTTGTCGCACACCGAGATCGGGTCGGCCGGGACGAGATTGAGCTCGACCTGACCGGCCGCGTCCTCATCGCTCCACGCCTCCCACTCGATGCCGATCTCCTCGAGCCGTCGTGCGACCGCCGACATGTAGTCGACCCAGTCCTTGGACTTGGCCAGGTTGTAGGCGGTGCCCGCGGAGCCGCCGAGCGGGGTGAGATCGCGGTACCCCTTCGCGCGTGCCTCGTGCACCGACTCCTGGAACAGGGTGGCCTCGATCTCGACGGCGATGGTCGCGGTGAAACCGCGGTCGGCGAGCCGATCGACCAGCTTGCGGGCGAGATTGCGCGGACAGGTACCGATCGGGGTGCCGTCGGGCCGCCAGTAGTCACCGATCACCGACTGCACACCGGGCGCCCACTGCACCATGGTCGCCGGGTCGGGCCGGAACTGCAGGTCGGCGAGATGACCACGCCAGTCGGGGTAGGCGAACCCGAGCGTCGGCGCGTTGCCGAGGTCGAGACCGAACAGCAGGTCGGCCATCGCGAAACCGGAGTCCGCGCACGCGGTGTACTTCGCGGGCGAGACGTTCTTGCCGTGGAACGAGCCGTCGTGATTGGTCGACTCGATCCGGACCGTGTGCACGCCCGGCTCGAGAACCGTTGCGGCGGTGGCGATTTCAGACATCGTAACGAACCTTCCAGGAGGCGCCGACCAGTACGGACAGCTGCGAGAGCGTGCCGCGCACGCCGACGAGGCCGGTGGACAGAGCGGCGAGCAGATCGACCGCGCCGGTGAAGACGGCGGCCAGCAGGTCCGGCGGGCCCGCGATGACGTAGTGGGTCTCCCCCTCGCCCGCGACGACCTGCTCCACGCCGTCGGGTCCTTCGATGACGGCGACGAGCATGTCGGGGATGCCGGGTACCGAGCGGGCCTTCTCCCAGAAGCTCAGCGCGGCGGTCTTCCAGTCCGGCAGCGGCGGCGACAGCAGGGCGACCGCGGCGGCCGCGAGCTCCGCCGAGCCGACGGGCTCGCCCACCGGGGCGAAGAACTGGTTCAGATCGACGGTCGCGTCGAGGTCGGGCTCGACGAACACACCGCCCGACACCGCGATCGCGCCGTCGGCGAGGGTGATCGTGGCCGCCTGCGGTGTGTCGTGGGAACGGATCGCGATCGTGCCGGTGAGTCCGGCGGGCAGCAGCGAGCTGTCGGCGCGGAGGGAATCGGCGATGGTCCGGGCGATCAGCCGGACGATCGGACTTGCGTCGTCCTCGATCCGGATGTCGACCCCGGCGACCGCCTCGGCCCCGCGCGTCGCGGGACCGATCGTCGTTTCGGTCATCTTGTTGTCCTTTCGATGCGACGAGATCGCGTGCGCGGTACACCGTCGACAGCGGATCCCAAATGGAACGTGAACTTCTAGTCAAATGTCTGGGTCACGTGACTATGATGGTGAGGCACAGATCACTTCTTGTCAACGACGAGCGAGGATTTCCCATGAACGACGACACTCCCGCGAGCTGGAAACCGCTCGATGACCAGGCGACGGCCGTAGCGACCATGATCAGCCGGATCTTGGCGAAACCCCTCCACGAACTGGGTCCGGAGCAGGCTCGCGCGCTGGTGAACTCGGCACCGTCGGCCGAGCCGATCACCCCGCTCGACCATGTCGCACCACTGACCGTGCCGACCCGAACCGGCACCATCGCGGCACGCCTCTACCGCGCGAACGCGACGACCACGGCTGCCGCACCCACCCTGGTCTACCTGCACGGCGGCGGTTTCGTCCTCGGCACCCTCGACGGCGCCGACGAGCTGTGCCGGGCCATCGCGAACAAATCGGGGTGGACGGTGGTGTCACTCGAGTACCGCCTGGCGCCGGAGAACCCCTACCCGGCGGCGCTGCACGACTGTGTCGACGCCTACGCCTGGCTGCGTCGATCGGCCGCCGACCTGGGCATCGACCCGGATCGGATGGCGATCGGCGGCGACTCCGCCGGCGGGAATCTCGCTGTCGCCCTGTGCCTTCACCGCCGCGAGAACGGCGGCGACCTGCCCGTCGCGCAGGTGCTCGCCTACCCCGCAGTCGACGACACGTTCACCAGGCCGTCATGGTCGCAGTTCGCCGACGCACCCCTGCTCGGCGCCGCGGAAGGACGCTGGTTCTGGGAGCAGTACGTCGGGGCCGGACATCCCGGCGGCGATCCCCTGGCGGCGCCGATGCGGGCGGAATCGTTGCGAAACCTGCCGCCCGCGCTGGTCGTCACGGCCGAGGTCGACCCGATCCGCGATGACGCCGAGGCGTACGCGCGACGCTTGCGGGACGAGGGCGTGCCGGTGTCGTCGACCAGATACACCGGGGTCTTCCACGGCTTCTTCACCGAGGTCGGGGTGTTCCCGCAGACCGAGCAGGCGATCGACGAGGTCTGCGGGTATTTGCGCGATCTCGCGTCCCCGTAGCTCGGCTCTCGACGGTCGACCGGATCCGTCGCCGGTCACGTGACATGGTCAGTTGATCATGATGAGCCTGTCGGTCCGGTGGCGCTGGAGATGCGCCGCCGTACCGAGGCTTCGAGTCACAGTGCTTTCACGATGTCGTCGACGCGGTCCTTCGCGTCACCGAACAGCATCGCGGAGTTCTCGCGGAAGAACAGGGGATTCTGGACGCCGGCGTAGCCCGAGACCATGGAACGTTTGAAGACGACGACGTTGTCGGCCTCCCACACCGTGAGGACGGGCATGCCCGCGATGGGGCTGGCCGGGTCCTCGGCGGCAGCTGGGTTGACGGTGTCGTTGGCGCCGATCACCAGGACCACGTCGGTGCCGGTGAAATCGTCGTTGATCTCGTCCATTTCCAGGACGATGTCGTAGGGCACCTTCGCCTCGGCCAGCAGCACGTTCATGTGGCCGGGCAGCCTGCCCGCGACGGGGTGCACACCGAACCGCACGGTGACGCCCCGCTCGCGCAACTTGCGGGTGAGTTCGGCGACGCCGTGCTGGGCTTGGGCCACGGCCATGCCGTAGCCGGGCGTGATGATCACCGACGACGCCCCGGCGAGCAGTTCGGCGACGGCATCGGCGCTGATCTCGCGGTGCTCACCCAGGTCGGTGTCCCCGGCCGGGCCCGCGGTGATGCCGAAGCCGCCCGCGATCACCGACACGAACGAGCGGTTCATGGCCTTGCACATGACATAGGACAGGTAGGCACCCGAGGAACCGACCAGCGCACCGGTGATGATCAGCAGATCGTTGCCGAGCAGGAAGCCCGACGCGGCCGCCGCCCAGCCGGAGTAGCTGTTGAGCATCGACACCACGACCGGCATGTCGCCGCCGCCGATGGAGGCCACCAGGTGCCAGCCGAGCAGCAGTGCCACGACCGTGATCGCGATCAGCGTCCACAACCGGGGATCGAGGACGAACCACACGGTCAGCGCGGCGAACAGCACGAGTGCGCCGACATTGAGAATGTTCTTGCCCGGCAACATCATCGGTGCCGACGCGATGCGCGCCGACAGCTTCAGGTAGGCCACGATCGAGCCGGTGAACGTCACCGCGCCGATGAAGACCCCGATCGCGACCTCGGCACCGTGGATTCCCAGCAGTCCGTCGGCGCGCAGCAACGCGGCCTCGGCGCCGCCGGGATGTCGTTCGACATGCAGGTAACCGTTCCAGCCGACCAGCACCGCCGCCACACCCACGAACGAATGCAGCAGCGCGATCAGCTCGGGCATCCCGGTCATCTCGACGACCCGGGCCCGCCACAGGCCGATCGCCGCGCCGATCGCGGTGGCGCCCACCAGCAACAGCAGGCCGGAGGGCTGGATGTCGCGGCTGATCGCGAGGACGACGGTGGCGCCGAGGGCCACCGCCATTCCGACGATGCCGAAGGCATTGCCCATCTTCGCGGTGTCGTGCCTGGCCAGGCTGCCCAGCGCGAGGATGAACAACAGCGCCGCGACGAGGTAGGCCGAATCGGCCACGGTTTCAACGGAAATCATGAGAATTCGCTCCGGGGTCGGGCGCAGCTCAGCTGCGGGAGAACATGGCGAGCATGCGGCGGGTCACCGCGAAGCCACCGAAGATGTTGATGCTCGCCAGCAGGATCGCCGCGCACGACAGGCCGGTGATCCACGCATCGCCGTGCCCGATCTGCAGCAGCGCGCCGACCACGATGATTCCGGAGATCGCGTTGGTCACCGACATCAACGGGGTGTGCAGCGCGTGATGGACATGGCCGATCACGTAGTAGCCGATCACGATCGCGAGCGCGAAGACCGTCAGATGGCCCTGGAGCGCGGGTGGTGAGATCGCGATCAGCCCGAACACCGCGGCCGCGGCGATCAGTACCAGCCCGATGCGGCGCGCGGCGGACAGGGGCTCCTTCGCCGCGGCCGGTTCCGGTGGCTCGACGGGTTCGGCCGCCGGTTTCGCCGAGACGGCGACCGGGGGCGGCGGCCAGGTGATTTCGCCGCCGCGCACGACGGTGATGGATCGCTGGACGACATCGTCGAAGTCCAGGACCAGCCTGCCGTCCTTGCCCGGGGTCATCAGCTCGATCAGGTTCGCCACATTCGTGCCGTAGAGCTGGGAGGCCTGCGTGGGCAGGCGACCGGCGAGGTCGGTGTAACCGATGATGGTGACGCCGTTGTCGGTGACGATCGCCCGGTCGGTGACGGTGCCCTCGACATTGCCACCGTTCTGCGCGGCCATGTCGACGATGACACTGCCGGGCTTCATCGAGGCCACCATCTCGGCGGTGATGATGCGCGGCGCCGGGCGCCCGGGGATCAGCGCGGTGGTGATGATGATGTCGACGTCGGCGCACTGCTCGGCGTACAGCTGAGCCTCGCGCGCCCGATAGTCGTCGCCCATCTCCTTGGCGTACCCGGTGGCCGAGACTTCCGCCTCGGCGGAGTCGATCGAAAGGTATTCGCCGCCGAGGGATTTCACCTGGTCGGCGACTTCCGGGCGCGGATCGGTTGCCCGCACGACCGCACCGAGACTGCCCGCGGCACCGATGGCGGCCAACCCGGCCACCCCGGCGCCGACGACCAGCACCTTGGCGGGTGGCACCTTGCCCGCGGCGGTGACCTGGCCGGTGAAGAACCGGCCGAACGCGTGGGCGGCCTCCACGACCGCGCGATAGCCCGCGATATTCGCCATCGACGACAGCACGTCCAGCGACTGGGCCCGCGAGATCCGCGGCACTGCGTCCATCGCCAGGGCGGTGAGCGGCCGCTTGCCGAGCTCGGTGACCACGTCGGGGTCGTTCAGCACCCCGAGCAGACCGATCACGGTGGTGCCGGGGTTCAGGTCGGCGAGCTGGTAGGTGGCGGGGGCATTGACGCCGAGCACGATGTCGGCGGTGCGGGCGTCGCCGATCGTGGCACCCGCCTCGACGTAGGCGTCGTCGGAGAACGACGCGAGGGTGCCCGCGCCCGGGTCGACCACCACCTCGTAGCCGAGCCGGACGAGCCGGGTGACCGTCGCCGGAGTGGCGGCCACCCGGGTCTCGCGTGGGCGTGCTTCGCGCAGGACACCGATGATCATGGTCGGGGCACCTCGACCAGCTCGGCCAGCCGCACCCGGTGCGCCCCGGCGGTACCGAAGGCGAGCTGGTCGGCCTTGGCGCGCTTGAGGTACAGATGGGCCGGATGCTCCCAGGTCATGCCCATGCCGCCGTGCAGCTGCACCGCCTCCTCACCGGCGTGGACCGCGAGGTCGCTGCAGAACGCCTGGGCCACCGAGGCCGCGACGGGCGCGTCGGCGTCGTCGGTGGCGAGCGTGGCGGCCGCATAGCGGGCAGCGGCGTTGCCGGATTCGACCGCGGTGTAGAGGTCGGCCAGCCGGTGTTTGATCGCCTGGAACCCGCCGACCACGCGGCCGAACTGGCGACGCTCCCGCAGGTACGCCACGGTCTCGTCGAGGCACCACCGCGCCACGCCGTACTGCTCGGAGGCGAGCAGGGCGGTGCCCGCGGCGAGCGCCCGGCGCACCGCCGCCTCGCCGTCGGCGACCACGAGTTCGCCTGCGGCGCCGTCGAACTCGAGGTCGGCGAGCTGGCGGGTCATGTCGAGGGAGACGACCGCGGTGAGTCGCGCTTCGGAGGTCGAAACCGCGTACAGCGCAATACCTTCGGGCCCGGTGGCCGGGACCAGCAGCACGTCGGCCTCGAGCGCACCGGCGACACTGGTGACAGTGCCTGTCAGCCGTCCGTCGTCGGCCGACACGGTGGGCAGCGCGCCGTGAGCAGTAGTGGTCAGCGGCACGGCCAGGGCGGCCGTGCGCTCCCCCGCCGCGAGCTGACCGAGCAGCGCCGAACCGGAGCCGAGCAATGCGGTGGTCGCGACCACGGCACTGGTCAGGAAGGGCACCGGGGCGACGAAACGCCCGAGCTCCTCGAGCACCACCGCCGCCTCACGAGCCGAGGCACCCGCGCCACCGTCCGCTTCGGGAACGAGCAGCCCGGCCAGGCCGAGGTCGACGGCGATGTTCTTCCACAGGCCCGCGACCAGCGCGCGGTCGCCGTCGTAGAGGGCGGTGACCGCGCCGGGTTCGCAATGCGCGGTCAGCACCGAGCGCACCACGGTGCGCAGGTCGTCCTCGACTTCGGTGTAGAGCAGATCAACGTCGGTCATCGCGCGACTTCTTTCCAGGGACGGTCCTTGTCGGTACGCGGCTCGGCGGGCAGGCCGAGAATGCGTTCGGACACGATGTTTCGCAGGATCTCGGAGGTGCCGCCCTCGATGGAATTGCCCTTGGCTCGCAGGTAGCGGTATCCGGCGTCGCGGGCGTTCATGTCGACACGCTCCGGACGGACCATGGTCCAGTCGGAATAGCGAAGGCCGTCTTCGCCGAGCAGTTCGACCTCGAGTCCGGACAGCTGCTGCGCGATCCGCGCGAAGGACAGCTTCATCGCCGAGCCCTCCGGACCTGGCTGTCCCTGAGCCAGCTTCTGGCGCAGGCGAAGTCCGGTGAGCCGCGCGACCTCGGCGTCGACCCACAGCCGCAGCAACCGGTCGTGCAGCTCCGGGGTGCGCCGTTCCGGGTTCGCCCGCCACGTGTCGGTGACCACGCCGATGAGCCCCGATTCGCGGGCACTCGCCCGGCCGCCGATGGCGACGCGCTCGGTGTTGAGGGTGGTGTTGGCGATGCGCCATCCGTCGCCCTCGGCGCCGAGGCGCTGTTCGTCGGGGACGCGGGCGTCGGTGATGAAGACCTCGTTGAACTCGGCCTCACCGGTGATCTGGCGCAGCGGCCGCACCTCGACACCCGGCTGGGTCATGTCGATCAGGAAGTACGACATGCCACGGTGTTTGGGGACGTTCGGGTCGGTGCGGGCGAGCAGGATGGCGAACTGTGCCAGGTGCGCGCTCGAGGTCCACACCTTCTGCCCGTCGACCACCCACTCGTGACCGTCGCGGACCGCGCGGGTGCTGACATTGGCCAGGTCGGAGCCTGCGCCGGGCTCGCTGAACAGCTGGCACCAGATCTCCTCGCCCGTCCACAGCGGGCGCAGGAAACGCTTCTTCTGCTCCTCGGTACCACAGGCCAGGATGGTCGGACCCGCCATGCCGAGACCGATCACGTTGGCCGCCGGATTGTTGTCCGGCGCACCGGCCTGCTCGAAGAGCTGGTCGACCTCGGTCTGCCAGCCGTGCGGCAGACCGAGACCACCGTGACCTTCGGGGAAGTACACCCACGCCAGCCCCGCGTCGTAGCGAGCGCGCAGGAACTCCAGGCGCTCGGTGGTCGCGGGATCGTTGGCGGCGAGGAATTCCTGGATCCTGGTGCGGAGTTCGTCGATGGTCATCGGCCCTCCCGATGCTTGCGCAGCTCGTTCTTGGCCAGCGCGTTCTTGTGGACCTCGTCCGGTCCGTCGGCGAAACGCAGGGTGCGGTTGCCCGCGTAGGCGGCGGCCAGCGAGAAGTCCTGGGACACACCGGCGGCGCCGTGCACCTGGATGGCTTTGTCGAGAATCCACTGGACGGTGGCCGGGGTGGCGATCTTGATCGCCTGGATCTCGGTGTGGGCGCCCTTGTTGCCCACGGTGTCCATCAGCCACGCGGTCTTGAGCACCAGCAACCGCAACTGCTCGAGCTTGACTCGCGACTCGGCGATCCAGTCACGGATCACGCCCTGCTCGCTGAGCGGCTTGCCGAACGCGACACGCTCCTCTGCGCGCGCACACATCGCCTCGATGGCCCGTTCGGCCACGCCGATGGCCCGCATGCAGTGGTGGATGCGGCCGGGCCCGAGACGAGCCTGCGCGATGGCGAAGCCGTACCCTTCGCCGCCGATCAGATTGGTGGCCGGGACCCGCACATCGGTGAAACGCATCTCCGCGTGGCCGCCGTGATCGTGGTCGTCGTAGCCGAAGACCTCCATGCCGCGAATGATCTCCACGCCAGGGGTGTCGCGCGGGACCAGGATCATCGACTGCTGCTGGTGCCTGCTCGCGGTCGGGTCGGTCTTGCCCATCACGATGAAGATGCGGCAGTTGGGGTTCATGGCGCCGGTGATCCACCACTTGCGCCCGTTGAGCACGTAGTCGTCGCCGTCGCGCTCGATGCGGGTGGAGATGTTGGTCGCGTCGGAGGAGGCCACATCGGGTTCGGTCATCGCGAACGCCGACCGGATCCGCCCGTCCAGCAACGGCTCGAGCCATTCCTTGCGCTGCTCTTCGGTGCCGAATTGCGCCAGCACCTCCATGTTGCCGGTGTCGGGTGCCGCGCAGTTCAGCGTGGCCGGCGCCAGATGACCACTGCGGCCGGTGATCTCGGCCAACGGTGCGTACTGCAGGTTGGTCAGCCCGGCACCCTCCTCGCCGGGCAGGAACAGATTCCACAGGCCGCGCCTGCGGGCCTCGGCCCGCAGCTCGGTCATGATCGGCACCGAATCCCAGGCCCAGCGGTTGTCGAGCTGGGACACCTGTTCGCGGAACACCGGTTCGGCCGGGTAGACGTGGGTGTCCATGAAGTCGAGCAGCGAGGCACGTAATTCCTCGGTGCGGGCGTCGTAGGCGAAATCCATCAGCGGTACTCCTTCAGTGCGGTGAGGCCGGTTTCGAGGAGGGGCTCGATGGCCGAACCGATGGCATCGAAACCTTCGCCGACAGTCTGGCCGTGCAGATAGCGGTAGTGGATGCCTTCGAGGATCGCGGCCAGTTTGAACGCGGCGAGCCCGAGGTAGAAACCGAACCGCGACATGTCGCGCTCGCTGCGCGCGGTGTAGCGGGCGATGATCTCGGCTTCGGTCAGGAAGCCCGGTGCCACCGTCGCGTCGGCCACCACGGCGCTGCCCGCCCTGGCCGCGAGGCGGCCGTAGACGACCATCAGCGCCAGGTCGGTCAGCGGATCACCGAGGGTGGCCATCTCCCAGTCGACGACCGCCGCGAGCCGGTCCTCGCGATCGGTGAGCACGTTGTCGAGCCGGTAGTCACCGTGCACGATGCCCACCGCCGACTCGGCGGGGACGTCCGCGGCGAGCAGCGCGTGCAGCTCCTCAGCCAGCGGGAGGTCGCGGGTGTGCGACGCGTCGAGCTGCTTCTTCCACCGGCGCACCTGGCGTTCCAGGAAACCCTCGGGACGACCGAAATCGGCCAACCCGACCGCCGCGGGATCGACCGCGTGCAGTACCGCGAGGGTGTCGATCAGATCGGTCGAAATGGCGCGGGTGCGTTCGGGTCCCAGCTCACGCAGTTCAGCGGCGGTCCGGTACGGCGTGCCCTCGACGTACTCCATCACGTAGAAGGGGGCACCGAGCACGGTGTCGTCCTGGCACAGTGCGTACATGGTCGGCACCGGGACGTCGGTGTGCTGCAGGGCCGCCATCACCCGGTATTCGCGGGCCATATCGTGGGCAGTGGCCAGCACGTGACCCAGCGGGGGCCGGCGCACGATCCACCGGCTGGTGCCGTCGGTGACCGCATAGGTCAGGTTCGACTTGCCGCCCGCGATCAGCGAGCCGCTCAGGGCCGAGCCCGCCACCGGCAGCTGACCACGGAGCCAGGTGGAGAGCCGACCGAGATCCAGGCCGGGAAGGTCGGCCCGGGTCTGCATCAGGCCACCACGAGGGTCAGCGATTCGACCACGCAGACCGGCTTGTCGCCGCCCTCGCGCTCGACCGTCACCCGGGAAGTGACCAGGTGGCCGGCCGCACCCGCCGCGACCGAGACCAGCTCGATGCCGGCGCGCACCTTCGAGTCCACCGGGACCGGCGCAGGGAAACGCAGCTTGTTGGCGCCGTAGTTGACGGCCATCCGCACGCCCTCGACCCGGTACACCTGCGGGACCAGCAGCGGCAGCAGCGACAAAGTCAGGTAACCGTGCGCGATCGTGGTGCCGAACGGACCCTCTGCGGCCTTCTCGGTGTCGATGTGGATCCACTGGTGGTCACCGGTCGCGTCGGCGAACGCGTTGATCTGCGCCTGGGTGATGGTGTGCCACCCGGAGTAGCCCAGGTGGGTTCCGACAGCGCCCTCGAGTTCGGCGACGCCCTGGAAAACTCTCATGCCTTCGGCCCTCCCGCGACGTAGAGCACCTGACCGGACACGAAACCCGCTCCCTCACTGGCGAAGAACGACACGGCGTGCGCGATGTCCTCGGGCACACCGGTACGCGCGACCGGAATCTCCTTGGCCGCACCGGCTTTGAAGTCCTCGAACGGAATGCCGACGCGCGCCGCGGTGGCCGCGGTCATCTCGGTCTCGATGAAACCGGGGGCGATGGCATTGGCGGTGACACCGAACTTGCCGAGCTCGAACGCGAGGGTCTTGGTGAAGCCCTGCACGCCCGCCTTGGCCGCGGCGTAGTTGGCCTGGCCACGGTTGCCCAGCGCCGAGGTGCTCGACAGATTGACGATGCGGCCGAACTTCGCTTCCGTCATGTACTTCTGGACCGCGCGGGTCATCAGGAACGCGCCGCGTAGGTGCACGTTCATCACGGTATCCCAGTCGTCGGTGGTCATCCGGAACAACAGGTTGTCGCGGATGACACCCGCGTTGTTGACCAGCACGGTCGGGGCACCCAGCTCGGCGACGACCCGCTCCACGGCACCGGTGACGGCCGCCTCGTCGGCGACGTCGGCGCCGACGGCGATCGCCCGGCCGCCCGCGGCCTGGATCTGCTCGACGACCGGCTTACAGGCGACCTCGTCGAGGTCGATCACGGCGACGGCCATGCCGTCGGCGGCGAGCCGACGGGCAACGCCCGCGCCGATGCCACGGGCGGCGCCGGTGACGATCGCGGTCTTGGTCGGTGTGCTCATTGGTTTCTCCTGAGGTTTTCGCCAGTAGTTGTCAGACGCCGCCGGTCAGCGTGACGCCGCCGTCGAGGACCAGTAGTTGTCCGGTGACCCAGGACGCGTCGTCGGAGAGCAGGAACGCCACCGCGCCCGCGATGTCCTCCGGCACGCCGAGCCGCTTGAGCGGGTAGGTCTCGGCGAGCTCCTGCTCCTTGCCCTCATACAGGGCGGTGGCGAACTTCGTCTTCACCACCGCGGGCGCGACCGCGTTCACCCGGAGCTTCGGGCCGAGCTCCACGGCCAGCTCCTGGGTGATGTAGGTCAGCATCGCTTTGCTCGCCCCATAGAATCCGATGCCGGGCGCGGGCTTGATCCCGGCCACCGACGACACGTTCACCACCGCGCCGCCGTGCTCGGCCATCCACGCCTTGTGCACCTGCTGGGTCCACGCCAGTGCCGCAAGGCAATTCACCTCGATGATCTTGCGCGCGGCCTGCAGGTCCATCTCGATCATCGGACCGTACACCGGGTTGATGCCGGTGTTGTTCACCAGCAGATCGACACTGCCGAACGTCTCGATCGCGCGGGCGACGGCATCTTCCTGATGCGTGGTGTCATCGGCGCGGCCCGCCACGCCGAGCGCGTGCTCGGGGCCGCCGAGCTGGACCACCGCCGCGTCCAGGGCGTCCTGCTTGCGGGCGGTGACGACGACCTTCGCGCCGTCGTCGACCAGGCGCTGCGCGATGCCGAGCCCGATCCCGCGGCTGGCACCGGTGACGATCGCGGTCTTGCCCGCGAAACGGCCGGTCACGAGAGCCGCTCCAGCACCATGGCCATACCCTGGCCGCCGCCGACGCACATCGTCTCCAAGCCGAACTGCTTGTCGTGGAAGCGCAGCGAGTTGATCAGCGTGCTGGTGATCCGGGCACCGGTCATGCCGAACGGGTGACCGACCGCGATCGCACCACCGTTGACATTCAGCTTGTCCTCGGGGATACCGAGTTCGCGGGCCGAGCCGAGCACCTGAACGGCGAAGGCCTCGTTGATCTCGACCAGGTCGATGTCGTCGATGCTCAGACCCGCGCGGCGCAGGGCCTGCTTGGAGGCTTCGATCGGACCCAGGCCCATGATCTCCGGCGACAGACCCGAGACACCGGTGCTGACGACCCGGGCGAGCGGGGTCAGCCCCAGTTCCCTGGCCTTGGTGTCGGACATGATGACCAGAGCGGCGGCGCCGTCGTTGAGCGCGCAGCAGTTGCCCGCGGTGACGGTGCCGTCGGGACGGAACACCGGCTTCAGCTGACTCACCGCCTCGAGGGTGACACCGGCACGTGGGCCGTCGTCGGCGCTGACCACCGTGCCGTCGGGCAGTGTCACCGGAGTGATGTCGGTGGCCCAGAAGCCGTTGGCGATGGCCTTCTCGGCCAGATTCTGCGAGCGGACACCGAATTCGTCCTGCTCGGCACGGGTGATCCCGGTGAACTGGGCGACGTTCTCCGCGGTCTGACCCATGGCGATGTAGACATCGGGCAGCTGACCGTTCACGCGGGGGTCGGCCCAGGACGGGGCCCCACCGGCGGCCCGTTCGGCGGTCCGCGCGACCGCGTCGGCGAAGACCGGGTTCTGGGTGTCGGGCATACCGTCGGCATTGCCCTTGGTGAAGCGGCTCACCGTCTCGACGCCGGCCGAGATGAAGACGTCGCCCTCGCCGGCCTTGATCGCGTGCAGCGCCATCCGGGTGGTCTGCAGGCTCGACGAACAGTAGCGATTGACGGTCGTGCCGGGGACCGTGTCGAGCCCGGCCAGCACCGCCACCGTGCGGGCCATGTTGAAGCCCGATTCGCCCGCCGGCTGACCGCAGCCGAGGACGAGGTCCTCGATCTGGGTCGGGTCGAGGTCGGGCACCTGAGCCAGCGCGGCACGCACCATCTGCACGGTCAGGTCGTCGGGACGCATGTCCTTGAGCGAGCCCTTGCCCGCGCGACCGATCGGGGAACGGGCAGCGGCGACGATCACAGCTTCCGGCATTCGGATCTCCTTTGATAACTAAGCGCTTGCTTAGTAGCATAGTGCAGGGTGGTCCCCGTCACCGTCAACAGCAATCAGGACTTCAGCTCCTGTTAACCACATCACATCAGCCGTGACCAGCGCGGCTCCGACGAGACGAGATAATGGCGATCCCATGACCGAGACAACCGAACCCCGCGGCGACTCGACCCGCGCCCGGCTGCTGGAAGCCGCCCTCGAGGCATTTGCCGAGAAGGGCTTCAACGGGACGACGACACGCGATATCGCCGGGGCCGCCGGCATGAGCCCGGCCGCGGTCTATGTGCATCACAAATCGAAGGAAGAGCTGCTCTATCTGATCTCGCGATCGGGCCACGACGAGACACTCGAGCTGATCCGAAGGGCGGCCGCGTCGTCCAGCGATCCGGCCACCGCACTGCGCAACGTGATCCACGATTTCGCGGTACATCACGCACGCGCGCATACCAGCGCCCGGATCGTCAATTACGAGCTGAACTCGCTGAACCCGGAACACCTGACCGAGATCCGCGCCATCCGTCAGCAGATCGACCACGCCATGCGCGAATTGGTGCAGCGCGGGATCGAGGCGGGCGCCTTCGACACCCCTGACGCGCGAATCGCGGCCACCGCCCTGCTTTCCCTCGGCATCGATATCGCCCGCTGGTACCGCGAGGCGGGCACCTGGTCGCCGGAGGATATCGCCAGCGCCTATGCCGAGATCGCGCTACGAATCGTCGGCGCCGCCCGACCCCGCCCGCACCGGGACGATCAGCTCGACGGCCGCACCGACGAGTTCCTCGGCACGGGCAGGGGCGAAGGGTAGCGAGGGGAATCCCCCGCCACCCACCTCTACCGGAAGATCGCCTTGATCTCGAGGAATTCCTCGAAACCGAAGACGCCGGCCTCCCTGCCCACACCGGACTGCTTGTATCCGCCGAACGGTGCGCTGATGTCGAATTCGCCGCCGTTGACTTCGACCTGCCCGGCCCGGATCCGCCGCGCGACGCGCATCGCCCGCTCGGCGTCGCCGGACCACACGCCGCCCGCCAGGCCGTAGTCGGAGTCGTTCGCGATCCGCACCGCGTCCTCCTCGTCGCGGTAGCCCATGATCGACAGAACGGGCCCGAAGATCTCCTCACGCGCGATGGTCATGTCCTCGGTGACATCGGCGAACACGGTCGCACCGACGAAATAGCCTGTCGCTTCGCCGGTTTCGCGACCGTCGAGCACCAGTGACGCCCCTTCGGCGACACCGCCGTGGATGTAGGCGCGCACGCGGGCGAGCTGGTCGGCGTTCACCAACGGGCCGAGCAGGGTGGTCTCGGCGGCCGGGTCACCGACTTGGTACTCGCCGGCCACCTTCGCCGCGATCTGGGCGGCATCGGCCATCCGGTCCTGCGGAACCAGCATCCTGGTCAGCGCCGAGCAGGTCTGACCCGAGTTCAGGAAGCACTTGCCGACGCCGTCGGTGACAGCCTGCTCCAGGTCGGCGTCATCGAGGATGACGTTGGCGGATTTGCCGCCCAATTCGAGCGCCACCTTCTTCACGGTCTGCGCGGCCACCTTGGCGACCCGCTTGCCCGCCGCGGTCGAGCCGGTGAAGGTCACCATGTCGATATCGGGGTGCGCGGCGATCGCCTCACCGACGACGGGCCCGTACCCGCTGACGAGATTGAGCACGCCCGCGGGCAGACCGATCTCGTCGAAGATGCCGACCAGCTCGTAGGTGACCAGCGGCGCGACCTCGGTCGGCTTGAGGACCACCGTGCAGCCCGCGGCGAGCGCGGCGCCGATCTTGAGCACCACTTGGTGCATCGGATAGTTCCACGGGGTGATCGCGCCGACCACCCCGATCGGCTCGCGCACGATCAGGGCGTTGCCGTCCTCGTGCGCATCGAAGGCATACGTCCGCGCAAGTTCGGCGAAGACGGCGAGGTTGGCCGCGGGCATCTCGATCTGCACCGGGCCGGCGAAGGCCAGGGGCATACCCATGTCCCTGGTGACGAGCGCGGTGAGTTCGGCCGAACGCGCCAGCACGGCCTCGTGGGCCCGCTGCAGGAATTCGGCACGCTCGCCACCGCTGAGCGCGGACCACGCGGGGAAGGCCGCGCGGGCGGCGCGCACCGCACGGTCCACATCCTCGGCGGTGCCCTCGGCGACCGCCGCGATGAGCTTCTCGGTAGTCGGGTCGACCACCTCGATGCGGCCGGTGCCCGCCGAATCGACCCAGGCGCCGTCGAGGTAGATCTTGGTGTAGTCGATGTCGGTCATCGGTCGGCCTCCGTGTACTTGATGACGCCACGCAGGTTCTTGCCGTCGAGCATGTCCTGGTAGCCCTGATTGATGTCCTCGAGCCGGTAGGTGTTGGTGATCAGGGCGTCCAGCTCGAGCTTGCCCGCCTGATACATCGACAGCAGCGACGGAATCTCCTTGCGCGGGTTGGCGCCACCGAAGAGAGCGCCGTGCAGCGTGTGCTGCATGACCGCGAGCAGCGCCAGGCTGAGCTTGACGTCCATGTCGTCGACATGGCCCATGCCGACCACCACGCAACGGCCCGTCTTCCCGGTGAGCCACATCGCGGGTTCGATGTGTTCGCCCTGGATGCGCCCGATGGTGAGGACGACCACGTCGGCCAACCGCCCCCAGGTCAGCTCGGTGACCGGCTCGAGCGCTTCCTCCATCGACGCGAAGGTGTGTGTCGCCCCGAACCGCTTGGCTTGTTCGCGCTTGTAGGCCACCGGGTCGATCGCGATGATGTTGTTCGCACCCGCGGCGACCGCGGCCTGCACGGAATTGATCCCGACCCCACCGATGCCGACTACCACCACGTTCTCGCCGGGGCGCACCTGGGCGACGTTCGTGACCGAACCCCACCCGGTGGTCACCCCGCAACCGACCAGGGCGGCCACCTCGAGCGGGATGTGGTCTTCGATCTTGACCACCGAGTACTGGTGCACGGTGACGTAAGGCGCGAAGGTGCCGAGCAGGCACATCGGGATCACGTCCTTGCCACGCGCCCGAATCCGGGAGGTGCCGTCGCTGATCGACTTGCCGGTGAGCAGGTCGGCACCGAGATCGCACAGGTTCTGGTGACCGGTCGAGCACGGCACGCATTGCCCACAGGCGGGGATGAACGAGAGGACGACATGGTCGCCCTCCTGGAGACCTTTCACCCCCGGCCCGATCTTGGTGATCACGCCCGCGCCCTCGTGGCCACCGATCGCCGGATACGACTCGAGCGGGCTGTCACCGGTGAACAGGTGATGGTCGGAGTGACAGAGCCCGGAGGCGGCGAGCTGCACCTGGACCTCCCCCTCCCGTGGGTCGTCGATCTCGATCTCCTCCACCGACCACGGCTCGTTCACGTTCCAGAGAATCGCGCCCTTGGTTTTCATGTCGCTTGCCTTCCGTCGACGCCGGGAGCAGGGCTTATCGCCCGATCGGTCCCGTCGGTTGCCGTGCCAGAATTTACATCACAACTGTTGTGCAAAACACAGCGTAGCTCTTACAGTGACTTCCGTCACGTAAATACGCTTCGTCGATAAGGCACCCTCATGACCCTGCTCGATACCGAGGCCGGCCCCGCCTCCGAAATGAACCCGGCGGAGATCCCCGCTCGCCTCGATCGGTTGCCAGTGATGGCGCCACACCTCGTGTGGATCACCCTGCTCACCGTGAACCTGGGGCTCGGGTTCTACGACAACGCCCTGTTCGCCTACGTCACACCGGCCATCGTCGAGCACGCGGGACTGACCGTCGGACAGGTCGGCCTGGCGAGCACCGCCTTCTTCGCGGGCATGGTGATCGGCGGCCTGCTCGGCGGACGCCTGGCCGACCGGTTCGGCCGGCGCGCGATCATGGTGTGGGGCACCGCGATCTGCTCCCTCGGCGTGATCGCCACCGGCCTCGCACCGAACTTCGAGACCATTCTCGTCTCGCGCACGATCACCGGCATCGGCGTGCAAGCGTCGATGTCGGCGCTGCTGGTCTACATCGTCGAGATGTTCCCCGCGGCCACTCGCGGCCGATTCGTCTCCGTCGTGACCTCGGCGTTCGTTGTCGTCGCGCCGATCGTCGCGCTGCTCGCCCTGGTCACGGTTCCCGCGGGCGGGCCCGATACCTGGCGGCACCTGTTCCTCCTCGGCGGCGCCGGTCTGCTGATCGCACCGATCGCGTACTTCGTCATGCCGGAATCCGTGCGCTGGCATATCTCGCGGAACCAGGTCGGCAAGGCCGAGCGGATCGTCGCGAACCTCGAGACCCGTGCACTGCGGCGCGGCCCGCTCGCCGAGCCCGAACCCGTCGCCGCGGGCGCGCAGCACGTGTCACTGCGCAAGGCGCTGGGCAACAGGCGCATCATCGGCACACTCGTCGCCCTCTCGATCGGCTATTTCGGCGCCACCTTCGGGCTGTACCTGTACCAGAACTGGGCGATGTACGTGCTCGTCGACGGTTTGGCCTACACCGAAGGTGACGCCTACCGCATCCAGCTCATCTGGAACGTCGTCTACTTCGCCACTCCCCTGCTGGCGATGCTGGTGATCGACCGGGTCGAACGCAAGACCTTCATCCTGGTGTCATCGCTCCTGTCGGCCGTGCCGCTGGTGGGTCTCGGCGTGGCCGGCGCCGACTGGCTGGTCACCGCCGCGGGCGGAGCCGCCGCCGTCGTCACCGGACTCGTGATCACCGCGTACTTCGCCTACATCCCGGAGACCATTCCCACCGAGGCCCGCGGGCTCGGCAGTGGGATCATCATCAGCGTCGGCAATATCGGCGGCGCGCTGTCGGGCGTGCTCGGTGCGTCGCTGTACGGCGCGTGGGGCGGTGCGGGCGTGATGATCTCCGCGGCGGTGGCCTTCGTCGCGTTCTCGATCGTCATTCTCTTCTTCGGTCCGCGCACGACCAATCGCTCGCTCGAAGGTGTCACCGCCGAGGAGCTGAAAGCCACGTGAGAGCGGACCCCAATTTACATCACAACTGTTGTGTAAATTACTTTCCGCTGGTTACAGTGACCCCCGGCACATCAGCTGCGCCCCATCGCCTGCTCGGAAAGGCAGCCACCCCATGTCCAATGTGATCGACCCGATCGTCAAGCACGCCCGAACCCATCCCGAGCGCGTAGCGATCCACACCACGGCCGGACCCTGGTCCTACGCCGAACTGCGCACGCGCAGCCTGCGCTACGCGGGCCTGCTCACCTCACACGGCGTCGGCGCGGGCCATCGCGTGTTGCTCGCCGCGCCCTCCTGTCCCGAATTCGTGGTGGCCTACATGGGAATTCAGGCCGTCGGCGCGACCGTGGTGCCCATCAACACCATGTCCACCGAGCCCGAAGCCGCCTACTTCCTGGCCGATGCGGGAGCGTCGCTCGCGATCAGCTGGCAGGAGGTCGGGCCCGCGGTGTCGCGCGCCGCCGAGAACGCGGGCATCACCCACCTGACGCTGACCACCGGCGCGGAGTCCGACAGCACTCCCCTGGCTCGCGCGCTCGACCGAGAGCCGAGCGAAACCGCCGCGATCCTCTACACCTCCGGCACCACCGGACGGCCCAAGGGCGCCGAACTCAGCGTCGCCAACCTGCTCGCGGCGGGTGAGATCAGCTGCGTCGTGGCGGGTACGTCGAGCCAGGACCGCACCGGAACCGCCCTGCCGCTGTTCCATGTCTTCGGGCAGGCCGCGGTGATGATGGCGTCCTTCACCGGGGGCGGCTCGCTGTCGCTGCTCCCGAAATTCACCCCCCAGGGGCTGATCGATCTGCTGCGCCGTGACGAGCTGACGGTGATGTGCGGCGTCCCGACGATGTGGAACGCCATGCTGCACGCCGCGGATGACGCCGACAGCACCGATTTCGCGACCCTGCGCGTCGCCGTCTCCGGTGGCGCCACGCTGCCCGGCGAGGTGGCGCGTGCCTTCGAGGAGAAGTTCGGCTGCACGATTCTCGAGGGCTACGGGCTCACCGAGACCACCTCTCTCGGCGCCTTCAACGACATCGAACGCGGCGGCAAAATCGGCTCGGTCGGCCGCGTGGTGCCTCGTCTCGAGATGCAGATCCGCACACACGACGGCGAGGTGTGCGGGCCCGGTGAGGTCGGTGAGATCTTCGTCCGCGGCGACACCGTCTTCAAGGGCTACCGCAACCGCCCGGACGCGACAGCCGATTCCCTCACCGCCGACGGCTGGTTCCGCACCGGCGACCTCGGCCGGTTCGACGCCGAGCACGACCTGCGGATCGTCGACCGGCTCAAGGACATGATCATCCGCGGCGGCTACAACGTCTACCCGAGCGAGGTCGAAGAAGTGCTCTACGAGCACCCGGACGTGGTCGAGGCCGCGGTGGTCGGGGTACCCGACGAGTACTACGGCGAAGAGGTGGCGGCGGTGCTCACTCCGCGCGCCGGGGCAGCACTCACCACTGCCGATATCGACACCTGGACGCGGGAACGGTTGTCCGCGTACAAGATTCCGCGCATCATCCAGTTCGTCGACCAGCTGCCGAAAGGTACGACCGGCAAGATCCTCAAGCGCGAGATCGACCGGGACGCACTCCGCGCCACCGCGTCGTCACGTGACACCCAGGCGGCGCGTCCTTGAGTACCGCTTCTCTCGCCGGCACAGCGCCGGATCCACGCGTACTCGACCGGTTCGCGGCCGTCGTCGGATCGGCACACGTGGTCACCGGGGATCGGATCGGCCCCGACTACCACCATGACGAAGCGCTCGTCGGCACCCCGGTGGCGCCGCGTTATCTGGCCCGTCCGGCCACGGCCGAGGAGACCGCCGAACTGCTCGCCGTGGCCGCGGCGGCCCGGGTCCCGGTGACCGCGCGGGGCGCGGGCACCGGGCTGTCCGGCGCCTGCCGTCCCGCCGAGGACGGCCTGATCATCTCCTTCGAACGCATGGCGACCGTGCTCGACATCGACGTCGACAACCAGGTGGCGGTCGTGCAGCCGGGTGTCACCCTCGCCGAGCTCGACACGGCGACCAGCCCGCACGGCTTGATGTACACCGTGTTCCCCGGCGAACTGTCGGCCAGCATCGGCGGCACGGTCGGGACCAACGCCGGCGGCATGCGGGCGGTCCGTTACGGCGTCACCCGCCACAATGTGCTCGGCCTGCAGGCCGCGCTGCCGTCGGGGCAACTCGTGCGGACCGGCGGCAAGCTCACCAAGATGTCCACCGGCTACGACCTCACCCAGCTGATCATCGGGTCCGAGGGCACGCTCGCCCTGGCCACCGAGATCACCGTCCGCCTCTACCCACGGCCCGCGCACAGTGCCACGCTCATGGCCGTTTTCACCGATCTCCCCGCGGTCATGCGGGCGGTGCCCGAGGTGCTGCGCACCGGGGTGGCCCCGACCATCCTCGAATACCTCGACACCACGACCATGGAAGCGATCAGCCGGACCCAGGATCTCGAACTCGGCATCGCCCCCGGGGTCCGGGCGGCGGCCGAGGCGTACCTGGTGATCGGGCTGGACAACCGTGAACGCGCGCCCCTCGACACCGGCATCGGCCTGCTCGGCGAGCTGCTCGACACGCTCGGCGCGCTGGATACCTATGTGCTGGAAGGCAATTCGGCCCGGCTGTTGATCGAGGCCAGGGAGAAGGCGTTCTGGTCGGCCAAGGCCTCGGGTGCCGACGAG
The DNA here is from genome assembly GCF_051843015.1 of Nocardia sp. JW2. NCBI lineage: Bacteria > Bacillati > Actinomycetota > Actinomycetes > Mycobacteriales > Nocardiaceae > Nocardia > Nocardia sp. JW2. Next base: position 143,316 of record NZ_JBPXLK010000012.1, read on the forward strand.
ATTCTCGACGTCGTGGTGCCGCGGGCCGCGATGCCCGAGTTCTTCGACGGTGCCACCGGACTGGCCCGCGCCGTCGACGCGCATCTGGTCGGCTGCGGCCACGCGGGCGACGGCAATGTGCACATGGCCGTGTACTGCCGCGACGAACACACCCGCGAGTCGCTGCTGCATCGCGTCTTCGGCCTCGCGATCGAACTGGGCGGCGCGATCTCCGGCGAGCACGGCCTCGGACGGATCAAGACCGCCCACTTCACCGCGCTGGCCGACCCGGTCGCGCTCGCCCTGATGCACGGGATCAAGCAGGCCTTCGATCCGGCCGGAATACTCAATCCCGGCGTCGTTCTCGATGGAAAGGTGCTCGGATGACCAACGGTGCGCAAGCGCTGATCGCCACACTGGCCGAGGCGGGAGTCGAGGTGTGCTTCGGCAACCCGGGCACCTCGGAGATGCATTTCGTGGCCGCGCTGGACTCGGTACCACGGATGCGTGGCGTGCTGTGCCTGTTCGAGGGGGTGGTCACCGGCGCGGCCGACGGGTACGGCCGCATCGCGGGCAAACCGGCCGTCACCCTGCTGCATCTGGGCCCCGGCCTGGCCAACGGTCTGGCGAACCTGCACAACGCCCGGCGGGCGCAGTCGCCGATCGTCAATGTCGTCGGTGAACACGCCGCGGACCACAAACAGTACGACGCGCCACTGGATTCCGATATCGAGGCGCTCACGGGGTGGAGTCACAGCTGGACCCGCCGGGGCAGCTCCCCCGACCGGATCGGGCGCGACGCCGCCGAAGCCGTCGCCGCCGCGCGCTCGACGCCGCCACGCATCGCCACCCTGGTGCTGCCCGCCGACGTGTCGTGGGGCGAGGGCGGTGTGGCCGCGACCCCGGTGACACCCGTCCCGGCGACCGCACCCGACCCGGCGACCGTCGCCGAGATCGCGAAGATCCTGCGCAGCGGCGAACAGGCGGTGCTGCTGCTCGGTGGACCCGCGGGCACCGAGCGCGGTCTCGTGGCCGCCGACCGGATCGCCACCGCGACGGGCGCGCGCCTGCTGATGGAGACCCACCCCGCGCGACTCACCCGGGGGGCGGGGGTACCGGCGATCGATCGGCTGGGGTACCTGGCCGAACAGGCCACCGGTCAGCTCGCAGGCGCCGAGCATGTCGTCGTGGCGGGTAGCCGCTCGCCGGTGTCGTTCTTCGCCTACCCGGACAAGCCGAGCGATCTGGTTCCGGTGGGCACGCAGGTGTACCGGCTCGCCGAACCGGAAGCCGATGTCGTCGCCGCCCTGGAGGCCCTCGCCGCCGAGGTCGCGCCCGACACGGCCGCGCGCCTCGTCGCCGCTTCGGTGCCCGAATTACCCTCCGGCCCTTTGGATGTGCGCAACTGGGTGCAGGTGATCGGTGCCCTGCTGCCGGAAAACGCGATCATCTCGGACGAGTCCAACACTTCCGGTGTCTTCCTCGCCGCGGCAACCGCCGGTTCGCCCCGCCACGATGTTCTGTCCCTCACCGGCGGTGCCATCGGACAAGGTCTGCCGGTCGCGGTCGGTGCGGCGGTGGCGGCCCCCGACCGGCCGGTCATCGCCCTGCAGAGCGACGGCAGCGCCGCCTACACGATCTCGGCGCTGTGGACGATGGCACGCGAGAACCTGAACATCACGACGGTGCTGATCAACAACCGCGCCTATGCGATCCTGCGGATGGAGCTGGGTCGGGTCGGCGCGACCGAAGTCGGCCCGAAGGCAGCGGACCTGCTCGACCTGTCGCGCCCCGAGATGGATTTCGCCGAGATCGCCCGCGGTTTCGGCGTCCCCGCGACCGTCGCCACCACCTGTGCGGAGTTGGCCGAGCAGTTCCGGGCCGCGCTGGCCGAGCCGGGCCCGCATCTCATCGACGCCCGAATCCCCTCGCTGTTCTGATCCAGAATGCAAAAGTACTGCCCTGCACCGGATTTCGGTGCAGGGCAGTTTCTCGACGTCGTTCAGCGTGCCGCGCGACGATCGCCGATCCGGTCCGCGAGCCAGGCCGCCCGCAGCACCGGGTTGTGCAGGTACAGCGAGCGGGAGAATCGGGGTTCGGTGTGCCAGTACGGCAGCAGATCGTGGTGGATCTCGTCGGTGGTGAGCTGGTCGGCGAGCAAGGTACCGAGGTACGGCGCCTGCCCGAGACCGTGGCCGTTGCAACCGATGATGTAGTAGATGTTCTTCGACGCCTGCCCGGCCGCGGGCAGCCGGGAGGTCGTCATGGCGATCCAGCCGCCCCACGTCTTGGTGACCGGCACATCGCGCAGCGACGGAAAGCGGGCGTGGAAGGCGGCGGTGAGGTCGGCCACGACCGCCGGGTCGGAGGTGCGGTCGGTGAGCGGGTTCTTGCCGACCTCGAGCCGGCGGACACCGACGGCGATCGTGTTGGTCGGCGTCACGTGATAACTCTCCATCACATTGTGCCGAGTCGCCAGACCCGAGCGGCTCGTCCAACCGGTCGCCACCAGCCGTTCGGCCTCCACCGGTGCCGTCTCGACCATGCTCACCCAGACCGGTTTCGCCAGATGCCGTGGGGTGGCCCGGATTTCGGGGGCGTAGGCGTTGTTGGCGAGCACCACCCGCCCGGCGCGCACCCGGGCCAGCGGCGTGCTCACCTGCGCGCCCGCACCGAGTTCGGTCACCGATTCCACCGGAGACTGCTCGAAGACACGCACCCCCGAGCGCAGCAGCGCCGCGCGTACACCGAGTGTGAACAGGCCGGGGTTCATCGTCCCGCCGACGGTGGTGAGCAGACCGCCGAGGAAGGTGTCGGGGATGCCGAGTTCACGCTGGTCACCGAAGCGGTCGGCGGCGCCCGCCGCGATCAGCGCCGCCGCTTGGCGGCGGGCCTTGCGCAGTTGTCCCGCGGTGGCGGCCACCCCCACGTTCCCGACAGGTTCGTAGTCGCAGTCGATGCCGAGTTGTTTGATCAGGTCCTCGACGAAGCCGACGGAGGCCTCGGCGAAGCGGACCTGATCACGCAGCAACTGCGGATTCGTCTTGGCCAGGAGCTCGGGATCACCGGTCGGTTTGCCCGACAGCTGACCAGCGTTGCGCGAGCTGGCTCCGTACCCGCAGAAGTCCGATTCCAGCAGCACGACGTCGGCGCCGCGCTCGGCCAACCGCAGCGCGATGGCCATGCCGCCCAGGCCGCCGCCGACCACGGCGACGTCGCAGTCGATATCGGTGTCGAGCGGTGCGGCGAGGTCGGTCGGCCGATCGATCCAGCCGGTGAAGGTGGTGTAGGTGGTTGCGGTCATCCCTTGACTTCCTCTACTGCGACGCCCTCGAGCGAACGCTGGGTGGTGCGCGGCCCGAACAGCAGGACCACGGCGGAGAACACGATGTAGCAGATGGCGGCCGCGATCATCACGCCGTCGATGCTCCATCGGCCGAACAGCGCGGCTCCGAGCACACCGGAGACCGCGCCGCCGGCGCGGCCGATCCCGATGACGATGCCGGTGCCGATGCCACGGCCCTGCGCGGGCATCGCTTCGGGGATGTAGGCGTAATAGACGTTGATCACCAGCCCGGTCGTGATGGCCGCGGCGCCACCGGCGGCGGTGACCACCCAGCTCTGGGTGGAGACGCCGAGCAGCACCAGCGGAATCGCACTGACGATCGCCCCGCCGAAGATCAGCGTCTTGCGCTCGACCCGGTCCATCAGCACCAGCGCGACGAGCGGGGTGACGCAATAGACCACGTTCCAGACGAGCTGGATCCGGTAGGCCTTGCCCTCGTCGTATCCGAGGCCTTCGATCAGCGAGTACAGCGCCCAGTTCCCGAACAGGTAATAGCCGAGCGTCGAGCCGAAGTAGCCGATGCCGACGACGGCCAGCACGCGGATCACCTTCGGATTCGCGAGCACCTCACGCAGCGACTTCTTCTCCAGCGGAGCGTCGGGGACAACGGCAGGCTCTGGCAGCGGGCCACGCCGCAGCGCGATCGTCTCGAGCTCGACCACCAAGCTCTCGGCCTCGTCGTAGCGGCCACGCGAGATCTGCCAGCGCACCGATTCCGGCAGGACGAAACGCGCGATGGGCGCGATCACGAGGCCGGCGCTGCCGATGATGAACAGGTGGCGCCAGGTGTCGGGACCACCATTGGGGATCGCGACCAGCGCCAGGAAGGCAACCAGCGGCGCGACGACCACGAAGCCCGTGGTGAGCACCGAGGCGAACCGCCCACGGGTCTTGCTGGGAAACATCTCGGCGACATAGACCAGCAGCACCGAGGTCGCCGCCTGCACCCCGAGCCCGGTGATGAAGCGCGCGAACAACATCGCCTCGAAGCTGGTGGCGAACGCGGTGGCCAGCGCACCGGCGGAGTAGACGACGGTGGCCCAGATCAGGACCTGCCGTCTGCCGAACCGGTCCGACAGTCTGCCGCCCGCCAGCGCACCGACGACCATGCCGACGAAGAACGCGCTGCCGACCGTGCCGAGCTGCGGCAGGCTCAGGCCGGTGCTCTCCGCGATGGAGGGTAGGACATAGGCGAACAGGGCGTTGTCGTAGTACTCGAGCGCCAGATTGATCGCCAGGACCGAAATCCAGGCGATATGCGGCGAAATCACCGGCAGCCGGTCCAGTCTGGCGGCCAGCCGCGCACCGGAAACGGAGGCAGCCGTATCCATGGTGTCCAAGGGTGTCATGGTTTTCCATCCCGCGGCGGGACCGGTTACACTCGGACGGGTAGCGTGGGGACGTCTACACGCCGGCTGTCGGCAACGACCGCTGAGCTAACAGAAATCAAGTGAGAGTGCAGCTTTCGGGTGTGGCGCCCGTGCCGCGTTCAGGTGCGATCCCAGCGTGTGCGGCACGCCGGGTCCGCCTCGCGTCAGTCGCCTGCGGCCGCGACGACCCGGACTTCCACCAGCAGGCCGTCACGGGCCAACTGGGAGACGCCCACCCCGGTCCAGGCCGGGAAGTCCGCGGGCAGGTACTCGTCCTTCACCTTGACGAATTCCTCGATATCAGTGCGCATATCGGTGTGGAAAGTCATCAGCTCGACGATGTCGCTCATGCTCGCTCCCGCCGCTTCGAGCACGGTGCGCACGCCTTCGAAGGCGATGCGGGCCTGGGCGTCCATGCCCTCGGCCGGCGCTCCGGTCGACCTGTCGATCCCGACCTGGCCGGAGACCCAGATCAGATTCCCGGCCCTGACCGCCTGGGAGAAGTGAAGCCTGTCGTACGTCGCCTCGGTTCCGGGCGGGTTGATCAGTTGTCGCTGCATGTACTCGGTTCTCCTTCGGAGTGATTAGACGAGCTGACGGAAGACCGGGGAGCGGAACGGGTCGCCCGCGTCGAGCTTGGCCATCTCCTCGGCGAACAGCGGCCCGTTGCGGGCGTAGCGCGGGTTGGATTCCGGCAGCGGCCGGAACGTCGCGTCGTCGCCGAAGAACCGCAGCACCAGGGTGTGACGGTCGGGGAAGTCCTCGTCCACCGCGGCGCCGCCGTGCAGGCAATGCGGATGCAGAGCGACGATGTCGCCGGGTTCTACCTCCCACGAGAGCACGTCGTAGGCGTTGGGATCGGCCGCGAGTTCGGCGTCGATGGCGGGCAGCCGGGGCCAGGTGCCGTCGCCGTAGACCGGGTCGGTCGGATCGTCGGGATTGCGGAAGCTGGCACCGTCGTACTGGATACCGAGGTGCGAGCCGCGCACGATCTCGAGCGAGTTCTTCTTGGGCACCTTCTGGAAGGAGATCCAGGCGTTGCCCCAGTGCCTGCCCGCCCACGGCAGTACCGAGGTGTCCTGATGCCACGGTCCGCGACCGCTCTTGCCGCCTTCCTTGACGAACACTTCCTCGGCGAAATACCAGACGTGCTTCGATCCCCACAGTTCGGCGAACAGCTCGCCGAACGGCATCTTCGCCACCATCTCGTCCAGCTTGGGCTTGGCCAGTGGATTCGAATTGTCGATGTGGGTCTGCAGCGCGGTCCCGTCCAGGGCACGGAAGACGTAGGGCCCCGGATTCTCGACGTCCCACTTGAATGCGTCGTAGCACTGCGCCAATTGGGAGTCGCTGAGGCAATCCTTGATGAGGACCGCACCGTCCTTGCGGAACGCTTCCTTCACTGACTCGTCCATGTGTGACCTTCCTGCGAAACGGGGTGACTCACGTCACGGTAGCCCGAGTCACCCCGTTTACACAACACTCGTTATGTAAATATTTTCCGGGCGGCCGCGACCAGCTCCTCCGCATCGCCGGCGGCCGATGGCTCGAGCACCGCGCGGACTGCCGCCGGAATCGGAACCGGTCTGCGCGTCTCCGGGTCGACGTAGACGTGTACGAACTCCCCAAACGCGCACAACGTCAGTTCTTCGCCCGCGCCGAGCAGGAAGATCGCCGGTCGATAGGTCACACTGCTGCGGCCGAGGCGTTCCACTGCGATGCCCACCCGCAAGCGGTCGGGGAAACGCACCTCCCGGACGAACCGGCACGAACTGGCGACCACCAGGCTCAGCGCGGGCAGTCCACGCACTCCAGGAAGGTTCTCCGCCAGCCAGCCGTTGACGGCGGAGTCGAAGTACTCGTAGTAGACGGCGTTGTTGACATGCGCGTAGTGGTCCTCGTCGCCCAGGCGCACCCGCAGGTCGTACCAGGCGTGAATGGTGGCCGGATCGGGCTGTGGGAGGTTCATCGCGGATCCCATCCCAGCCGCTCGCCACGGACCTTCGCGAGGCGGACGTCCCCGGAGCGGGCATGCCCCTCGAAGGATTCGATCCGCGACGCGCGCCCGCACAGCTCGCCGAGTTCGGCGCTCACCCGCGGGTCGGTCACCTCCTGGTAGGTCACCGTCTTGAGGTACTTGCCCACCCAGAGTCCGCCCGTGTAGCGGGCGGCGCCACGAGTGGGCAGGGTGTGGTTGGTACCGATCACCTTGTCGCCGTAGGAAACACAGGTCCCCTCGCCGAGAAACAACGCGCCGTAGTTGCGCATGACCTCGAGTGCGACGCGCGGCTGCCTGGTCAGGATCTGGACGTGCTCACTGGCGTAGGTGTCGGCGACGCGGTAGGCGTCCTCGATGCTGCCGTGCACGACCACGACCTCGCCGTGGTCACGCCAAGCGGGTTCGGCGTAGTCACGGGTGGGCATGGTCGGCAAGACGGCCTCGACGAGGCGGATCACCTCGGTCGCGAGTTCGGTGGAGGTGGTGATCAGCACGGCGGGCGAATCGGGACCGTGCTCGGCCTGGCTGAGCAGATCCACCGCGACGACGAACGGGTCGGCGAATTCGTCGGCGACGACGAGGATCTCGGTCGGGCCGGCGAACAGGTCGATACCGACTTCACCGAACAACTGCCGCTTGGCCTCGGCGACGAAGGCGTTGCCCGGGCCGGCGAGCATGTCGACCTTCGCGATCGACTCGGTGCCCACGGCCATCGCGGCGACGGCTTGCACCCCACCCAGCACGTTGATCTGATCGGCGCCGGCCAGATGCATGGCGGCGATAGTGACGGCGGGCAGTTCACCCCCGAGCGGCGGCGTGCACGCGGTCACGTGCTCGACGCCTGCGACCTTCGCGGTGACCACCGTCATGTGCGCGGACGCGACAAGCGGGTAGCGGCCACCGGGCACATAGGCGCCCGCGCGGTCGACCGGCAGCGAGCGCTGACCGAGGAACACCCCCGGCCGCACCTCGGCTTCGAAGTCGAGCAGCGAATCCCGTTGCCGCTGAGCGAAGTCGCGCACACTCGCCTGCACCGTGCGGATGTCGTCGAGCACCGTCGACGACACGCCCGCCACGACGGCCCGGATCCGGTCGGGGGCGAGTTCGAAGCTGTCCGGGGACCAGTTGTCGAACTTCGCGGAGTAGTGGCGCACGGCGAGGTCGCCGTCGGCGCGGATGTCGTCGATGACACCGCGCACGATATCGGCGACGTCACGCTGTTGGGCGACGACTGCGGTCGCGCCCTTCTTGAGGACCGTGGTTTCGGTGAGAACAGGTAGGGACATGGTGGCGACCCTGGATTGCATACGTATACATGTCAATGGTCTGGAACCCTGCCCACCACCATGAATTGCTTCGCATACGTATGCTCATGAGGTGGCAGTGACGAGTATCGACGTCGCCAAGCGGGCGGGTGTCTCCCAGGCGACGGTGTCGCGGGCGCTGCGCGATCAGCGCGGTACCTCCGAAGCGACCCGCCGGCTCGTTCGTGAGGTCGCGCGCGAATTGGGTTATGTCCCCTTGCAATCCGGGCGGTCCTTGTCCACGAGCCGATCACGGCGCATCGGCATCGTGGTCGGCGAACTCACCAACCCGTTCTACGGTGCGCTGGTGGCGCCGATCGTGCGCGAACTCGACGCGCGCGGTTATCTCGGTGTCCTCCTGCACGACGCCGACATCCGCGAACCCGGCAGCGCCCCGATCTTCGACGGGTCCTTCGACGGTGTCCTGCTCACCACCACCTCCGATTCGCGGCTGGCCGACGAGATCGAGCGCCGCGGTATCCCCTATTGCCTCATCAACCGCGAAATCTCCGGTCGCACAACAGCATCGGCCGCCGTTCCCGACAACATCCGCGGCGCGCGACTCGTCGCCGACCTGTTCGTCGAGCTGGGTCACACCGACATCGGGATCATCACCGGGCCCGCGACCACGAGCACCGGCAGCGAACGGCTCCGCGGTTTCCGGGATGCGCTGGCCTGCCGCGGCATCGCGATCCACCCGGATGCGGTGCGCGAGGTGCCCTTCGGCATCGATGACGGCCGCGCGGCACTACACGACATCCTCGCCGCCCGGCCCGGCGTCACCGCGGTGTTCTGCGCCAACGATGTGCTGGCCATCGGTGCGCTCGAGGCGGCGGCGCGGGCCGCGCGGCCGGTACCCGAACAGCTCACGATCGTCGGCTTCGACGACATTCCGTTGGCCGGGTTGCGCGCCTTCGACCTCACCACCGTGGCGGTCGACCTCACCGCGCTGGCGCGCCAGGCGACGGCGCACCTGCTCGACCGCGTGGAGGATCCGCGGATCGAACCCGAGCGAACGGTGCACGAGGTGCGGCTGGTGCGGCGTGGCACGCATGCCGCACCGCTGCGACGCTGACGGGCTCACCAGACGCGGCGCATCGATTCCGGCGTCAGATCGGCCAGCGCCGGATAGCCGTCGACCGCCATCAGCAGATCGGCCTCGGCCAGCACCGAGCGCAGATGATGGACGAGCCCGTCCTCGCCACCAGCGGCCGTGGCGAAAACATACGAGCGTCCCAGTCCCACCGCGGTGGCACCGAGCGCGAGCGCTTTGACCACGTCGGTTCCGCTGCGCACACCGGAGTCGAACAGGACCGGCAGGCCCTGGGCCGCGGCGACCACCTCCGGCAGCATGTCGAGGGCGGGCAGGCCGCCATTGGCTTGGCGCCCACCGTGATTGGAGCAGTAGATGCCGTCGGCGCCTGCGTCGATCGCCCGCCGCACGTCGTCGCCGTGGCACACGCCTTTGACGACGATCGGCAGCGTGGTGGCTTCCCGCATCCAGGCGAGGTCGTCCCAGCGCACCGATTTCCCGAAGACCCGCGTCCAGAGCTGGACGGCGCCGTCGGGGTCGTCCTCCGGGTCGTGGCCGAGCAAGGTGCGGAACCGTTCGTCGGTGAAGTAGTTGGACAGACACAAGCCACGCAGTTGCGGGAAGTTGGCGGTGTTCAGATCCCGTGGGCGCCAGCCCGTGACCCACGTGTCGAGAGTGACGACGATGGCCCGGTAGCCGGCCCGTTCGGCCCGCTGCATGAAGCTGATCGCGAGGTCACGGTCGGTCGGGGTGTAGAGCTGGAACAGCCCGGGCGTCTGCTGGTGGACGGCGCCGGTGACTTCGACCGGGTCCATGGCCAGCGTCGATTGAATCGCCGGGACACCCGTCCGCTCGGATGCCCGCGCCACCGCCAGGTCGCCGTGGAAGTCGGGGGTGCAGATGCCGATCACGCCGACCGGCGCCAGGAAGACCGGGCTGGGCAGGGTCATCCCGAACAACTCGACAGACATGTCGCGCACCTCGGCGCCGTTACCCATCCGTGGAACGATGCCCCACTTCTGGAAGGCGGCCACGTTCGCCCGCTGAGTGTGTTCGTCGCCGCAGCCGCCGGCCACATAGGACCAGATCCAGCTCGGCAGGGCCTCGGACGCCTTGCGTTCGAGGGACGCGATGTCCACCGGATAACGCGGTAGCCGGCCCCGCAGCCCGTCCCCGTAGATTTCGTTCTGAAAGTCACCGAACCTGCGCATCATCGGTCCGACAGTAGCCATCCGCCATTATTTACACAACGCTTGTTGTGTAAATAATGTTCCGCCGATAACCTGGACCGATCAGGCCCTACGCGAAGGAGCAACGATGGTCGAAACGACCAGGACGCCATCCGTCACGCCCACCACCTTCGGTCGCGTCACCGTGCTGGTCGCCGACAACGGCGGGGTGCTGCCCTACGGCAATTCCGTAGTGGTGCGAGGCAGCGAACGGACTCTGGTCATCGACCCCTCGCTGGCGCTCGGCCCCGACACCGTCACGGCCGACCTGGTCTTCCTCAGCCACGGCCACGAGGACCACATCGCCGGGCTGCGGCATTTCGACGCGCCGACCTACGCCCATCACCTCGACGTGGCGGCGGTGTCCTCACTCGACGCGATGGTCGCGCAGTTCGGGCTACCGGCCCCCGTGCGCGACGAGGTCGTGCGGAATCTGCACGAGGAGTACGGCATTCCCCCGCGGCGCGACGGCGTGATCGGCGTCGCCGACGGCCATGTGTTCGAACTGGGCGATGTCACCGCCACCGTCGTGCACCTGCCCGGTCACACCCCGGGCCACTGTGGCGTCCTCGTCGAGCCCGACGGCTTCTTCTACGTCGGCGATATCGACCTGACCTCGTTCGGCCCGATGTACGGCGACGTGCACAGCAGTGCCGACGACTTCCTCACCTCCATCGACCGGGCCGCCGCCACCGAGGCCCGCTGGTACGGCACCTTCCACCAGAAGGGCGTGATCTCCGGCGCCGACGAGTTTCGCGAGCGCCTCGGCGAGTACCGCGCGAAACTGTTCGAGCGCGAACGCCGGCTGCTGGAATTCCTCGACGAACCGCGAACGCTGGCAGAGATCGTCGCCCACCGGCTCGTGTACCGGCCGCACGTGTCGGAACCGTATGTCGAGCCCATCGAACAGCGGGTGGCCGAACAGCATCTGGAACGGCTCGTCGAAGCCGGTGATGTCGCCGCCTCGCCTGAGGGAACGTTCGCGCGCACCGTCTGACCCACCCCCTCGGCCGCGAATCCCCGGGAACCTCCCGGGGATTCGCGATCTCACGTCCACCCTCGCTACGCATCCACCCGCAACGCCTGGACCACATCACGCGCCGCGCGCGCACCGGTCTCGATCGCACCGTCGATCCCACCGACCCCCAGCGCCGCGAGATCGCCACCGGCGAAATGGATCCGGCCGTGCGGTCGGCGCAGCAGTGGCGCGGCCTGCGTCAGGTACCCCGGCCGGTGATGCACCCAGGTCCCTGCGAGTAGGGATCACTCACCCAGTCGTGGCAGGCGACATCGAGTACCTCGAGATCGGGAACGAAGAACCGCAGCGCCCGCTCCACGGCGCCGCGGTCGGTGGGGTCGATCGCGGTGGCGTCACCACAGAAGCAGACGACCAGAGTGTCGCCCTCGTAGCGGTATTCGGTGCGCGCCGAATTGATCGGATGCTTGCCGACGGGCGCGTTGGCCGAGAAGGGTGTGACCTCACCCTTCACCCGCGCCCAGATCTTCATCGTCCGCATCGGATGCTTCTGCTCGATCATGTCCGCGGCAGGCGGTGGCGGCGTGGCGGCCACGTCGGCGAGGGTGTTGAGCGGAACCGCGAGCACCACCTGGCGGGCGTGGATCCGTTGGCCGTCCGCGGTGGTCACGGTGACGGCGGGCCCGTCGTCGTCGACCGCGGTGACCGGCGTGGACAGGCGCAGCTCGGCGGTGGATTCGCCGTTGATCGCATCGAGTAGGCGTTTGGTGCCGCCGTCGATCGGGAATCCGCCCGCGCACTCCATGAAGGTTTCCCAGCTGCCACCGTTGAGAGAGGTCCAGAACAGGAACTGGGCCATGCCCTGCTCCGCCGGGGCGGCAACCAGCGAGCCCATGACATCGCAGAGCACGTCACGCTCGGCCGGGGACAGGTCCATGGCGTCGAGCCGGTCGGCGAGGGTTTCCTGCTCGATCACGGTGGTGTCGGCAGCGTGGATGTCACCGGGCATCGGAAACCATTCACGCGCGTCGGCCAGACAGCGGGTGGCCAGCGACTTGCTCACCGCGTGGTATTCGGCGGGCGTACCGGTGTGCACCGTTGCGTCGGCCAGCCAGTTGCACTGTTCGATCGTCAGCCGTCCGACCAAACCGATGTCGTAGCGCTTCAGTTCGTGCCAGACGTGCGCCTGGGACCAGTGCGCGTAGGTGCCGCCGAATTCCACCTGCCGCCCGAAAGCCTCCCCCACGAACGTCCGGCCACCGATCCGGTCGCGAGCTTCGAGGTGGACCACCGAATGGCCGGCGAGGGTGAGGTCACGGGCCGCGGTGACGCCGGCAAAGCCCGCACCGATCACCGCGACATCGTAGGTAGAGGTCACGAGCATCTCCTTTGCGAAGGACGGCAGATACAAGCAACCTATCGAGATCCACTCTTTTTCACAACGCTCGTTGTGTAAATAATCCGGCCGGTGCCGTGCCGGGACTCACACTGCTGAGTTGCTGCTACGCCCGCGCCTGTCAGGCGATCCTCAGGTTTGCCTGGGCAAGGTCGGTGACGCAGCAGACAAAGGAGTCGTTTGTGTTCAACCGTTGGGGCGACCTCGTCCATCGATTTCGCTTCGCCGTCATCGCGATCGTCGGTGCCGCGCTGCTCGGGCTCGGTGGGTACGGGCTCGGATTGTCCGACCACCTCACCTCGAGCGGGTGGGACGACCCGGGTTCGGAATCCTCGCAGGGCTCGCGGATCGCCGACCAGGCATTCGGGCGCGACCATACCGCCGACGTCATCGTGCTCTACAACGCTCCCGACGGTAGGACGATCGACGACCCGGAGTTCAGCGGCACGGTCGTCGCGGCCCTGAACAAGGCGCTGGCCGAGCACCCCGACGAGATCGACAAGATCAACGGCGCCTACTGGCGGGTGGGCGACGCGCCCGCGGTGCCGTCGGTGTTCGGGTCGGCCGACAAGCGGCACGCGTTCGCCTCGGTCGCGCTCGTCGGCGACAACGACACCGATCTGCTGCGCAGCTACCGGGCGGTGAGCGACGCCTTCCACATCGACGGCGTGGACGTGGAGGTCTCGGGGCTGCAGGCCATCGGCGGCACGCTCAACGACACCATCGCCACCGATGTCCACCGGATGGAACTGCTGGCCATTCCCGCTGTGGCGGTGCTCCTGTTCTTCATCTTCGGTGGCGTCGTCGCCGCCGCGCTGCCGCTGATCATCGGTGGGCTCACCATCTTCGGTGCCAACGGCATCGTCATGGCGATCACGAACTTCACCGACGTCAACTCGTTCGTCTCCGCCGTGGTGTCGATGATCGGCCTCGGCCTGGCCATCGACTTCGCCTTGTTCATCGTCAGCCGGTTCCGGGAGGAGCTCGCCGCCGGTTACGACACGCGCGCGGCAGTCCGGCGCACGGTGATGACGGCCGGACGCACCGTCGTCTCCTCGGCGACCATGATCGTCGCCAGCCTCGGCGGCATCCTGCTGTTCCCCCAGGGCTTTCTCCGCTCGGTCGCCTACGGCACCATCGCGACGGTGTCGCTCGCCGCCCTGACCGCGGTGACGATCCTGCCCGCGATGCTGGCCGTGCTCGGGCCACGGGTGGACATGCTCGGCATCAAACGCTTCCGCAAGACCAAGTCCGCCGAGGAGGTCGAGAACGGCTTCTGGGGCAGGCTCCCCCGCTGGGTGATGCGACACCCCTTGAAGGTGGCGGTGGCGGTCGTCGTCGGGCTGCTGTTGCTGATCATCCCGATCAAGAACCTCGCCTTCGGCGGCATCAACGAGAAATACCTCCCGCCCGACAACAGCACCCGGCTCGCCCTCGAGCACTTCTACGAGGTGTTCCCACTGAAGAAGACCGACCCGATCCAGCTGGTCTTCGTCGGCGAGGACACCAACGCCATCGGCGCGGTATGGAAGCAGGCCAACCGGGCGCCCGGGCTCGTCGGCCAGTTCGGCGTGCCGAGCAACACCGGCTCCAACGATCCGGCGGTATACCGCACCTCGGCCACCCTGGTCGATCCGACCGGCAACGCCGAGCCGACGATCGACTACCTGCGCGCCATCGACGTACCGGACGGAGTGGACATGTACGTCGCGGGGCAGCCCGCGATCATGGCCGACAGCATCGACAGCCTGCTCGACCGGATGCCGCTGATGATCGGGCTGGTCCTGCTCGTCACCACGCTGCTGATGTTCCTCACCTTCGGTTCACTGGTGCTGCCGATCAAGGCGGCGCTGATGAACGCCCTCGGGCTCGGTTCCACACTCGGCATCCTGACCTGGATCTTCATCGACGGTCACGGCGCCGGGGTACTGAACTTCACGCCACAACCGATCAGCGCACCGGTGCTCATGCTGATCATCGCGGTGATCTACGGCCTGTCGACCGATTACGAGGTCTTCCTGATCTCGCGCATGGTCGAGGCACGCGCCCATGGCGCGTCCACCACCGAAGCCATCCGCACCGGCACCGCGCAGACGGGCCGCATCATCACCGCGGCCGCGCTCATCCTGCTCGTCGTCACCGGCGCGTTCGCGTTCTCCGATCTGGTGATGATGCAGTACATCGCCTACGGCATGATCGCGGCGCTGTTCATCGACGCGACCATCCTTCGCATGCTGCTCGTCCCCGCCATCATGAAACTGCTCGGCGACGACTGCTGGTGGGCGCCCAAGTGGGCCAAGCGAATTCAGGAAAAGGTCGGGCTGTCCGAACCGAGCCTCGCCGACGAACGACCCGACCGGGACGCGATGGTCGACCTCGTGCGGACGACACCCGTCACCGACCCGCCGACCATGCGGATGGCCGCGGTGCCCGACAGCAAGTTGGCACGAACACCCCGCCGCCCGCGCACCGTCGCCGAGATCGAAGCCGAAGCCCCGACCCATCGACTGGGCCGGATCACCGACCGGCCGCCGAGGTAGCCGAACGACCGGTGTGGAAGGCGGGTTCTATCGCGGTGCGATGAGGGTCAGGGTGGCGTCGATCAGATCCTTCGCATGAGCGGGGGTGAAACGCTCCGGCTCCACCGGATACATCAATGCCCAACCGTCGCCCATGGCACTGAGCTGGTCGGACAGGACGTCCGCCGGAATGTCGTCACGGATCGCGCCGCGCTCCTGCGCGGCGGCCAGCACCGCGGCGTAGTCCGCGCGGAACTTCGCGTAGCGCGTGACGATGACCTCGGCGATGCGCGGTTCCGACCGCACCGAGGTGAGCAGCTCCGGCATCAACGGCCAGAACTTGACGTCCTTGCCCAGCTGGAACCATTGCGCCAGCAGCTCGCGGACGTCGGTCGTGTCGCGGATCGCCTCGACCATCGCGTCGTAGCGGTCGAATCGGCTCAGCACCAGCGCGAGAACCATGTCCTCTTTGTTGGCGAAGTAGTAGGTGACCGCACCGGTGGTGTACCCGGCGTGCTCGGCGACACGTCGCATCGATGCCTTGACATAGCCTTCGGC
Source organism: Nocardia sp. JW2 (assembly GCF_051843015.1). Lineage (NCBI taxonomy): Bacteria > Bacillati > Actinomycetota > Actinomycetes > Mycobacteriales > Nocardiaceae > Nocardia > Nocardia sp. JW2. The sequence continues at coordinate 159,025 of NZ_JBPXLK010000012.1, forward strand.
CGCGATCACGGCGGCCGCCGCGTCGAGCAGCTCCGCGCGCTTGGCCGCGTGATCGCCCGCCGGCCTGCCGCGTTGCGCGGTCGCGACCGCCCCGCCGACTTCGCCCGGCTCCCCCACGCCCTGCTTCTGTTTCTGCGCCACGCCAACAGTTTCGCACAGGCATTTCACATAACGACCGTCAGGTAAAGGTGTGCCGCGTCGGTGCGCGCGTTTGACAGTCCCGATGCGCCGCCGCATACTCGAACTAGATTCGAGTTCTATCAAAACCTCACGAAGGAACCGGTGAAATGGTCGCAGCGGTCGAAGTTCTCCTCATCACCTGCACCATCGCGATCATCTGGTTCGCCTGCTACGTCGTCTACCGCCTGGTGACCGACGACTCCCCCCGACGCTGAGCCGTCGGACCGACCTCGTCCCTGCCCCGCGCCGGCGAGCCGAACCTACGGCCCGCCGGCGTCGCACAGGCACTACGTCTAGAGCTCGACCAGGGTGTAGTCGGCGACCTGGCCGCTGAGCAGCCGCAGATGGTCATCGGCGGCACCGAGGATCTGGTCGATCACGGTGAGCCGGGCGAAGTAGTGACCGACGGGGTATTCGGCGGTCATGCCGATACCACCGTGCATCTGGATGGACTCCTGCCCGATGTGCTTGGCGGAGCGGCCGATCTGCAATTTGGCGCGGGAGGCCACGATCGGGTCGATACGCCCTTCGGCCAGACAGGCCGTCGCGTACAGCACCATGCTGCGCGCCTCCTCGAGCGAGACGTACATGTCGGCGGCACGCTGGGTGAGCGTCTGGAACTTCGACAATGTCACCCCGAACTGCTTGCGCGTCTTCAGGTATTCGGTGGTGAGCCGCAGCGACTCCTCCATCGCGCCGAGCGCCTCCGCGCACAACGCCGCCTGCGCCCGAACGATGCCCCGTTCGACAGCCTGGGTCGCGTCGGTGGTGTCACCGAGCAGTTCGGCTGGGGCACCGGCGAATTCGATGTCGGCGGCGCGACCACCGTCATGTGTCCGATACGACCGCCTCGCCACCCCCTCAGCCTCGGCGTCCACGAGGAACAGGCCGGTGCCCCCGTCGGGCAGGGCCGCGCTCACCACGAGCTTGTCGGCACAGTCGCCGCGAAGCACCGGGTTCTTGCGCCCGTTGATCGTCCATCTACCGTCGTGTTCGGCGGCGGTCGTGGTGACCTCGGTCGACGGCCACCGGATGCCGGGTTCGGTGTGCGCGAAGGCCAGCAGCAGGGCACCTTCGGCGACCTGGGTCAGCACCTGTTTGCGCTGCACGGCAGTGCCAACTTCGGCGATCAGGCCGCCCGGCACCAGCACGCTGTCGAGGATCGGTTCCGGGGCGAGCCTGCGACCGAGTTCGACCATGACGGCCATGGTTTCGACCGGGCCGGCGCCCATACCGCCGTCGTCTTCGGCGAAAGCGAGCCCGAGCAGGCCGATCTCGGCCAGCTTGGCCCACACGTCGCGGCTCCAGCCGAGTTCGGAGCCGATCACCTCGGCCCGCTTCTCCGGGTCGTAGCTGCGAGCGAGCAGTTCGCGGGTGGTGTCACGCAGCAGTTGCTGCTCGTCGTCGAGAGCGAAATCCATGGGATCGACTCACAATCTGTGTTCAGAGACCAAGGATGGTCGAGGCGATGATGCTGCGCTGCACCTCGTTGGACCCTCCGTAGATGGACGTCTTGCGGTAGTTGAGGTAGGTGGCGGTGCTGCGCTGCGCCCATTGCGGACTCGCGATCTGCGCGCCCGCGTCGAACGGGAGCGAGTCCGGCCCGGCGATATCCACCAGCAGCTCCGTCGCCGCCTGCTGCAACTCGGTGCCGCGCAGCTTCAACACCGACGACGCCGGGTTCGGCTTACCGTCGGCGGAACCCGACACCACCCGCAGGAGCGTCAATTCCAGTGCCAGCAGCTGGTTTTCGAGTTCTGCCAGCCGTGCGGCGAACAACGGATCCGCCAGCAGCGTGCCGCCCGCCGTCTTCGTCTGCGCGGCACGCTCCTTGGCCAGCGCGAGGGCCACCTTCGTCCGCCCGACCGCGGTGATGCCGGTGCGCTCGTTGCCGAGCAGGAACTTGGCGTAGGTCCAGCCCTGGTTCTCCTCGCCGACGAGCTGGTCGGCGGGCACCCGTACATTGTCGAAGAACACCTCGTTGACCTCGAAGCCGCCGTCGATCAACTCGATCGGCCGGACCGTGATGCCGGGCGAGGTCAACTCGATGAGCAGGAACGAGATCCCCGCCTGCTTCTTCGCGTTCGGGTCGGTGCGGACCAGGCAGAAGATCCAGTCCGCCCACTGGCCCATCGTCGTCCAGGTCTTCTGGCCGTTGACGACATAACTGTCACCGTCACGCACCGCGGTGGTGCGCAGCGAGGCGAGGTCGGATCCGGCCTCGGGCTCGGAAAAGCCCTGACACCACCAGATGTCGAGATTCGCCGTCGGCGGCAGGAAGCGCTGCTTGAGTTCCTGGGAACCGAAGGTGGCGATCACCGGACCGACCATGTTCACGTTGAAGGTCAGCGGTTCGGGAACCGAGGCCAGCTGCATCTCGTCGTGCCAGATGTGGCGTTGCGTCGCCGACCACTGCTGACCACCCCACTCCACCGGCCAGTTCGGCACCGCCAGCCCGTGCGCGTTGAGCGTCTGCTGGCAGGCCACGACCTCCGCTTTGGTCAGCTCCTCCCCCTGCCGCACCTTCTCGCGAACCTCCGCGGGAATCTCCGTCCGGAAGAATTCCCGCAGTTTGTCGCGAAAGGCGGTCTCGTCGGCGGTCAAAGCCAATTTCATCGCGCGCACCGGCTTCCCTCGCCGGCACCCGGCGAAGCGATCGTGAACTGCGTCATGATTTACCTCCAGATTTCTTGCGGGAGAAACGATCAGTGGAAGGCACCGATACCGGTGAGCGCGAGCAGCATTCCCTTGCCGAGTTCGAGTGTCATGTCGGCCGGCTTTGCCTGAGTCAGCGGAAAGCTCGCCAGCGAGCGATCGAATACCTCGCGGGTTCGCGCGTATTCGAGGGCGGCCTCCAGGCTGTCGCGGGCGGCGCCGAGCGCACCGAACACGATGCCGACGCGGGCAGGCGGAGGTGTTCGCGGGCGAACTCGCGCACGGTCGTCTGGATGTCGCGCTCGTCGTCGAGCATCTCGTCGATGCCGAACAGCCCGAGCGGCGTACTGCGCGCAGACACAGTGGTCACGTCGAGCCTCCTAGTAACTAAGCGCTTGTTCACCTCATGGTGCTACAGCGATTCGACAGGCGTCAAGCCGGGGCCGGGTCAGCCGAGGCTGAACGGCTGCCCCCACAGCGTTACCCAACTGGTGACGCTGTCGGTGACGATTTCGACACTGACGAAGGCTCTGGCCTGGGCGTAGCCGCCACAGCCGGTCAGGCCGATGGTCTGATCGGCCCAGGCGACCGAGCCTGCGCCCCCGGTGAATTCGTTGTAGACCTTGTGCGACTCGTTGCCGAAGTCGTCGGCCTTTTCCCGGTCGAGGATGTAGAAGGACTTCGCCTGCCCCGGCCCGAGCGACAACTCGCCGCTGGTATTGGCACCGAGACTGGCGTTGCCCTCCCAGTCCGAGGCGCCTTCGACGCCCCCGCCGGCACCCCCACCAGCGATATTGACCTGGCAGCCAACGGTGTAACCGGGAATGATGAGCCCGTAGGCGCCCGCGCCGGCACCGGCGAGTTCCACCTGGGCCGTGCCCGAAACCCAGGCGTTACGGTGCGCCGGGGTCGACCCGAGCGATGGATTGATGTTGGCGGATTCGCCGACGAGCCGGACCGTGACCACGGTGCCGTCGGAGAGGGTCTTGACCATCTCACCGCCCGGGAGCGGCACGAATGTGTCGGCACCGGCGGGCGTGGTGGCGAGCAGGCCGAGCGCCAGGGCGGCGACAGCACCGAAGCTGGTGCGCGCGAGATTCTTTCGGTTGAACATGGGGGTACACCTTCGGATTCGGTTTCGCGGACGCGAAAGAAAGACGGGTAGTCGGAGGCGAGAAACGGGGTTCAGCCGATACTGAACGGCGCACCGTAAAGAGTTGTCTTCGAATAGTGGTCACCGATGATCTCGACCACCGTGTAGGCGCGGGCCTGGGCGTACCCCGCACAGCCTTGTATCTCGATCTCGGCGTCCTGATATTCCACCGAGTATCGACCCGGCCGCGGAATGTCCTTGTAATCGATCTGGACGAATTTCACCTCGCCCGGACCGAGATTCACCCCGATCGAGCCGCCCGCGCTCACGCCACCGGTGGAGATGCCACCCGACACCCCGGCACCGATCGCGTCGTCGGCGATGCTCACCTGGCAACCGACCAGATACCCCGTGTTCAGCTGCGATGCGCCGTGCGTGGAGGAATTGTTGCTGCCCGGAATACCGGCGGGACCATTCGTCGGGCCTACTTCACCCTCCGGTGTCGCGGTGACATCGGCGATCGCGTTACCCGAGACCCAGACCACCCGTCCAGCGCCATTGGCCGCCATGGAAGGCGAGACGATCGCGTGTTCGCCGGTGCGGGTCAGCGTCACTCCCGGGCCCGCCTTCGACCCGTCCGGCAGCGGCACGAACATATCCGCGGTCGCCGCGGTCGGCATCAGCACACCGATAGCTACCACACCGATTCCGGACAGTCCGGCGACTGCGGCACAGCGACCGGTTCGGACCCGAGTCCAACGAGAAATCATGATGATCAAATCTCCTTTGCACGTGCTGGACCGCCAGCCATTTCAGAAATGGGGCTGCCGGAAATACCGTCGACCGCTTTCCGGGTCGAGGTGGCGTGCATCACTGTAGTGAGAACTATGAGTTCACACAACAGTTGTTGCGAAAATTATCCGGGTCGTATCTACTCGGGGTCGGGGCGGAGGAACTCGGCGACGCGCGGTCCGAGGTCGTCGGCGCGGGTGACGAGCCCGAGATGGCCGTCGGGGTAGATGTGCAGGGCCGAGTCGGGCATCAGCCGGTGCATGGTTTTCGCGTTGATCACCGGCACGATGGGGTCGTCGTCGCCGGCGAGGATCAGCGTGGGCTGGCGGATCAGCGGCAGGAACGGCAGGCTGGTCCAGCCTGCGCCCGCGAGCAGCTGCAGCGCGTAACCCGGACCGGGAGCGCGACCCGCATGGTGATGCAGGATCTCCTGGGCGAGCGCGGGTTCCGCACGCAGGCGGCCCCCGTAGATCGTCGCGGCGATCGCGGCCGCGTAGGCGCGATCGCGGTACCGGCGCGGGGTGATCATCTTGCTCAGCACCCGGGGATGCGCCGGAACCATCAGCATGCCGGTCGCCGTGGCGACGAGCACCAGGCGTCGGCATCGCCGGGGGTTCTGGAAGGCGAATTGCTGCGCGAGACCACCACCCCACGAGATGCCGAGCACGTCGGTCTCCGGATAGCCGAGTTCATCGAGGACATCGCCGAGCGCGCAGGCCAGAGTCGCGAAATTGTAAGGCAGGCGCGGCATTTCGGAACCGCCGATACCGGGCACATCGAACCGGATCACCGGGATCGCCGGGTCGAGCCGGTCGAGGAAGGGCTCGAGCAGCTCGAGCCTCGCCCCGATGCCGTTGCACATCAGCAGTGGGCGCCCCTGCCCCGCGCGCACCGCGACACGCCATCGTCGCCCGTTGATCCGCAATTCCCGAACGGTCTCGACCTCGGCCACGCGACCTCCTTCAGGTTGGGACTCAGGAGTCGAGTCGGTTGCCGAGCTCCGGGAACGCGCGGATCGCCTGCAGCGCGATGGTGAGATCGCTCAGCACCCGCGGGTCGTCGAGCGAGCCGCCGAGACGATCCTCGAGGCGGCGGATACGTTGCCGAACCGTGTTGGGATGGCAGTAGAGTTCCCGGCCCGCCTTGGCCGCCGAGCCACGCGCGTCGATCCACGCGGTCGCGGTGGCCAGCAGCGTCGTGCGGTCGTAGTCGGGCAGGGCGAGTACACCGTGCAGCACGCGCACCACGAATCGGCGAGTCGTCTCCCGGTCGCGCACGAGGAGATCGATATGCGGCTCGTCGTCGAGCCCGCGGATGCCCTTGGTGCCGGGCGACAGCGTTTCGAGGGCGACCTGGGCCAGCCGCAATGCCCGGGCGGCCCCGTCGAGGCGGTGGAACACCGGACTCACTCCGACACGTCCGAGGGCCACCTGCGCGACCTCGGCGAGCACCACCTGCGGGTCACGGCTGTTGCCCAGTGAGAGCACGCCGATCTCGTGTTGCGGCTGGGATCGCCACGCCGACCCGACATCGAGCCGCCGGAGGCGGTCCTCGAGCTGCGGCAGGGCCGCGGAATGCGCGCCGGTCACCTCCGCAACGACCACGAGAAAGGTTCCCTCGTAAGGCAAGTCGAGAAGCTTCGCGACTTCCCAGGCACTGAGCGAACCGGAAGCCGGTCCGTCGAGGATCGCCGAGATGATGCCGGATCGTCTGCGGTCCGCCTCGATCATGCGTTCGCTCATCGCCTGCCGGTACGACTCGGTCAGCGCGAGGGAGAAGTCGTCGGCCAGCTCCCAGATCGCCGTGGCGGTATCGAGCAGCGCGTCCACCGACTTGCGCCCCGAGTCGCGCGCGGCGGCCAGCAATCGCTCCCACACGAACGCGAAGCCGAGGCGATAGGCGCGCAACACCTCCGGCAGCGGCATGTCCTGTGCGGCCCGGGCGCGACCGATGTCGCGCGGAGCCGAGAGGTCGACCCCGCGTTCACCACTCAACCGTTCGAGGATCTGATTCATATTGGCTATCAGCGAGGCTCGCAATTCGTCCCGGTCGACGATGCTCGCCGTGCGATAGAGCTCGATCTGCTCGAGAATCCGGACGAGCAGCTGGTCGGCCAGCGTATCGATCTGCTCGAGCAGGTCGGCGGCGAGTTCGGCCACCGGCTGAGCGAGACTCGAAGTAGGCACCTCGACAGGTTATCCACGGCCCGCGGGGCACATCGCATCCGGCAGAGCAGAGTGTGCGTGCCGACACAGTCGCGCCGGATCTGATGTCGGCGCCGACATTGGCTGGGACCGGCCCGATGCGCGAATCTGTGAGCACGCGTTCGGCACGGTGGCCGCACTGAGATGCGGGTCATCGTGCGTTCGCCACCGGATAGCGACAAGACCCTCCTCTCGGTCGTCGGCCACCGCACCAGATCTGGCAAGCAGATCGACGCGGGAGCGACCAGACACCCGCTGCGCGGACTGTGCCCGCGCGGCCGACAGGAGTGGAGACGCCATCATCAATTCCGGTACGAAACCCAAGGAAAATGCCGAACACGCGGCCGTCGATTCGCCTGAGCGCCGGACGACGAGTGAGACCCCGGAGTTCGTCGCACCCCTCGATCAGCTGCTGAGCGAGGCCGCATTGCGGCCCGTGAACCGGTGGCTGCCCGGCGAATCGGGGGTTCGGTTCCTCGATGCGCTGGCCAAACGCCCCGACCGGGTCACGCGCAGGGTCGGGGCACTCGTCGACGAACTCGGCCGGATCGTCATGGGCACATCGCAGCTCGCACCGCAGCCGAAAGACCGGCGCTTCAGTGACCCGGAGTGGTCGCAGAACCCGCTGCTGAAGCGCGTCGTGCAGGCCTATCTGGCCGCGGACGAACTGGCCGAGGGGCTCCTCGAGGACGCGCCGCTGGAGTGGCGCGATGCCCAGCGGATGAAGTTCGTCCTCTCGAACATCCTCGAAGCCGCCGCGCCGAGCAACAATCCACTGATCAGCCCCGTCGCGTGGAAGACGTTCTTCGCCACCAGAGGCGCCAACGCGGTCTCGGGGCCGCGCAATCTGCTGCGGGACTTCGCCGGCTCGCCCCGGATCCCCGCGATGGTCGAGCCGGACGCGTTCAGGGTGGGTGTCGATCTCGGCATCACCCCCGGCGCGGTCGTGTACCGGACAGAGATGTTCGAGCTGATCCAGTATCTGCCGCAGACCGAGACCGTGCGAGCGGTGCCGCTGCTGATCGTTCCACCGACCATCAACAAGTACTACGTCCTCGATCTGGCGCCCGGCCGCAGCCTGGTCGAGTACCTCGTCCGACAAGGCCAGCAGGTGTTCATGATCTCGTGGCGCAATCCCGATGAACGCCATCGTGATTGGGGTATCGACGCCTATGCCGAAGCCGTGATCGAGGCGTTCGGTGTGGTCGACCGGATCGCGGGTGCCGGATCCGTGCACACGATGGCGGCCTGCTCGGGTGGCCTGATCGCCTGCATGGCGGCCGCGCACCGCGCGCGGACCGGCGGTCTCGGCAAACTCGCCAGCCTCAATCTGCTGGTCACCATGATCGACCAGCACCGGGGAGGCGTGGCGGGCTCACTCATCGACGAAAGTGTCGCTCGTGCCGCGATCGCCCGGTCGCAGCACAAGGGATACCTGGACGGCCGCGCTCTCGCCGAAGTCTTCGCCTGGTTGCGACCGTCCGATCTGGTCTGGAACTACTGGGTCAACAACTATCTGCAAGGGAAGACCCCGCCCAAGTTCGACATCCTCTTCTGGAACGCCGACACCACCCGGATGCCCGCCGCGCTGCATCGTGACTTCATCGAAGCCGCACTGCACAACAAGCTGGCCACCGCGGGCGCGGTCACGGTGCTCGGCACCCCCATCGAACTGAACGAGATCACCGTCGACTCCTATGTCGTAGCCGGCTCGGCGGACCACATCTGCCCCTGGGCCAATTGCTACCGCAGTGCCCAACTGCTCGGCGGCAAGGTGCGTTTCGTCCTGTCTACCAACGGTCACATCGCCGCGCTGGTCAACCCGCCCGGCAACCGCAAATCCAATTACCAGGTGTCCGAGGACACCTCGCTCGATCCCGCGGACTGGCGCGGCGCGGCGGCGACCGTGCAGGGGTCGTGGTGGCCCGACTACGCCGCGTGGCTCGGCGATCGTTCCGGGCCGGACAAACCCGCCTCGGCCATGCTCGGCAGCGCCGAGTTCCGGCCGCTCGGCGTCGCGCCCGGCACTTACGTCTTGTCCGACTGACCCCGGTTCACCATCCTCCTTTCACCACGTCGACCGCGACGCCGATCACCGCGACGTTGTAGAAGAATCCGATCACCGAGTGGAGCAGCACTTGCGCCCGGATGGACCGGGTTCGGGTGTTGACGTCGGAGACCGCGAACGAGACACCGATGGTGAAGGAGAAATAGGCGAAGTCCAGCAGATTCGGGCGCGGAGTGTCGGGGAACGACAGCGGTTCTTCCGGGAGCCGCCGATGGTAGGTGCGGGCGTACTGTTCGGCGAAGCCGAGGTGCAGCAGGAACCAGGCCAGCAGGGCCACAACGACAGCGATGATGTCGGTGGGCACCGCGTGGTCGTCGCCCGCGTCGCCTGCGACGATCGAGAGCACCGTGGCCAAGCCGACGGTGCTCGTGACCACTGTCAAGACGAGTGCCGTCCAGCTGTCGGGGATCGCGTCCATCCACTCGGCGGGGTCGTCGGCGTGGCGGTTCCGCAGCAACAGAACCAGCCACGCACCGATGTACACAGCGGCGAGAAGCCCCCAGCCGAGCAACCATCCGCGCGGCTCACCGGCCCACAGCGCGGCAACGCCGAGCACCACCAGGCCCGCCTCGAGGACCCGGCTCGCGATCACCCTCGGGCTGTGCACAGGGACGACTCCTTCACTCCGACTGGAGGGAGGCCGTGCGTGGCAGTGCCGACCCGCCCTGCCGCATCGTATGTTCAGAGTGCGCGGACGAGGCCGGTCGACGCGCCTCTGTCGACGATCAAGGTCTCGCCCGTCACCCATCGCTGCGCGTCCGAGGCGAGGTGGGCGATGATTTCGCCGGTGTCGTCCGTCTCGCCGGACGGTGCCGGTGCCGTGGTCGCCCCGGCGAGTCCACCGCCGAGCGCGACGGCGTTGACCCGGACGGTCGGTGAGAGCTCGGCCGCCAATTGTCCGGTGACATGGATCAGTGCGGCATGCGCCGCGCTGTACAGGCCGGAGTCCGCCCCACCGACCGTGTTGATCACTACGCCGCCGTGCTCGCTCATCCACGCGCGCGCCACGAGTGAGGTCCACAGGATCGGCGCCCACAGGTTCACGCCGAGGGTTTTGGTGAATCTCAGGTAGTCCTGATCGACGAGCCGGCCGCGGGCATGGTCGGTGCCCGACGTGTTGACCAGGATGTCGACGCTACCGAAACGGTCGATCACCGATTCCACACATCGTTGCGCTGCTTCCTGGTCGACGGCACCGACGGCCACGCCGACGGCGTTGCCTCCGACTGCGGCCGCGGCCGCGTTCGCGGCGTCCCGACCGGGTAAGGCCAGCACGACATTGCCGCCTGCTCGGGAAATCGACTGTGCCGCGGCCAGAGCGATTCCCCGCATGCCACCGGTGATGACGGCCGTCCGGCCGGAGAAATCGAATCGGCTCACCTCGGCCACCATCACTGTCTGCTCGTCGGGTGAATGTGCGGGCAGACTCTCCACGGACATCGTCGGCCTTCCCGGTGCGCCGTTGCACCGAGCAGGAGCCTGCATCGCGGTGATCCCACTTCGCCTCGTTATCGAAGTCGAATCTAATTCGAGTTTAGGAGCGAGTCGCTGCGCTGTCAACCGGCGATAAGGCCGATCTCAGACTTGCGGCCGCCGTGATCAGTCCTGCGGCGCGTAGGTGCCGAGGTATGCCGTGACCAGTCGCTTCAACTCGGCGATGGTGGACTCGTCACCCCCCGCCGACCGACGGAATGCCACGTCGAACAGTCGGCTACCGGCTTCGAAAGCGAGCTCGACGGCGAGCTGGGGAGTATCGGCGTCGAGGAAGTTCCGGTCGATCAGGTAGCGCCGGAACCGCTCGGCCAGTTCCGCGTCGAAGGCCTTGGCCACCTCGCCGATCGCCGGGGAGCGCCCGAAGTACCAGAGTTCGACGAAGTCGGGGAACTCCCGGCAGTACCCGACCAGAATATCGACGATTCCGCCGACGGCCTGGCCCGGACTCCCCGGGGCCGCATGCTCGAGCGCGTCGGCGATACGGCTGTCCAATCGCTCCGCGTGCCGGCGCACCAGCTCGACATCCACGTGGTTGCGATCAGCGAAGTAGTGGTACATCGAGGCCAGCGGGATGCCGGTCCGTTCACTGATCGCCTTCAACGTGGCGGCCTCGTACCCCTGCTCCCGCAGCAGCGTTTCAGCCGCCTCGAGGATGGCCTGTACCCGCTCGACTCCGCGGCGCTGCACCGGGGCCGGTCGAGCGGATGCTTTGCGCACCGCCGATTTATCGAACACGATTCCAGATCGTAACCGCTACCCCACCGGTCCGCACCTACCTGATCGGCCAGACCGGCGTGCCATGCCGCCTCGAAACCGTCCTGCGCGCAACCACAGGACTCGGTCCCCCACCTGAGATCGACTCCGCTTCAAGCGTTTTCACCGGTGTTACCTTGACCACTCCGATAGTCACCCGCTATGTTCACTCGCCAACAGAACTGGTCAAACGTTCAAATGGGCGTGCGACCAACTGCGGGAGTCGAGGGACGCGGATGATCGAGACAGCAAGACGCGGTGGACGGGCCGTGCGGTGGATGACAACGGTCGCGCTGGTCGCCGGAATCGGCGTGGCCGGGAGCGCTCCGGTCGCGGCGCAACCTGGTTCGGAGCTGACACCGCTGCGTGCCGAGGGCGCCGAGCTGGTCGACGGATTCGGCCGCACCGTGCTGCTGCACGGAGTGAACAATGTCGACAAGCACGCACCCTTCCTGATGCCCGGCGACAATTTCACCCTCACCGACGAGTCCGCGGCGATGCTCGCCCGGCACGGGTTCAACACGGTTCGCCTCGGCGTGTCGTTCGAGGGCTTGATGCCGACCGAGGGCGTGATCGACACCGCCTACCTCGATCGCGTCGAAGACGTCGTGGACACCTTGGCCGCGCACGGCATCTACACCCTGCTCGACAATCACCAGGACGGACTGTCGAACGTCTGGGGCGGCAACGGCTTTCCCGCCTGGTCCATCCGGGCTCGGCCGCACCCCGACGAACCCAACCCCGGTTTTCCGCTGTACTACCTCATGCCGAGCATGAACCTCGGCTGGGACGAAGTGTGGAACAACACCCACGGCGTCCTCGACCACCTCGGCACCGCGCTCGGCGCGCTGGCCGAACGGATGAACGGCCGCTCGGGCGTGCTCGGCATCGAGCTGCTCAACGAACCCTGGCCGGGCACACCGTTTCTCACCTGTTTTCCCGACGGCTGCCCCGGCTTCGACGCCACCTATCAGCGCGCCCTGCAGCGACTGACCGATGCCGTCCGGGCCCGCAATGCCACGGTGCCGGTGTTCTGGGAGCCCAATGTCACCTGGAACGAGACGATGCCGAGCCATCTCGGCAAGAATCCGCCGATCACCAGCTCCGACATCGTGTTCGCCCCGCACGACTACTGCATCCCGAGTCAGCTCGCCATCTACCTCGACCTGCCGGAGGACCTGCGCGCGGCGTGTCCGGTGCAGCAGGACAAGACCTGGTCCAACATCGATTCGTTCACCGCTCGCACCGATATCCCGACCATGATCACCGAATTCGGTGACGGCGACCCGACGGTGTTGCGCAACACCACGATTCGCGCCGACGAACGGTTCGTCGGCTGGCACTACTGGCATTACAGCGCCGGTGACGGCGATCCGTTCCGCGGTGACCTGGGCCGCGAACTGGTGCGCACCTACCCACGTGCCACCGCGGGGACGCCCGAGGCACTGATCTACGACTCCGGCAACGGTGATTTCGCGTACCGGTTCCGACCACGAGCCGCGTCGGCGCCCACCGAGATCTATGTCTCCGACCTGGCCTATCCGGACGGGTACGAAGTCGAGGTCGCCAACGGTCGCGTCACCTCGCCGACAGGCGATCGTGTCGTCACCGTGGAGGCCGACGGCACGGCCCCCGTCACCGTCCGCATCCATCGTCCGGGCTCCGACGGCGCCGAGCTGTCGACCGGATCGGGCACCGGCTCGGGTATCCCCTGGCCGTTCACCGGTTCGGCGGGCTGAAGCCGGCTGCCGGCCGCCCCTGGCCCCTCCGGCTGCCCTTGACTTCACTACTGAGTGCGCTCATTATTGAGTGGACTCAGTAGAAGGGAAACGCACTATGCGAGCGTTCGTGGTCGACCGGTACAAGGAGCCTCTGCGCGAGGCGGACGTCGCCGAGCCGGTGATGGGCGATCACGATGTGCTGGTCCAGATCCACGCCGCCGGGCTCAACAGCCTCGACGAGAAGATCCGGGCGGGCGAGTTCAAGCGGATCCTGCCGTACAAACTGCCGCTGGTCCTCGGCAACGATCTCGCCGGGACGGTGATCGGCGTCGGACCGAAGGTGCGGGAGTTCAGGGCCGGTGACGAGGTGTTCGCCCGGCCCGACAAGGACCGGATCGGCACGTTCGCCGAACGCATCGCGGTGGCCGAAACCGATCTGGCGCGCAAGCCGTCCTCGGTCGGTTTCGAGGAAGCCGCCGCGCTGCCGCTGGTGGCCTTGACCGCATGGCAAGCGCTGGTGGAACGGGGCGATCTCGGACCGGGGCAACGGGTCCTCATCCATGCCGGTGCGGGTGGAGTCGGGTCGATCGCGATCCAGCTCGCCAAGCACCTCGGCGCCACGGTCGCCACCACCGTCAGCACCGGCAATGTCGAATTCGCACGGGAGCTGGGCGCCGACGTGGTGATCGACTACCGCGAGCAGGACTTCGAACAGGTACTCGACGGATACGACGTGGTCCTCGACAGCCTCGGCGGCCAGAATTTGGAGAAGTCGCTGCGGGTGCTGCGCCCCGGCGGCACGGCGATCGGGATCGCCGGACCACCCGACCCGGCGTTCGCCCGCCGGCTGGGCGCGAACCTCGTACTCCGCCTGGCGGTCGCCGCACTCAGTCGCGGGATCCGCCGCCGGGCCGCGCGGCTCGGCGTGAATTACGAGTTCCTCTTCATGCGGGCCGACGGCGCCCAGCTGCGCCACATCGCCGCCCTGGTCGACGACGGCGTCCTACGCCCGGTCGTCACCAGGGTCTTCGACTTCGACCGCACCGAGCAAGCACTGCGGTCTCTGCAAGACCGGGGCACCCGCGGCAAGTCCGTCATCACCATCCCCTGACCCACCGAACCAGAAAGCGGACCGTCATGAGCACGCACGGGAACGTCATCACCTCCTACAAGGACGCACCGACCCGCACCGCCACCGCGGGCGGGGTGACCTACGCCTACCGTGAGCTGGGACCGAAAGGTGGTGTGCCGGTTGTCTTCTTCGTCCATCTCGCGGCGAACCTCGACAACTGGGACCCCAGGATCATCGATCCCCTGGCTCGGCAGCACCACGTCGTCACCTTCGACAATCGCGGTGTCGGGGCGTCCTCCGGCCGGGTGCCCGACAGTGTCGAGGCGATGGCCGACGACGCCTACACCTTCGTCACCGCGCTCGGCTTCGACGAGATCGACGTCTTCGCCTTCTCGCTCGGCGGTTTCGTCGCCCAGGACCTGGTGCGCAAACACCCTGCGCTGGTGCGCAAACTCGTCCTCACCGGCACCGGACCCAGGGGCGGCAAAGGCATCGACAAGGTCGGCGGCGTCACCTACCGCGACATCCTGCGTGCCACCGCGACCCGCGCCGATCCCAAAGAGTTCCTGTTCTTCAACCGCGACACCGACGGCAAGGCGGCCGGGCGGGCGTTCATCCGGCGGCTCGCGGAACGCACCACCGACCGCGATACACCCGTCACCGTGCCGACATTGCGCACACAGTTGAAGGCGATCAAGAAGTGGGGGCTGTCCTCCCCCGACGACCTCACCACGATCACCCAGCCGACTCTCATCGCCAACGGCGACAACGACCGGATGGTGCCCTCGGTCCTGTCCGAGGACCTGCACCGGCGCATCCCCGACAGCGAGCTGATCATCTACCCCGGCTCCGGGCACGGCGGGATCTTCCAGTTCCACGACGAATTCGCCACCGCCGCAGCCGAATTCCTCGCCCGATAGATTCCCCGGCACCCGATGCGGCGGCGCCGGATCCGCTCGCAGGATGGGCACGATAGCCTCGTCGTGAGTCGATTCACCCAGCAACGAAGGACCGAAGGTGTCACCCCAAGCCGGCAGGCGCGAGCGAAACAAACAGCAGAAGCTCGAGCGGATCACCGCCGCCGCCCGTGACCTGTTCGCCGAGCGCGGCGTCGACGAAGTCACCACCCAGGAGATCGCCGACAAGGCCGACATCGGCGCGGGCACCCTGTTCCTCTACGTCAAGAACAAGGGCGAACTCCTGCTGCTCGTGCAGAACGCCGGCTACGCCGAGGCTCTCGCACAGGGCGTCGCGGCGGCCGAACACCTCCCCGACGCCCTCGACGCGATCATGGCGATCGTCCGCGGCATCGTCGAGTGCAACCGCAAACAGATCGACAACGGACGAACCTATCTGCGAGAGATGGTCTTCGGCGACTCCGAGGAGCCCCATCATCGCGACGCGCTCGCCCTGACGTTGCAGACCGAATCGGCGGTCGCCGACGTGCTCCGGCGAGACCAGCGCATCACCCCCACCGACGCCGCAGCCCTCGCCCACATCGTTTCCGCGATCATGTTCCTCAGCATGGCGGCGACCGTCAACATCACCACCTCGACCGAGGACATCGTGCAGCAGATCAGAGACCAGGTCCGGGTCCTGCTGCAGCGGTGACATCGAGCCCACTCGCGCCGGGTCAGGCCTTCATCTCGTAGGTCCCGGCCAGTCCGCGCGCCTTGCCGAGCACACGCTCGAAGCGGGCCTTGTCGAAGGCGGGGCGGCGCACCAGGTCGAGTGCTCGGCGCTGCTGGACCGTGGTGGCGGTCGGCTTGTTGTGCAGGGCAAGGGCGTTCGTGGAGAAGCCGCGGACGAAGCCGTCGAAGATCTGGTCGATGACCGCGGGGTCGGTGCCCTCGATCACCGCCTGCTCCAGTACCAGCTGCGCGTAGGGCACCGCCGTGAACAGCTCACCGAAGGCGAACAGGAAGTCGACGTCTTTCTGCTGCGACGGCGTCGGAGCGGCGACCGCGAGCAGTGCCTGCAGCGCGAGGACCTGCTCGAGGAACACCGCGACATTCGGCACGTCACGGAAGCTCTCGAAGACCGGACGCCAGTCGGCGAAGCGGATCCGGCCGAGGCCACTGCTCGGTCCCTGCCGGAACAGGAACTCGTCGTCGGCGGCGTCGTGCCGTGTCGGTACCGGTTCGTAAGCGGCGCAAGCCAATTCGGCGCCGAGCGGTTTCACGATCGAGCCGAGACGCGGAGTGAGTTTGCGACTCGTCCATGACAGCGCACCGGCGGCGGCGCGGGTGGCGACCGTGGGCGCCACCGCGACACCGGGCAGCGATCGCATTGCGGCCAGACCGGCATCGGCCGGGTGGAACATGTAGTTGGCCATGAACTTCAGCGACAGTGCCATGTTGACGTGGACGGTGCCCTCCAGCCTCGGGAGCCCGAACATGGCCGTCATCGCGACCGGAAAGTACATGTCGTTCTCGAACCCGCGCGCGGCGATCACATCGGCGAGGTCCTCGATCACGCGCTGTCCCTGGCGCGTCACCGACATCTTCTCGATGGCGTTGAACAGCAGGTAGCGCCGGTCCTCGGGTGAGGCCGAACGCATGTAGTCCACCGCGCGAGCGCTGTAGAGCTTCATCGCGGCGATCCGCGCGTAGGAATCGGCGATCAGGGCTCGGACCTGCGGGAACTCGGTGACTCGGTGCCCGAACAGAATCCGGTTCTCGGCGTGGTCGATCGCCTCGTAGAAGGAGTGCTCGCAGGCGCCGATCGCGCCGAAGCCGAGGTTGAACTTGCCCACGTTGACCGTGTTCATCGCCGCGTGGAAGGCGTCCTCCCCGCGGTGCAGGATGTCTTCCTCGGCGACGGGATAGTTCTCGAGCTCGAACGCGGCGACATAGATCTGGCTGTCGACGACGTTCTTGCGCAGCTTGTACGCCTCGTGCTGGGAGTCCGCGACGAAGAAGAGGTACCCCTCGTAATCCTCCTGCGTCGGTTTACCCCGCATGGCCGCGGCACTGTCGATGATCGGCTTGTCCGAGCGACGGCCGAATACCGAGACCATCGAGGCCAGGTTGCCGTTGCCGATGTAGTACTTGCCGCCGGTCGCGGTGTATCCGCCGTCGGGCTGGGGGTCGACGATCATGTCGGTGGAGTACACGTCGGCGCCGTGTTCCTTCTCCGACAGGCCGAACGCGAAGATCTCTCCGACCTCGAGTTGCGCGGCCGCCTTCTGCTTGGCGACGGTGTTGTCGCTCTGCCAGATCGGCCCGAGACCAAGGATGGTGACCTGCCAGATGTACCAGTAGGTCATGCCGTAGAAGCCGAAGATCTGGCTCAACATGGCGTTGCGCGCGGTGTCCCAGCGCTTGTTCGGGTCACCGCCCGCCTCGGCCGCCGGGGTGAGGAAGGTCGCGAACAAGCGCTCCTTCTTCACGAAATCGAGGAACTCCGACGGCCAGACGCGGGCCCGGTCGTCGTCGAGCAGCCTGGTCTTGCCCCGCGACTCGAACCAGTCGACCGTCGCGCGCAGCAACCTGCGCGTCTCCGGGTCGAACTGCGCGAAGTCGGCGGTGTTCGGGTTGAAGAGATCTCGGGGCATCACGGCTCCTCCTGCGGGCGTCCGGCACGGTCGGACGGTTCATTCAGTACTGTAGCATTTTCATACAGCGATGTAGGAATAGTGGGCGGGTTGCTATTGTGTGCGCATGGGTAGCGAGACGGCAGTGCAGCGGCGAGGGCGGGCCGCGCATCTCGGCCCCGAGCGGCGCAGACCCCAGGTGCTCGACGCGGCGCTGGCCATCGCCGCGGACCACGGCGTCGCGGCGGTCACGATGGGCGCGGTCGCCGATTACATGAAGGTGACCCGCCCGGTGGTCTACGCCTGCTTCCCGGACCGGGTCGAACTGATCGACGCACTGATCCAGCGCGAGGAGAGCTTCCTGATCTCCGGTGTGCTCGACCTATTGCCGCCGCGCACCACGAACGCCGACGAGACAGTCTTCGTCGAGGGGTTCCGCGCCCTGCTGCACAAGGCGTCCGAACGCCCCGATGCCTGGCGGCTGATCTACGGCAATCCCGATCCCGCGGTCGCCGGTTCCTTCGGGCGCGGCCGGCGGCTGGCCGTCGAACGCTGCACGGCGCTGCTGCGCCCGACCTTGCACGCCTGGGGTGTCGAGGACGCCGAGCGCAAACTCCCCGCGCTGGTGGAGCTGTGGGTCTCGGCGGCGGAAAGTGCGGTCCGGACCCTGTTCACCAACCCGGACGAGTGGAATCCGGATGATCTGGGCGCTTTCGTCGGCTCGGCGGTCTACCGCGCGATGCGCAGCGCATAAGGCGGCTCAGACCCTCCCGCACCAGCCCGGCATGACGGTTGCCGGTACCAGCGTTACCGGATACTCTGAGCGTGTCGGTGCACAACTGTTCACTCAAATATGACAGGCAGGGCGGACCATGGGGTCTCGTTACACAGATTCGGTCAGTGCGTGGCGCGAGCAGGTGCGAAAGGACCTGCGCACGGTCACCGAGTTCGCCCAGGAAGCCCGGGCGGCCGCCACCGTCCGCGGGCGCGGCATCGGCCGCGTCGCCGACGGAGCCCGTCGTGATGTGACCGCGGAGGCACGGGCACTGGCCGAGGATCTCGCCGACCTCGCCGATGCCGCCCTGCGCTCACGCACGGACGGCCGAAAGTCGCGGCTGGGCAACCTCTTCGGGAGCCGTGCGCGCCGACGCCGTTGACCGCCGCCGCCCGCGCGGCGTACGCGCGGTCGGGACCTCACGACCCACCCGGCTAGCCTGTGAGGAAATGGCCGTGTGCGCGTATGTCGTCCGGCCACGGTGGCAACGACGACGACAAGGAGTCCACGGGTGGCTGTCCTGGACGCGAAGCTGAGCGGCATCTACGACGAGGTACTGCGCCGCAATCCCGGGGAATCCGAATTCCACCAGGCAGTACACGAGGTTCTCGACAGTCTCGGTCCCGTCGTCGCCAAACACCCGCAGTACGCGGACGCCGCGGTGATCCGTCGTTTGTGCGAGCCCGAACGGCAGATCATCTTCCGGGTGCCGTGGGTCGACGATTCCGGCACCGTGCAGATCAATCGTGGCTTCCGGGTGGAGTTCAATTCCGCGCTCGGCCCGTACAAGGGCGGGCTCCGCTTCCATCCCTCGGTCTATCTGGGCATCGTGAAGTTCCTGGGGTTCGAGCAGATCTTCAAGAACTCGCTCACCGGACTTCCCATCGGTGGCGGTAAGGGCGGCTCGGACTTCGACCCGAAGGGCCGCTCGGAGGGCGAGGTGATGCGGTTCTGTCAGGCATTCATGACCGAGCTCTACCGGCATCTCGGTGAACACACCGACGTCCCCGCCGGCGACACCGGAGTGGGTGGCCGCGAAATCGGCTACCTGTTCGGCCAGTACAAGCGCATCACCAACCGATACGAGTCCGGGGTACTCACCGGCAAGGGCCTGACCTGGGGCGGTTCGCAGGTGCGCCGGGAAGCCACCGGCTACGGAGCGGTCTTCTTCGTCGACGAAATCCTCTCCGCCGCAGGCCGGTCCATGGAAGGCCAGAAAGTGGTGGTGTCGGGTTCGGGCAACGTCGCGATCTACGCGATCGAGAAGGTCCACCAGCTCGGCGGCATCGTGGTGGCCTGCTCCGATTCCAGCGGTTACGTCGTCGACGAGCAGGGCATCGATCTCGAACTGCTCAAGCAGATCAAGGAAGTACAGCGCGGCCGGATCGCCGACTACGCCGAAAAACGTGGCGGTGCCGCACAATTCGTCGCGGGCGGTTCACTGTGGGAGGTGCCCTGCGATATCGCGCTGCCGTGCGCGACCCAGAACGAACTCGACGGCGCCGCCGCGGGCAAACTCGTCGCGAACGGCTGCCGCATTGTCGCCGAGGGCGCCAATATGCCGTGCAGGCCGGAGGCGGTGCGGTTGTTCAACGAGGCGGGGGTGATCTTCGCGCCCGGCAAGGCGGCCAACGCGGGCGGTGTCGCGACCAGCGCGCTCGAGATGCAGCAGAACGCCTCGCGCGACTCGTGGAGCTTCGAGCACACCGAGGAGCGCCTGGCCGAGATCATGCGCGGCATCCACGATCGCTGCCTGGCCACCGCCGACGAATACGGCGTACCGGGCAACTATCAAGCAGGCGCCAATATCGGTGGCTTCATCCAGGTCGCCGACGCGATGCTGGCACTCGGCGTCATCTGAGCGCTACCTCCCGGCGAACACCGCGCCGCCCCCAATTGTGGGGGCTGGTGCGAATTCTCGGAATTTGCCCGAGGTGAATGCCTCGCGGCGCTACCTTCTGTCTGCTCGCCGCTCAACGAGCAGATCGGAGTCGATTGATGTTCGCCTTGTCCCTGTCGCACCGCCTTCGGGTGGCCGCGATCGCCGTTGTCACGACCGCCGCCGCGTTCTGCGCGGTAGCGCCACCCGCCGCCGCCGCGCCCGCACGAGATCCGATCCTCTTCGTCCACGGGTGGCGGGGTTCGGCCGCGAACTGGGACTACATGTGGGGACGGTTCCTGAACGACGGGTACTCCACCGATCGGCTGGCACGGTTCACCTACGACAGCACCCAGTCGAACAAGGACATCGCGGTGCAGGTGCATGCGCAAGCCGACGCGTTGCGGGCGCGAACCGGCGCCGCGAAGGTCGACATCGTCACGCACTCGATGGGTGGCCTCAACAGCCGCTGGTACCTCAGGAATCTGGGCGGCCTCGACCTCGTCGACGACTGGGTCTCCCTCGGCGGACCCAATCACGGCACGGACACCAGCAACAGTTGTTACGACGTCTCCTGTGTGGAGATGCGGGCCGGTTCGGCCTTCCTCACCGACCTCAACAGCGGCGACGAAACGCCGGGCCGGGTGAACTACGGGACCTGGTGGTCACCGTGCGACGAGATCATCAACCCGGATGAGAGCACAATCCTCAACGGCGCCACCAACACCCGCACGGCCTGCCTCGGCCACCTCCCCCTGCTGTCCTCGGCACAGGTGTACGAAGGAGTACGTGATTTCGTGAGGTAGTGGCCCGCCCCGCCCCTTCCAGGCCACCGGCGGTCGTTTGTCTTTCGCAGGCTGGGTAGTCCCGTGCAGTAAGGACAAAAGGGGCGGGATGCGAGGAGTAGACCCATGAGCACCACCAGTTGGATCGTGACGATCGTCGTCGCTGTTCTGATACTCGCCGTGCTGGCCGGCGTCGTCGCGGCGCTGCTGCGTAAGCGTCGTGAACACCACCGGGTCGAAGCGGCCGGAATCCGGGAACGAGTGGCGGGGCAGGAACTCGAGGTCGGGCAGCGGGAGGCGCGGGCGGAGGAGCTCGCCGCCAGGAGCCGCGCGGTGCAGGCCGAAGCGGACGCCAAGGCCGCGCAGGCCGAACAGCTCGCTCAGCAGGCCCAGGTGCACCACAGCGACGCCGCGGATTCACGAGCCGAGCTGGACAAGGAACGGGAACGCGCGGACCGGCTCGACCCGGACCGTAAGCGGGCGCGGACCGCGGACGACCAGCCCGAGCAGACGCCGAACACCTGACCGAGCCGAACCCATGAGGAGGTCGCCATGACATCGGCCGACGCCGATTCCACCCGCCTACGCGAAGAACGCGCGGAACTGCTCGACAGACGAGCGAAGTTGAGCGAGTCGATCGAACGCGTCCAGCACGTCGGAAGTGCCGCCGACGGTGAGGAATACGTCGAGGCGCGGGAAGAGAAGGCGCTCATCCAAACCCGTCTCGACGAGATCGACGAGATCCTGGCCGGGGATCGGCGGTCCTGACGCGTCGGCCCCCGGCGTCCGGCAAGTATCGTTCACTTGCGCCGAACGTGTGCTGGACGAGGGGGCTGACCACAGATGAACGACGTGCCGCACATCCTCACCCCCGGCCAGACCTGCTGGCAGATCGCCCGAGCCGACCGCCTGGCCTGCATCATCGACGCGGCCGACTACTTCCGCTACGCCAAATCCGCGATGTTGCGGGCGCGCAAACGCATCGTTCTGATCGGCTGGGACTTCGACACCCGGATCAAGTTCGAACCGCAGGGGAAGACCCTCGACGGACCGGACCGGCTGGGCAAATTCCTGTCGTGGCTGCCGAAACAACGGCCGGACCTCGACATCTATCTGCTGAAGTGGAATGTCGGCGCCTTCGCCGCGATCGGCCGGGGGATGACACCGATCTTCGTCGCCAACTGGCTCACCGACCGGCGGCTGCACTTCGAAATGGACGGCGCGCATCCGATCGGCTCGGCGCATCATCAGAAGATCATCGTGATCGATGACCAGCTCGCGTTCTGCGGCGGCATCGACATGACCGTCGACCGCTGGGACACCAGCGACCACCGCGACGACAACGCCTACCGAACCGCACCGAACGGCCGCCGCTACGGCCCGTGGCACGACGCGACCACCGCGGTGGACGGCGCCGCCGCGAAGGCGATCGGCGAACTGGCCAGAGCCAGGTGGAAGGCGGCGACCGGGCAGGACCTGGCCCCGGTCGACGAGCTCGCCGGGGAAACGCCGTGGCCGGCGGGGCTGGAGCCGACGATGCGGTCCGTGGACGTGGGGATCGCCCGGACCCTTCCCGAACTCGCCGACCGCGCCGAGGTCCGCGAGATCGAGGCGCTGTATCTCGCGGCGATCGCGGGCGCGACCAGTTCGCTGTACATCGAGAGCCAGTACCTGGCTTCGCGCACCCTCGCCGAGGCGATCGCCGCCCGCCTGCGCGAACCGGGCGGGCCGGAGATCGTGCTGGTCCTCCCCCGGCACGCCGACGGCTGGCTCGAGCAACTGGCCATGGACGGTGCCCGCCGACGCCTGCTGCATCTGCTGTGGAAAGCCGACACCGAGCAGCGGCTCGGTGTGTACTACCCCGTCACCGCCGACGGTGCGCCCATCTACGTCCATGCCAAGGTGCTGGTGGTGGACGACCGCCTGCTTCGCGTCGGGTCATCGAACCTCAACAACCGGTCGATGGGTTTCGACACCGAGTGTGACCTCGCCGTCGAGGTCACGCCCGCCACCCCCGACTGCGAGGTCCTGCGCGAAACTATTCTCGGCATCCGCCGCCGCCTGCTCTGCGAACACCTCGACACCGACCCGGCCAAGTTCGACGCCACCGTCGCCGAAACGTCCTCGCTCGTCCGCACCGTCGAAGCGCTGCGCGGCGAAGGCCGGACGCTGATCCGATTCGACCCCGAAACGGTCGCCGACGAGGACAGCCCGCTGGCCGAAAGCGAACTGATGGACCCCGAACGCACCCCGGCGAGATTGTGGGACAGTCTTTTTCCGAGAGGCGTTCGCCGCCCGGGGCCGACTCGATAAGCGCGTGGCGGTTCGACTCAGGGGAACCGGGCGGTGAGGTCGGTCGAGATCTCGTAGTGGCGTACCAGGAACGACCGTTCGTCGAGCTTCTTGCGGCGCAGCCAGCCCGTCACCTCGGCATTGCATTTGCTGGCATTGCACGACGCACACGCGGGTACCACATTGGCGAGTGTGTAGCGCCCACCGCGTGAAATCGCCCGCACACAGTCCTTCTGCGGCGACGCGACCGCAGCGCCGCAGTAGGCGCAACCGCCCCAGGACTCCTTGAGCGCGTCCCACTGCGCGTCGGTGAGGTCGTGGGCGACGAGCCCCATACGCTTCTTGCGCTTACGCGCCGCGCGAACCTGTTTGCTACCGCCAGTCGGCACGACGGTGAGAATACGCGTTACGACGCTGGTCGCGCGCTATTCCACTGTTACCGGGTCTTGATTGCTTCCTCGGTTCACACGGAGCAGAGTTGGGTTGCACAGCGCGAAACACCCCTCCTGAGCACACGCTGATCGGAGAATCATGGGTCACCGGACGAGTTTCGCAGTGTTTGTCGCGACCGTGAGTTTGTTCATCGCCACGGCCTGTGGAACGTCGTCGGATTCCGGCGGCGATACCACTGGCACATCGGCCGGTGCGCAGGCCGAACCCGCGTACGCGGCCACCCTCCGGCCGATGATCACCCAGCTCATGAAGGACAACGTCATTCCCGGAGCTGTCGTTGTCGTCAAATCGCCGAAGGAAGGCGATTGGACCGAGACGTTCGGCACCCGCGTCATCGGTGCCGACGATCCCCTGTCGGCGGACGACTACTTCCGGATCGGCAGCAACACCAAGACCATGACCTCGACGGTCATCCTGCAACTGGTGCAGGAGGGCAAGCTCGCGCTCGATGACCCGATCGGCAAATACTGGCCGGGAGTACCGAACGGCGACCAGATCACCATCGCACAGCTCTCCGAAATGCGCAGTGGGCTATACAGTTACACGTTCGACCCGGAATTCAATGCCACACTGGACAGTGACCCGGACAAGGTGTGGACGCCCGAGGAAATGCTCGCGATCGCCTTCTCCCATCCGGTGAATTTCGCGCCGGGGGAGAAATTCGAGTACAGCAATACCAATACGATCCTGCTCGGCCTCGTCATCGAGAAGGTCACGCAGATGTCGGCCGCCGAGAATTTCCAGCAGCGGATCTTCGAACCGCTCGGCCTGAAACACACCTCGATGCCCGCCGCGACGGACGACTCGATCCCCGACCCGCACCCGCAGGGGTACGCGTTCGGCACCAATGTCTCCACCATCGACACGTTCGCCCTGCCACCCGGGGAGCAGGCCGCCGCACTCGCGGGCACGCTGCGACCCGGCGACGCCACCGACGCGAGCCCGTCGTGGACGTGGACCGCCGGTGCCGCGATCGCGACGGCAGGCGATATGGCGACGTACGTGCGGGCACTCGTCGAGGGCGACATGCTCGACGAGCAGCAGCAGCGAATCCGGATGGACAGCATCCAACCCATCGACCCCGCCGCTCCCGACGTCGCCGGCTACGGACTCGGCATCGTCCGATTCGGCAAGCATCTGTTCGGGCACGACGGTCAGATCCCCGGATACATGACCTTCATGGGACACGACCCGGCCTCGGACCTCACGATCGTGGTCGCCACGAACCTCGCGACAGTGCCCTCGGGCGAGGGCTCGGCCCTGGTCCTGGCCAAAGCCATGCTGCCGGTCTTCTACGGCAACGAACCGGTGCCGGACAGCCCAGCCGCACCCGACACCGGCGCAACGATCGCGCCCACCGGCCCGACCACGATGCCCCGGTGACGATGCCGCGAGCCCGACATCTTCCGCCGTGCGCGGCGCTCGCGGCCGAGACCTACGCGGACACCGGGCTCGCTGAACGTTCGAAACGCCGCACGAGAACCGCGTGCACCACCGGAACCAGCAATTCGACCGGAATCATCAGCACGTAGAACCCGTGTGGCGCTCCGGCAACGGCCCAGGCCAGGATCCGCGCCAGCCCACCGAGAAAGAACAACAGCCCCAGCGCGTCGATCACCCTGGCGCGCCCGACGATATCTGCCGCCGCCCAGACGAACGCCGCACCGTACGCGGCGAAGAGCACGCTGTAGAAACGCAGATCCGACTCCATGGTGGCATTGACCTCGCCGCCACCGATGTAGGTCGACTGACCGAACAGCAAGTGCGCCAACGCGATACCGACGACGGCAACGCCGAAAACACGAAGCCATACCTGAAATACGCGCATCCCCATCCCCCTTCTTCGACAACTGCAGAACAGGATCACGGTAGCCGCTGTCTTCGATGCTCGTGGCAATCCGCGCGGGCGGGCCATGTCAGCGGAGGTGTCAGGAGGGCGTCAGGTTCGTGTCAGTGACGACCGACAGAGTGTGTTCATCGAAGAAAGCGGGCCCGCCGAAAAGGGCGGGGCCACAAGCGAAACGAGGAACACGACATGATCACCACCGCTTCTCTGACCGACCAGGACAAGGCCACCCTGCGCACCGCCGCCTACGGCGCTGTTTCGCTCATTGCCGCCGCGGGTGCGCCGCACAAGGCCGTCTCCCAGGGCACCACCGCGCTCACCTCGGCGACCGGGCTTGTCGGGCATGTGCTCTCGGCCAAGTCGCGCGATATCCATCTGCCGGGCAAGACTGTCGCCGAGTTCGCCGATCATGTCCTGCCTGCCCTGACGGCCGCGGTGGAACTGCTCGCCGCCCATGACCCCGCCGAGGCCGACAACTTCCGCGACACCGTCCTCGTCGCCGTCCAGGCCGCCACCCACACCAAGAAGGACCCCACGCCCGCGGTGACCGCGATGGCCGCCAAGATCACCGCCGCCCTCGCCTGACGACAGCCGGAACCGTAAGGGCTGTGCGCAGATTCCCGGATCACGCACAGCCCTCGACGGCTGCCGCCAGTCCGGTTATGGTCACTATGACCATAACAAAGGAGAAGGCAATGGCCGACATCAGCAGCTACCCGGGACTTCGGCACCTCCGGGGAGCCCCGACAGTGCACGTCAGACACGTCCGCAAGGGCAAGCTCCTGCACGACGGCACGGGGCTGAGCTTCTGGTTCCGCCCGAGCACGGCGGTGCTCAGTGAGGTTCCGGTGGACGACCGGGAGCTGCCGATGCTCTTCCACGCCCGCACGCACGACCACCAGGACGTCACGGTCCAGCTGACGGTCACCTACCGCTGCACCGATCCCGCGACGACGACGAGCCGGATCGACTTCTCGATCGACCCCGACACGGGGACCTGGCGCCAGGACCCGCTGAGCCAGATCGCCAACACCCTCACCGAGAACACCCAGCAACACGCCCTCGAGGTCCTCGCCACGCTCGATCTCGAGACCGCCATCCGCACCGGCGTCGAAAAGGTCAAGGAAGCCACCGGCACTCTGACCGCGGCCCACATCGGGCTGGAGATCATCGACGTCCGCGTGGTCGCGATCCGCCCCGACGCGGAGATGGAGAAGGCGCTCCAGACCACGGTCCGCGAGAAGGTCCAGCAGGAAGCGGACCGGGCGACCTACGAGCGGCGCGCGCTCGCCGTCGAACGTGAGCGCGCGATCAGCGAGAACGAACTGCAGAACCAGATCGAATTGGCGAAACGGGAGGAGCTCCTGGTGGTCCAGCGCGGCGCGAACGCGCTGGAGAAGGCCGAGAGTCAGGCCAGAGCCGACCGGATCGCCGTCGACGCCGAAGCCGACGGGATCCGCAAGCTCGCCGAGGCCGAGGCGGCCGGCGAGAAGGCGCGCCTGGATGCCTACCGGGACGTCCCGCGGGAGACGCTGTACGCGTTGGCGGCGAAGGAACTCGCGGGCAACCTGCCGGAGATCGGCAGCCTCACCCTGACGCCGGACATGATCGCGCCGATCCTGCAACGGTTCACCCGATGAGCCTGGCGCCGCGAATCGTATTGGTGCACAGGCGAACCGAGTTGTCCGAGCTGCTGGCGCGGCACGGGACGCGCGGGCAGGTGGAGTTCTTCCTGAACTCGCGCGGCAGGTCACTCGACGAGGTGGTGGAGCGCGACCGGCGGACCCGCGCGGCGATCGCCGAGGTCAGTGCGGCCATTCCGCTCGACTGGCGGCGCGGCACGGTCGAGCGGGAAGACCTGTCGCGGTTCCTGTTCGGCCCCGAGGACATCGTGGTGATCGTCGGGCAGGACGGGTTGGTCGCCAACGTGGCCAAGTACCTCGACGGCCAGCCCGTCATCGGCATCAGCCCGGAACCCGGCGTGCTCGCCGAGCACTCCCCCGCCGACGCGACCGAACTCCTGCACAGCACCGGTAACACCGAGGACCGCACGATGGTCGAGGCGAGAACGGACGACGGCGCGACGCTGCGCGCGCTCAACGAGATCTACATCGGCCATCCGAGCCACCAGACCAGCCGGTACCGCCTCCGTGACGAGCGCCAGGCATCGTCGGGCATCCTCGTTGGCAGCGGTACGGGTGCGACAGGCTGGTGCCTGTCGGCTCACCGCGAACGGAAAAGCCCTGTCGCCCTTCCTCATCCCACCGAGCGCAGACTCGTCTGGTTCGTCCGGGAGGCGTGGCCGTCACCGGCCACCGGGATCGCGCACACCGAGGGCGAGATCACCGGTGACAGCCTGCACATCGACGTGGAGTCCGACGGACTGGTGGCCTTCGGTGACGGCATCGAGCACGACGCACTTCGCCTGGGCTGGGGCCAGCGGCTCAGCGTCGGCCTCGCCACCACCAGTCTGCGCCTGGTGCGTTGAAGTAGGACAGTCGGTCGTCGCTACCGTGCAGGCGGAAGAA
Source organism: Nocardia sp. JW2 (assembly GCF_051843015.1). Lineage (NCBI taxonomy): Bacteria > Bacillati > Actinomycetota > Actinomycetes > Mycobacteriales > Nocardiaceae > Nocardia > Nocardia sp. JW2. The sequence continues at coordinate 187,150 of NZ_JBPXLK010000012.1, forward strand.
TCAGAGGCTGCGTGTCAAGACACAATCCCGGCCATTGATTGTGGAACCTGGCGGAGGCGGGGAAATAAATACCGTTTTCGATGTGAAAGCAATTCGCACGAAACGCATCATCGTCTCCCTGATGACCACCGCGCTGGCCTCCCTCGCGCTCGTGAGCACCGCCGCATTGCCGTCGGCACCCGCTGTGGCGGCTCCGAGTTCGGGCGGGCAGATCTCCCTGCAGGGGGCGGTCAATGTCCGCGACATCGGCGGCTACCGCACGTATGACGGGGCAACTGTCAAGTCCGGCAAGGCGATTCGCGCCGACGCCTTGCCCGAGCTGACCGATGGCGATGTGGCCACCCTGGCCGGGCGCAATCTGAAATCCGTGGTCGACCTCCGCACACCCGGGGAGGTGCAATTCATGGGGGCCGACCGGTTGCCCGCCGGGGTGCCCCTGGTTGCCCGACCCGTCGACGACACCGGATTGTTCGTCCAGATGATGCAGATCATCCAGTCCAAGGACCCACAGCGTCAGCAAGAAGTATTAGGTAACGGTGGGGCCGAACGGATCATGAGCGGTGTCTACGCCAGTTTCCTCACCGCCGCCTCGCGTGCCGCGTTCGGTGCGACCGTTCGTGAACTCGCGGCCACCGACGGTGCTCTGCTCTATCACTGCACGTCCGGTAAGGATCGGACCGGGTTCCTCACCTATGTGGTGTTGCGCGCGGTCGGCGTCCCCGAGCAGACCGCCCGCCAGGATTATCTGCGCTCCAACGAATTCCGTGCCGCCGCGGACGCGAAACTGCGGGAGCAGGTGAAACAGGCAGGCTATATGCAGAACCCCGATCTGCTCATCCCGCTGCAGGAAGTCCGCACCGAATATCTCGACACCGCAGTGCGGAAACTGGAGCAGGATTACGGCAGCTTCGGCAAATTCCTCACCGACGGCCTCGGTATCGACGGGATGACGCTGGTGAAATTGCGGAAGAACCTCGTCGGCTGACCGGTATCGAGAACCGTACCCGCGTGGTGGGTCATGGCCGCACGAGCCGTGACCCACCACCTATTCGTGCCGGGGACTGATCGCTCGCGCGGCTTCGGCGGCGTCGAGCAGGATCCGGGCCAGCCTGGCAGTGCCCGGCGGATGCTGCCCACCGATCCGCCCGGACAGCGACAGCGCGGCCATCCCATTGTCGACCCTGATCGGAACCCCGACGCACACGATCCCGGTGATCGACTCCTCACGATCGAGGGCGACTCCCTGATGGTTCCGCACGCGGTCCAGTTCGCGGTGCAGCTCGCCACGGAAAGCGATGGTGCGGGAGGTGAGGCGCGAAAGATGCTGGGGGAAGGCCATTTCCACGACACTCGTTTGGAGGGTGGCCAGCAGTGCCTTGCCGAGGGCAGTGCAGTGCGCGGGGATGCGGCCGCCGAGGCGGGTCTGGATACCGACACCGCCGCGACCGACCACCTTGTCGATGATGAGCACCTCGGGTCCGTCGAGCACGCCGAGGTGCGCGACCATGCCGGTGGTTCGGCACAATTCGTGCAGCAGTGGTCCCATCGCGTCGCGGATCTCGTTGTGTTCGATGGCGAGTCCACCGAGTTCCAGTGCCCGGGTGCCCAGCCGGTAGCCGCCGGGTGCGTGCGCGAGCCAGCGCAGCCGGATCATCTGATCGATGATGCGGTGCACGCTCGAACGAGGCAGACCGGTGCGTTCGGCGACGTCGATCAGGGTGCGCATCGGCACGGGTCCGTCGAAGCTGTCCAGGATCAGGGTCATCCGCTCGATCATCGAGACCGGTGCGTGGCCGGTGTGCGCCGTTGTCCGTGGCGCGACGCGTTCGTCGACGGTCATGCCTCACCTCACTGCTGTTCGCTGTGGGCATCACTGTGCCGGTCCGGCGGCGCGCGGGAATCGCGGAAACTACGGAAGTCGTGCGCGCGGACTACGGAGATCGCCTCACCAGAACTCGACATCAGGCGGTGAGTCGGCTCACCCAGGCGGCGATCTGGGTGCGGGAGGTGAAGCCCAGTTTGGTGAGGATGTGGTCGACGTGGCTCTCGGCGGTGCGGACCGAGATCACCAGTTCCTGCGCGATCCGGCGGTTGCCGTAACCGCGCGCGATCAACATCGCCACGTCGCGCTCCCTTCGGGTCAGCACTTCCAGTCCCGTGTCGACGGCGGTGACCGTCGACGGTTCGCTGCCTGTCGCGTAGTCGACGGCGTCCTCGGCGGTGAGCGCGGCGCCCGCGTCGAAGCAGGCGGCGAACTCCCGCGCGCCGAGTGCGTTCTCGACCTGTTCGCGGATTCGGCGGCCGATGAGCTGGGTCATCGCGTGCGCGAGTCGTTGCGAGCTGCCCCGGCGGACGGCTGTCGCCGCACCCATCAACCGTGCCGCGCGCTCGAGGTCGCCGTCGGCGGCGGCCGCCCAGGCCAGGCCGTCGACGCTGGTGGCGATCCAGGCACACCGGTCGAAGAGCCGGAACAATTCGATCGATCGGCGGAGAGCCGCGACCGCGCCGGGCTGATCACCGTCGCGCTGTCGCTGGGTGCCGACCGCCCAATGGGCGAGTCCGCCGAGCAGGTGGGAGCCGTGTTCGCTGGTCACGACCAGGAGTTGCGCGGTGAGGGCGGCGGCGTGTGGGTCGTCCAGGGCCAGCGCGCAGACAGCGGCGAAGGCCAGACTCTCCATCTCTACGCGCGGGTGGGTGCACTCGCGCGCGCAGACCGACACCGCCAGGGCGATGTCGAGTGCGCCACGCGGATCGCCCGCACCGAAAACCAAGACGGCTCTGGCCATCTCGGCCTCGGAACGCACCTGCGCCGACCCGGTTTCGGCAGCGATCGCGGCACCGGCTTCGGCGAATTCCGCCGCCTTCTCGGACTCGCCGCGCATGGCGGCGATCACCGCGCAGGCGGCCAGCGCCCTCGCGCGGACGACGGTGTGTTCGGCGTTCTTCGCCAGTGCCTCCGACAGCCAGCGGTAACCCTCCAGCAGCAGGTGGCAGTGCTCCCAGAACGGCCACAGCTCGGTCGCGATCTCGAGCGCGCGCCGGGAACCGGCGGGATCGTCGAGGCAGAACTGCAGCGCGGCACGCAGATTGGCGTGTTCTCGGGCGACATCACCGAACCAGGTGGTGTCCGCGGAGCTCCAGTACTCGTCGCGGCCGCGGCGCGCGAGGCGGTAGTAGTACTCGCGATGGGCGATACGGGCGGCGTATTCGGCGCCGCGCGCCCGCAAACGATCACCGGCGAACTGGCGCAGCGGCTCGAGCATCGTGTACCGGCCCGTGCCGTCGACGCCCGGACCGTAGCTCAGCACGGACTTGTCGACCAGCCCGGTGAGCGCGTCGAGCAGGGTCTGCGGTGTACCGAGGTGACAGACCGCTTCGGCGGCGGCGAGGTCGACACCGCCCGCGAAGACCGACAGCTGCTCCCACAGCCTTTGCTCGTCCGGTGTACACAGGTCGTAGCTCCAGCGAATCGCCGAGGCCAGCGTCTGCTGGCGTTCGGGTGCGGCGCGCGGCCCGGTGGTGAGCAGCCCCATCGCGTCGTCGAGGCGGGCAAGGACCTGCTCGGGCGTGAACATCCGCATCCGCAGCGCCGCCAACTCGAGGGCGAGCGGGATGCCGTCGAGGCGGCGGCAGATCGCGACCAGTGTCGCCGGATCGGCTTCGCGCCGTGCGAAATTCGGGTCCGCGGCGGTTGCGCGGTCGATCAGCAGGCGGGTCGCCGGGTTGTCGAGATCGGCGTGGTCGGGGCCGGGCACCGGCAGCGGGGCCACGGGCAGAATCTGCTCGCCGGGGACGCCGAGCGGTTCGCGGCTGGTCGCGAGGATCCGCAGGCCGGTGGTCGCCGGGATCAGCCGGTCCGCGAGCGCGGCACACGCGTCGATCACGTGCTCGCAGTTGTCCAGGATCAGCAGGAGATCGGCGTCGGCCAGGTGCTCGGTGAGGGCGGTGAGCGGCGCACTGATGTCGTCACGTAATCCGAGCTCGCGTGCCACGGTCGACGCGACAAGACCCGGATCGTTCACATGCGCCAGCTCCACCAGCCACACCCCGTCGGGAAACGCCCGCCGAGCCACCTCCCCCACCCGCCTGCTCAACCGCGTCTTGCCGACCCCACCCACTCCGGTCAACGTGAGCAACCGTGTCCCCCCGAGCAGCTTCCTGGCCGCGGCGACATCATCGTCGCGCCCCACAAAGCTGGTCACCTCCGCCGGAAGATTCCCCGGCACCCGCCTGCGCACACCCCACTGTCGCACACGGCGTTCCAGCGCACAGGCGGACAGCGACGCTGATCGGAAGGTCATCGGTACGCTCGCGGGATGGGCGGGGACTTCTCACATCGAGCCGGGCGAAGCACAGGCAACCAAGTGGATGAGCACCCGGACATGTCGCGCCCGGCCCGCCTCGACGCTCACAGTGCTGTCGCCACCGCCCTCGCCCTGCACAGCGACCACGCCTTGCGCGAACTCGTCGACGCGGCCACGCCGGTCGGCACCGGGATCGGCGGGAAGTCGGCGCTGCTCGAGGTTGCCGGGACACCGGTTTTCGTGAAGCGGGTGCCACTCACCGACCTGGAACGGGAGCCGGAGCACGTTAGGTCAACGGCGAATCTGTTCGAGCTGCCGCAGTTCTACCACTACGGCGTCGGCCTCATCGGTGGGGCGGGGTTCGGGGCCTGGCGCGAGCTCGCCGTGCACATCATGACGACGAACTGGGTGCTGGCCGCCGAACACGAGGGCTTCCCGTTGATGTATCACTGGCGGGTGCTGCCCGATACCACCCCGCTGCCGGACGAGCTCGCCGACATCGATCGCGTCGTCGCCTACTGGGACGACCGGCCGCAGGTGCGTCGACGGATCGAGGCTGTCCGGGACTCTTCGGCGAGCATCGCGCTGTTCCTGGAGTACATCCCGCACACCCTGCATGAGTGGCTCGACGCCCGGATCAAGACAGGCGCGGACGCCACCGATCAGGCCTGCGCCATGGTGGAACGGGAACTGGCCGATGGCACCGCGTTCATGAACAGCCGTGGACTGCTGCACCTCGACGCGCACTTCCACAACATCCTGACCGACGGTCGACGCCTCTACTTCGCCGACTACGGTCTCGCGCTCGCCTCCGGCTTCGACCTCTCACCGCACGAAGCCGCGTTCTTCGCCCGGAACCAGAGCTACGACCGCGGTTTCACCCCGACCTACCTGGTGAACTGGCTGCTCACCGCGCTGTACGGCCTCCGCCGGGAAGACCGGGACAAGCGCCTCACGATGGTGCGCGACATCGCCGACGGCGAACCCGCGACAGGAATTCCGGACGGGGCCGCCGCAATCATCACCCGGCACGCACCGGTCGCCGCCACGATGTCGGCGTTCATGCGCGCGTTCCAGCAGACGACTCGGCGCACGCCGTATCCGGACGAGGAGATCAGACGACTGTGCGGCGGATGAGCGCATTCAGGTGGATGTGTCGGCAGCGCTGTTCCTTTTCTTCGGGAGCGGGCCGCCGATCAGGACGTCGGCCCAGCGGGTGGAGGGGTCGATGTCGAGTAGGAGGGCTTTCACCAGGAGGGTGAGGGGGATGGCGAGGATGGCGCCGAGGCCGCCGAGTACCCAGGCCCAGAACACCAGGGACAGGAAGGTGATGGTGACGCCGAGTCCTACGGCGTCGCCGACGAATTTGGGCTGGATGATCGACTGGATGACGAAATTGATCACGCTGTAGACCACGATCACCCACACCATCAGAACCGGTCCGCTGTCGAGCAGAGCCAGCAGCGCGGGTGGGATCACGCCGATGACGAAGCCGATGTTCGGGATGTAGTTGGTGATGAACGACAGCAGCGCCCACAGCAGCGGTAACGGCACTCCGAGCAACCACAGTGCACCGCCGTCGATCACCGCCACGATCGCACCGAACACCGTCGAGACGACCAGATATTTGCGGGTGCCCGCCGCGAAACTGCCGAGTGCCTGGGCGACGGCGGGCCGTTCGACCGCGACCACGGCCATCCTCGGCCGCATGCTCATCCCGTCGACTGCCATGAACAGCAACAGCGCGGCCACGAAGAACAGATTCGAGAACACCCCGACCACGCCGCCGAGCAGGTTGTCGAGCAACCCGACGAGTTTGCCGAGGTCGATGCCCTGCACAGCCTTCTGGATCTGGTCGTGACTCAAGCCGGCGGCGTCGAGCCGGCCACGAACGGTGTCGAGCAGCTCGTCGAGGCTGCCGGTGTACTGCGGTAGCCGCGAAGCCAATTGCGCGACCGAAAGCGCGAGCGCCCCACCGAAACCCACCAGAATGAGCAACACCGCACCGAAGGCGAGCAGCATGCCGAGCCAGGCCGGACCACCGCGCTGCTGCACCCTGGTCTGGATCGGCTGCACGGCGATGGTGAGCATCAGGGCCAGAAATGTCGGACCGACCACACCGGCGAAGGCTTTCAATCCCGTGACGCAGATGATGACCGCGGCGATCGACAACAGCACGACGAGACCGCGGGGAATGGACCACCCACCCGCACCGGGAAACTGCCGGACCGTGTCCGTGGTGTGCATGCGACGACGCTAATCCCGTGCGCACTGCCTCCGGATCACCCGTTCGGGGTGAATTCGCCGCGCGGTCGGTGCGAAATTCATCCATTACGGGTGATTTCGTGGACGCCGCCGCTTTCTACGCTTGGCCGGACATGGCGAAAGGATCGCGATGCTCGGCTTTCTCGTCCCCACCGATCAGCGCCGCACCCTCGACGAACTGACCGACAAACTCGACCTGTCGGTGGGCTCGGTCGCGGCGAAGCGCTCGGCGTTCTGGATCATGCTCGTGCTCTCGGCGGTGATCGCGATCTCCGGTGTGGTCGGCGATTCCACGGCCACCGTGATCGGCGCGATGATCGTCGCCCCGCTGTCGATCCCGATTCTCGGGGTCGCTCTCGGTGTGGCGACCGGGCGCGCCGCGCTGGTGGGCCGCAGCCTGCTGCTGGTGGTCGCCGGTATCGCGGTGGTGGTCGTGCTCGGTTTCCTGTTCGCGCAGCTGCTACCGAATCCGGTGAATGTGCTGTCCAACGCGCAGGTCGTCGGGCGGACCTCACCCAAACTGATGGATCTGACCGCAGCGCTGGCCACCGGTCTCGTCGCGGCGGTGGCGATCACTCGCCGTGATGTGGGTGACGTGCTGCCCGGTGTCGCCATCGCGATTTCGCTGGTGCCGCCGCTGGGCGTGGTCGGGGTGTGCCTGGGCTCGCAGGCGCCCGCCCTGGCACTCGGTGCGTTCGTGCTGTTCGCCTCCAACATGCTGGCCATGATCATCACCACCACCACGGTCCTGCTGCTGGCCGGATACGGGCGCGACGCCGAGGCGCCGACCGGTGGGCGCGGGCGCGCCTACCTGGTGCTCGGCGCGGCGCTGATCCTGGTGGCGGTGCCGATGGTGATCAATTCGCTGTCGACGCTGTGGGCCGGGCAGATCTCCGACGTCGCCCGCGACTGGCTGCGTGAGCAGCCCAGCGCCCAGGTGGTGGACGTGACACTGCACAGCAACACCGCCACCATCACCGTCCTCGGTCCGCAACAGCTGCCCGACCTGGCCGAATTGCAGCGCCGGGTCGACGATCTCGTGCCCTGGCACCCCGACGTCGTGGTCGTGCACAACGTCGGGGGCCGGGTGCGACCACGGTGACACCGACGTCGCCGCACCACCCGACGTGTTCACCGACCGGTGGGCGCTCAGCACGAAAGTGAGGGATCAACAATGGATTTCTGGGACGTCATCTGGGCCATTGTCGTAAGTTTCGCGTTCATCGCCTATCTGCTGCTGATCTTCGTCATCCTCACCGATCTCTTCCGGGACCGGAAAACCTCGGGCTGGGTGAAGGCGATCTGGGTGCTGTGCCTGTTCCTCTTCCCGCTGATCACCGGGCTCGTGTATTTGATCGTGCGCGGCGACGGAATGGGCGAACGCACCGCCGAAGCCGAGCAGCAGGCCAAAGCCGCGACCGATAGTTACATCCGGGAAACCGCGGGCACCAGTTCGGCCGCCCAGATCGCGGACGCCAAGAAACTGTTGGACTCGGGTGCTATTACCGAGGGCGAATTCCAGCAGCTCAAGGCGAAAGCCCTCGCCTGACTTCCCCCGTCCACATCGATGGCCACCGGTCGCGACCGGTGGCCATCGATGTTCCGTCTGTTCAGCCCAGCAATTTCGTCTTGGCGGAAGCGAACTCGGCGTCCGACAGCGCACCGGCCTGGTGGAGTTCACTGAGCTTGGTCAGTTCGGCGACCACGTCGACACCACCCGGCTGCGGGGCACGTGCCGACGGGGGCGGAGGCGGCGGAGGAGGTGCGTAGGCCGGCTGCTGGGCGGTCATCTGCTGATCGGCGTACGCCTGTTGTTCGGCATTGCGCCTGCGCGCCCGATTGTCGACCGCATTGGACGTCGCGGTCGCGGTGCCCGCGATCACAGCTGTCCTGGCGACCGCGCCCAGCAGGCCCGGCCTGCCTACCCGGCCCATCCGAAGTGGCATCTCGATGTCCTTTCTAGATACGGGCCGCGGCGACAGCGGCATCGACGGAGTCACGGGGCACCTGGATGTGCAGGGCGACCTCACCGTCGGCCGCGCGCACCGCCGCGGCCAGTTTCGCGGCCCACGTCTCCTCGAACACCAGCACCACCGCGGTGGTGCCGGGTTCCATGGAGGCACGAACCACGTCCAGGTCGGCGTCGCTGACGAGGTCGATGTCGGCCGCGGTGAGACCGGTGATCCCGACCTCGTCGACGTCGTCGTCGATTTCGCGTTCGGTGACGGCGCCGGTCCGATCCATGGTCAGCACGATCAGGTCGAGCAGGGTGACCATGTCCGCGTCGACCACCCGGCGCACTTCCTCGATGACAGATTTGTCGACGCTCGAACCGGGAAAGGTCAACACCACGAATTCGACCGGGCCAAGAGTTGGTGTGGGAGCCATAGGCGAATACTGCGTGTGAACGGCCATCGGACGCATCACCCGATTCGGGTGACCTGTGTACGGGGCGATCTCATCCGTCTCGTGTGAGGTGGGGCGCCCACCTGTGCGTTTACGGTCGCGCTATGGGTCCGGTCATCGGAGATCTGCTTCCGCTCGCTGTCGGTGTCGCGTTGTCGCCGATACCGATCGTGGCGACGATTCTCATGATTCTGTCGGCGCGGGGAAGAGGCGCGGCGATCGGGTTCGCCACCGGGTGGGTACTCGGCATTCTGGTGGTGACCGGGCTGGTGACGCTGTTCGCCGGCAACCTGGGCGGGTCCGACGACAGCGAACCAGGCGCGGCGGCGGCGTGGATCAAGATCGTCCTCGGGGTGCTGCTCGTGGGGTTGGCGGTGAAACAGTGGCAGGCGCGCTCGCAGACCGAGGTGCCCGGCTGGATGCGCGCGATCGACACCCTCACCCCGGTGAAGGCGACCGGGTTCGGGGCGCTGCTGTCCGGGGTCAACCCGAAGAACCTGCTGCTGTGTGTGTCGGCGGGTGTCGCGATCGGGGCGGCAGGCCTTGGCACCGGCGGCGCGGTCGGCGCGATCGTGGTGTTCACGGTGCTCGCGTCGGCCACGGTGCTGACCGTGGTGCTCGGCTACCTCGTGGCGGCCGAGCGGCTCGGCCCGGCGCTGGACCGGCTCCGGGTGTGGTTGCAGGACAACAATCACGCCGTCATGGCCATCGTGCTGCTGGTCATGGGTGCGGTGGTCCTCGGTAAAGGGCTGGGCGGATTGCCGGGGTGAAGTCGATGTCGGTACCGGTGTTCACATCCCTGCGTGATTATCGCGGCGACTGGGTGCGTCCCGATGTGATCGCCGGGCTCACGGTGTGGGCGGTGCTGGTGCCCGAGGCGCTGGCCTACGCCTCCATCGCCGGAGTGCCGCCGGTGGTCGGGCTGTACGCGGCGGTACCCGCCCTGGTGCTCTACGCGCTGGCGGGCAGTTCGCGCCACCTGGTGGTCGGCCCGATGTCGGCGACCGCGGCGCTGTCGGCGGCGATCGTCACCCCGACGGCCGGCGCCGACGGCGGCCGCTATCTCGCCTTGACCGCGGCCCTGGCCATCTGCACCGGCATCGTCGGCCTGCTGGCCGGGCTGATCCGGCTGGGATTCATCGCGAGCTTCATCTCCGGACCCGTTCTGAAGGGCTTCATCGTCGGGCTGGCCCTCGTGATCATCATCGGCCAGGTACCCAAGCTCCTCGGGCTGCACAAGCACGAGGGCAACTTCTTCGAACAAGCCTGGGGCGTCCTGCGCAATCTCGGTGAGATCGACTGGCGCACAACACTTGTCGGCGCCCTGAGCCTGGTCCTTGTACTCGCGCTGCGGCGCTGGCTGCCGATGGTGCCCGGCGCCCTGCTCGCCGTGGTACTCGGCATCGCCGCGGTGCACCTGCTCGGTCTCGACGACAAGGGCGTCGCGATCGTCGGCCACATCGACGCGGGTCTCCCCCGTCTCGGCCTGCCCGGCGGGCTCGGTCTCGGTGACTATCTCGAGCTGCTCGGTCCCGCTGTCGGCGTGGTGCTGATCGGCTTCGCCGAAGGCCTCGGCGCCGCCAAAACCTATGCGGCCAAGTCCGGTTACCAGGTCGACCCCGACCGGGAGCTGCTCGGGCTCGGTGCCGCCAATATCGGCTCGGGGCTGAGTTCGGGCATGGTGGTCAACGGCAGCCTGTCCAAGACCGCCGTCAACGGTGGCGCCGGAGCGAAAACACAGCTCAGCGGCCTGGTGGTGGCCGCGCTGACCATCCTCACACTGCTGTTTCTCACCGGCCTGTTCGAGAAGCTGCCGGAGGCGACCCTCGCGGCGGTGGTGATCGCGGCGGTGATCGAACTCGTCGACTTCGCCGCCCTGCGCAGGCTCTACGGGGTGTGGACCGGCCTGCTCGGCGGCATCTACGGGCACGCTGCCCGCGCCGATTTCGTCGCCGCCATGGCCGCCCTGCTCGGCGTGCTGCTGTTCGACACGTTGCCCGGACTGCTGATCGGGATCGGTGTCGCGGTGCTGCTGCTGGTCTACCGCGCCTCCCATCCGCACGTCGCCGAACTGGGCAAGAGCGGCTCGCTCTGGGTGGACAAGGCCAGACATGCGGACCTGCCGACCCGGCCCGACCTGCTGGTGGTGCGCGTCGAATCCGGTCTGTTCTTCGCCAACGCCGACTTCGTGCGCGAACACATCGAGGCACTGTGCACCGAGTCGACCCGGCTGGTGGTCCTCGACGCCGAAACCTCGCCCTCCCTGGACGTCACCGCCGCCGACATGCTGCTCGACCTGCGGAAAGAACTGGCCCGCAAGCGCATCGACTTCCGTATCGCCCGCTCGGTGGCGCAGTTCGGGGCCGAACTCGGTTCCGCCGTGGTCGGCGCGACCCCCATCCAGGTGTATCCGACGGTCACCGAGGCCGCCGCCGACCTACCCGATTCCGGAAAGGAACACCCATGAACGGCATGATCGTCGCGCTGGTCGGTGCCCTGCTGTGCTTCTACGGGGTCCGCTCGGTGCACCTGGGCATCCTCGCCATCGGGTTCGGCCTCGGCTGGCTGATCGCCGACCTGTGCAACGCGTCGTTCTGGTGGCTGCTGCTGATCGCGCTGATCGGCGCAGTGTCGACCTGGGTGGTGACCTCGCTGATCTTCCGCTTCGCGGCCTATTTCATCGGCGGCCTCACCGGCGCGATGATCGGCACCAAACTCGCCACGGTGCTGCAACCGGGCGACAAGAACTGGGCACTGAGCATGATCGTCGCCGCCGCGGTCTGTGTGGCCGGTGCCTTCCTGGCCGACAAGTTCCGGGCCCGCGCCCTGCTGTGGCTGACCTCGATCGGCGGCGCGAGCATGATCCTGTCGGGCCTCGGCCGCATGGGCGACCTCGAGTTCCTGCGCGATCCCGAACCCGGCTGGCAGCAGATGGCGGCCACGCTGTCATGGGTCGCACTCTCGGTACTCGGCTGGCTCACCCAGCGCCACCTGTTCGCGGAACGACTCGGCATCGAACCCGATGCCGACGAACCGCCGTCGCGCAATGTCGGCGGGAAATGGCCGAGCCGGTGAGCCCGGGAATTTCACCCGGAGCGGGTGAGGCGCAACCGTCGCCGCCGATGTGATGCTGCAGGAGCAGGCCACCCGGGACGGGTGGCCGCAGGACCGAGCAACAGTGGAAAGGGATTCGATGACCAGTCCGCAGGAAGCTTCCGCAGCCGTCGAGGCAGGCAATGCCGAGGTGCTGCGCACGATGCCGTTCGGCGACACCCAGGATTTCGCGGACTCCGACCGCGGGTTCATCGCCGCGCTCACCCCGCCGCTGATCCGAACTGCCGACGGCGACGTGGTGTGGGACTGCGATTCCTTCTCCTTCCTCGACGACGACTGCCCCCCGACGGTGAACCCGAGCCTGTGGCGGCAGTCGAAACTGACTGTGATGCAAGGGTTGTACGAGGTCACCGAGGGGATCTACCAGATCCGCGGACTCGACCTGTCGAACATGACCATGATCGAGGGCGAGAGCGGCGTGATCGTCGTCGACCCGCTGATCTCGGTGGAGACCGCGGCCGCCGGGCTGGCGCTGTATCGCGAACATCGCGGTGATCGCCCGGTGGTCGCGGTGATCTACTCGCACTCCCATATCGACCACTTCGGCGGCGTGAAAGGGGTGACCACGCAGGAGGATGTCGACGCGGGCCGGTGCACGATCATCGCACCGGCCGGCTTCACCGAGCACGCCGTCGAGGAGAACGTCTACGCGGGCACCGCCATGGCCCGGCGCGCGGCCTACATGTACGGCGCGGCACTGCCGCGCGGGCCGATGGGCGCCGTCGGCGCGGGGTTGGGACCGACCACCTCGATCGGTCGGCCGAGTCTGATCACCCCGACCATGTCGATCGACCACACCGGACAAGCCGTCACGGTCGACGGCGTGGCCATCGAATTCCAGATGACTCCCGGCACCGAGGCGCCCTCGGAGATGAACTTCTACTTCCCCGCCCGCCGCGCACTGTGTATGGCCGAGAACTCCACTCACACCCTGCACAATCTGCTCACCCTGCGCGGAGCGCTCGTTCGCGACCCGCACGTGTGGTCGAAGTACCTCACCGAGGCGATCAACCGCTATGCCGCGAGGACCGATGTGGTGTTCGCCTCGCACCACTGGCCGACCTGGGGCACCGAGCGCCTCACCGAGTACCTGTCGATCCAACGTGATCTCTACGGTTACCTGCACGATCAGACGCTGCGCTGGATCAACAAGGGCGCCACCGGAACCGAGATCGCCGAGAACTTCCCCATGCCACCCGCGCTGACGGACAGCTGGTCGACCCACGGGTATTACGGTTCGGTCAGCCACAACGTCAAAGCCGTCTATCAGCGCTACATGGGCTGGTTCGACGGGAACCCGGCCAACCTGTGGCAGCACAGCACCGCCGACGCCGCCGTGCGGCACGTGGACTTCATGGGCGGTGCCGAGGAAGTGATCGCCAAGGCACGAAAGTCCTTCGCCGAAGGCGACTTCCGCTGGGTCGCCCAGGTGCTCAACTATGTGATCTTCGCCGACCCGGACAATGCCGAGGCCAAGGCCCTGCAGGCCGACACCCTCGAACAACTGGGCTACGGCGCCGAGAACGGCACCTGGCGCAACTTCTACCTCATGGGCGCCTACGAATTGCGCAACGGCTCCATCGGCACGCCGACGGTCGCGGCGGCACCGGACATCCTGGATCAGCTGACCGTCGAGCAGGTTTTCGACGCGATCTCCCTGCGCATCGACGGGCCGCGGGCATGGTCGGCCCGGATCGTCATCGACTGGCGCGTGACCGATACCGGGATCGTGCACCGCACCCAGTTGCGCAACGGCCTGCTGGTCCATTTCGATGTCGACGGGGAGGTCGCGCCCGCCGACGCCACCTTCGCCCTCAGCGCCGCCGACCTGCGCGCGGCCTTGCTCGCCGGCGGCGACCTCGGCGCGATGATCGAAGCGGGCCGGGTCACGGTCGACGGCGACGCGGGCAAACTGGCCGAACTCGTCGGCTATCTCGACGAACCGGACCCCGATTTCGCCATCGTCACACCCTGATTCGACCCGGAGCCGCGCCTCGACTGGTTCAGGCCTGGGGCGGGTCGACGAAGATGTCGTATTCGAGATCGTCGCTGCCGCCGTAGGCGGAGAAGTCGGTCCGGCCTTCGGCTCGCAGGACTTCCACGTCGAGGAAGGTGTTGCCGGTGACCGTGCGGGCGTCCTTCTCGAGGATCGCGATCGCGGCGTCGGCCACGATCTGCGGGGTGCGGGCCTTCGCGGTCGCCTCGTCGCCACCGAGCAGGTTCTGTACCGCGGCGGTGGCGATGAGCGTCTCGGGCCACAGGCAGTTGGCGGCGACGCCGTGCTCGGCGTACTCGGCGGCCCAGCCGAGCGTCAACAGAGACATGCCGTACTTGGCCACCATGTAGGCGGGGTGGGCACCCAGCCAGGCGGGTGCGAGGTTCAGCGGAGGCGACAGGCTCAGGATGTGGGCGTTGTCGCTGCGGCGCAGGTGCGGCAAGCAGGTGCTGGTGAGCAGATAGGTACCGCGCAACTGGATCTGCTGCATGAGATCGAACCGTTTGACGGGCAACTCCTCGGTCGGGGCGAGCGCGATGGCCGACGCGTTGTTGACGCAGTAGTCGATGCCACCGAACCGTTCGACGGTCCGGCGCACGGCCTCGGTGACCGATGCCTCGTCGCGGACGTCGCCGACCACCGCCAGCGCCTGCCCACCCGCGGCCTCGATCTCGGCGGCCGCCGTGTGGATGGTGCCGGGCAGCCGTGGATCGGGAACGTCGGTCTTGGCCAGCAGCGCGATATTGGCGCCCTGACGTGCGGCGGCGAGCGCGATGGCCAGCCCGATGCCGCGGCTGCCGCCCGACATGATCATCGTGCGTCCGGCCAGCGGTGAGGTAGATGTCGTCATGCCCGGCGACATTACATATCTTCAACAGCCGTAGCAATAGTGAAATATGTACACTCGACCCGTGAAATCCGAGGTCACCGGTTCCGGCGTGATGGTGCGTCCGGTGTCGGCGCGGTCGGCGCTGATCCGCATCCTCATCGCGGCCGACTCGCCGACGATGACGTCACAGCAGATCTGCGCCGCCACGACCGCGGCGGGTTACCCCGAGGCCACCGTGCGCGTCGCGGTGTCGCGGATGGTCGCGGCCGGTGAGCTCGTGCGCGCGCGTCGCGTCTACACCCTCGCCCCACACCTGCGTGCCCGGCGCGTGGACCTCCTCGCGCCCCGGACGCTGCCCTGGCAGGGCGATTGGGAACAGGTCGTCATCACCGCGACGGGACGACCCGCCGCCGACCGCGCGGCACTGCGCGCGACACTGCTCTCGCTGCGCCTCGCCGAACTCCGTGAAGGTGTGTGGATGCGCCCGGCCAACCTCGCGCGGAACCTGCCCGACGATCTCGGCGACACCACGATCGTCCTGCGCACCCGTGCCGTGGACGACCCGGTCTCGCTGTGTGCTCGGCTGTGGCCGCTGACCGACATCGACGGCCGCGCCCGTGAGCTGCTCGAAGCCATCGAAACCGCCGGCCCCGCCGCCCGGTTCACGACGGTGTGCGCCGGCCTCGACCTGCTCACCACCGACCCCGCGCTGCCCACCGAACTGCGGCCCGACGGCTGGGCGGTCGACGCACTGCGCGAGACGACGACGGCCTATCTCGGCTGGTTCCAGGAACTGAGCCGCGGCACCGGGGACTGACAACGACCTCAGCCGCGAAATTCGTGCTCCGCCACGACGGCTTCGGTGATCCGGCACAACTCCGCGCCCGTTCGCCTGTGAGTACGGCGACGTAGGCCGAGAATGCCCATGAGCGCACCGCGGGAAAGAGGCACCCATGGCAGACAAGCAGGTACCGACCGGACGACTGTCACGCAGCGCACGGCTCGGCCGGTTGGCCGCGGGACAGGCGGCCCGCGGCCTCGGTACCCGGCTGGCGATGATCGGGCGAACCGAACAGGCGCGCCGCACACTCGCCGAACGCTCGACACTGCAAGCCGCACAGCAGATCGTCACCGTGCTCGGTGGGATGAAGGGCGCGGCGATGAAATTGGGGCAGATGGCCTCGGTGCTGGATCTGGACATGATCCCGGAGGAGCACCGTGAGATGTTCCGCACGAAACTGGCGAAGCTGCGCTACAGCGCACCCGAGGTGCCGTTCGCGCAGATGCGCGCGGTGATCGAGCAGGATCTCGGGCGGCTGAGCCGGGTGTTCGCCGACTTCGACCCGGAACCGGTGGCGGCGGCCTCGATCGGCCAGGTGTATCGCGCCCGGTTGCGCGACGGACGGGTGGTCGCGGTGAAGGTGAAGTATCCCGGCGTGGATCGGGCGGTGCACGCCGATATGCGCAATCTCGAATTCTTCAGCGGCCTGTGGAAATCGTTTCTGCCCTCGGCCGCCGACACCGAGGTACTCGCCGAGATCTCCGGCAATATCGTCGCCGAACTGGACTACCGACGCGAAGCGGCCAACCAGCATCGGGTCGCCGCACGCTACCGGGACCACCCGTTCATCCTGGTCCCCGACGCCGTCGAGGAGTTCTGTGGCGACAATGTGCTGGTCACCGAATTCGTCGAAGGCATCTCGTTCGACGACATCCGCCGTCTGCCCGCCGCACGCCGCGATCACATCGGTGAGCTGGTGTACCGCTTCTACATCACCGGCATGTTCCGCGACGGCGAGTACTGCGCCGACCCGCATCCGGGCAATGTGCTGCTCGCCGACGACGGCCGGGTCGGTTTCGTCGACTTCGGGCTGTACAACACGATCGAGCGCGCCGACCTGGATTTCGAGCGGCAGGTGATCCGCGCGGCTCACCGCTTCGACAGCGACGAGGTGTTCCGGCGCTGGTCCGAGCGCGGCATCATCGCCCCCGACTCGCCGGTGACGCCCCGGTCGGTGCTCGAATACGTGTGGGCCGCCTCGGGCTGGCATCTGCTCGACGAGGAGGTCACCCTCACCCCGGAGATCGCCACCAGCGCGGTCGTGCTCGCCACCGACCCGCGGGCGGCGCAGCGGCGCGAGGTTCGCCACCTGCTGCTGCCGCCCGAGCACGTCTTCTCCCGCCGCGCCGACCTTTTCACCCTCACCGCGCTCGGTCAGCTCGAGGCGACCCGGAACTGGCACGACCTTGCCCGCGAATGGCTCTACGACGAACCGCCGGTGACCGAGATCGGCCAGGAGATCGAGGTCTGGCGGCACACGGTCATCAATGCCTGAGGTGTTTCGTGAACTACCACAGTGCGGTTGGGTTTCCGGCACAAAGAGCGGAACATAGGCCGTACCGGGTGCGGGGCACGCGCCTACGTTCGCTCGATGTTCCCGGCACGGCTCGGCGTTCGCACCAGAATTCTCGCGATCGCGCTCATTCCCAGTCTCACCCTCCTCGGTCTCGGCATGTTCACCGCGGGCGACCTGGTGCGCGACAGCACTCAGGTCCGGCAGTGGATCGACGACCTGGAGCAGATCCGGCCCGCCGCCTCCGAACTCGGCGCCGCCGCCCAGGTCGAGCGGGTGCTCTCGCTGCGCAAGCTCACCACCGGCGAGATCGTGCCGGAGCTGGTCTCGGCGCGGGCGCGGGTGGATCGCGGGTTCGAGGCGCTGGTGCGCGCGGATGCTCGCAGGCACGAACCGTCTCCGTATATCCCGGCCGCGCACACGAAGTTCCAGGAGACCATCACGAAGGTGCGGGCCGGTATCGATGGGCGCGTGCTCGGCCCGGTCGAGGTGTACCAGTACTTCAACGGCCCGTTCACGTTGTTCCACACCGGTTTCCGGCGCGCACAGCAGGTGGCGCCGGACCCCCTGTTCGCCACGCGGATCTCCGAGGCCGTGCGGTTGCTCGCCGCGACCGAGGCGATGTCGCGGGGCAATGCGATCGGTGTCGCGCTCTGGGGTTCGGACGGGCGGGCGTTCCCGCTCGAAGAATTCACCACTCAGGTGGGCTTCTACAAGGCCGAGATCACCAATCTGATCGCCGAATTCGGTGAGCCACGCAACCGGCTGCTCGCCGAGATCGTGGCTTCCGGGGCGTGGCAACAGATTTCGACGATGGAGGCGGCGCTCGCCGAACGGCTCGCGTCCCACGAGCGGACCCGGACACCGGAGCTGCCACTCTCGCTGCAGCAGTGGCTGGATGCCGCCGCCGAGGTGAATACGAAGCTCTTCGCCGCCTACTCCGAACATCTCGACCGAGCCCGTGGCAGTGCCATCGAGGCCGCGCAGCGCACCGAGCGGTCCGCGTGGGTGGCGGGGGCCGTCGTGCTGGTGGGCAGTGTGGTCGCCATGCTGATCGCGGTGGTACTGGCCGACCGCATCATCCGCAGGTTGCGGCGGCTGCGCGATGCCACGCTCGAGGTGGCCGACATCGAACTGCCCAAGGCCATCCGGCGGGCGAAAGCCGGTGAGCGCACCGAACTCGCCCCGATCCTCGACTTCGGCACCGACGAGATCGGTGAAGTGGCAACCGCTTTCGAGCAGGCCGCGACCGTGGCGGTGGGGGCGGCGGTCGAGGAGGCGCGCACCAGGGAAGGAGTGCGCTCGGTGTTCGTCAATATCGCCCATCGCAGCCAGGTGGTGGTGCACCGTCAGCTCGAGATCCTCGACGAGGCCGAGAGCAAGCAGCAGGACCCGACCCTGCTCGAGGTGTACTTCCAGCTCGATCACCTGGCGACCCGCGCACGACGCAATGCCGAGAACCTGCTGATCCTCGGCGGCAGCAGGCCCGGGCGACGGTGGAGCACACCGGTGCCGCTGCTCGATGTGCTGCGCAGCGCGGTGGGTGAGACGAAAGAGTATGTGCGCGTGCGGGTCGGCGGCGTACCCGAGGCGCGGCTGTACGGCGCGGCGGTGGCCGACCTGATCCACCTCATCGCCGAACTCGTCGACAACGCCACCGCCTTCTCCCCGCCCGCGACGATGGTCGATGTCAGCGCGGGTGTCGTCGGCAAGGGCCTGGCGGTCGAGGTCGCCGATCAGGGGATCGGCCTCACCGAAGCCGAATTCGAGCGGTACAACTCCCTGCTGGCCGCCCCGCCGGATTTCGGGTTCGCGGCATTGTCGCGCGATTCGCGCATGGGCTTGTTCGTGGTGGCCCAGCTCGCGAGCACCCACGCGGTGTCGGTGCGGTTGGCCGAGTCACCGTACGGCGGGGTGCGCGCCGTCGTGGTCATCCCCGGCACCCTCGTCGACGGCCACGAAGCGGCGCTCGCCGGCGGACGGAAGGTCTCTCGGTGAACCCCGCGGACTTCGTGGGCGAAGCCGAATACGCACCTCGGTGCGCAGAGATACGCAGTTCTACCGATGTCCCGGCGTGCTCGGCCCGGCACGCTCGACGAATGCCACATCGGACACCCTCCGGGACCGCCCTCCTGAGCAGATCGGCACCGGCGCACGCGGCACAGGAATCGACGATCGACCGCCTGGTACGGACGGCCTTCACCGACGGCCCCGCGGGGCGGAATATGTTGCGCCCCCAGCAGATCCGCAACATCGGGCTGGCCTGCCTCGATCTGATCGCGGCCACGAGTTCCGGGTCGGCCACGGCCGTCCCGCTCGCTCGCCTCGAACACGCCACCGTCGAATGGGCACGCGACGGCATCGGGGTGGAGGCGATCCTGCACTCCCTGCACCGCTGTGCGCGCATCGCCGTCGATCTGACCGGAGCCGAGATCGACGTGGTCGACCTGCTCGAGCACGCCGCCACGACGGTCGCGAGCGCCTACGTGCGGTACACACTGGAACTGGCGGGCCGCTCCGAACACGCCAGAGACGCACTGGCCCACCAGGTCATCGCGGGTACCCACTCGCGCGCCGTGGCCCGCGACTGCGGCGTCGAACTGGCCGACGAGTACTGGGTGCTCGCGCTGAGCATCGCGGGCGAACCGACGGACGGGCCCGCCGACGGCGTCGACGAGCGAGTCCGCGCCCGCCGCGCCATCACCCGCATGCGCGCCGAACTCGACCGTCGTTGCGACGGTGAGTGCCTGGTCGCCCTGTCCACGCGCGGCGGCACCGCACTGGTGCCGCGCCATACCGACGCCGACATCGACGTCGTGGCGGCCGCGCTCACCCGCGCCGCCGGTCGCCAGGTGACGGTGGCGGTCGTGCTGTCCGACCTCGACGAGGTGGCCGACGCGACCGAGTGCGCGCACGAACTGCTCGAGATCGTCCGGCGGCTCGGGCGCAGGGGTGGCGTGCACCGGTTCAGCGATTACGCGCTCGAATACCAGCTCACCCGGCCCGGGCCGGCCCGCGACCACCTCGCGACCGTGCTCGAGCCACTGACCGGGCACCCCGAACTCCTCGAAACGCTGCGCTGCCACGTCGCCAACAACCTGAACCGGCGCCGCACCGCAACCATGCTGCACCTGCACACCAACTCGATCGACTACCGCATCAAGCGCATCGCCGAACTCACCGGCTACGACGCCACCCGGTGCGCCGATCTGTGGTACCTGCGCTCCGCGCTCGTGGTGTCGGGGTTGCACGATCCGGCCGCGTAGTACCGCGGCACCGTAGGAAAGGACAACGATGTTTTTCCGATGCACAACCCTGGCGGCGGTCGCGGTGACCGGTCTGCTGGCCGCCGCGCCCGCTGTGGCGAACCCGCCCTCGGCCGGGTCGGCCGGTTCGTCGCAGGTGGCCGACCCGGTGGGCGCCGTGACGGTCGACAAGTGGGCCGACCACACGGTGTACCGTCCCACCGAGCTCGGCACGACCCGCCATCCGGTGGTGCTCTGGGGCAACGGCACCGGCGCCGGGCCCGGCGTCTACGCCGACACACTGCTGAAGCCCTGGGCCGCAGCGGGTTTCATCGTCGTCGCCGCGAACACCGCGATGGCGAACTCGGGTGCGGAGGTGCTCGCGGGCGGGCGGGAACTGCTGCGGCGCAACGACACCCCGGGCAACGCGTACAGCGGCAAGGTGGCCACCGATCAGGTGGCGGTCGCAGGTCATTCCCAGGGCGGGGCGGGCGCGATCAACGCGGGCGCCGACGAGATGGTGCGCACCGTGCTAGCCCTGCAACCCGGCCCGCTGGCGGCTCCCGGAAAGATGGTCGGGCCCGCGCTGTTCCTGGCCGGGGAGGCCGACCGCATCGTCGACGCCGACGGCATCGTCATGCCCCTGTTCGAGAAGGCCGATCAGGTACCCGCGGTCTTCGCCGAACTCGGTGGTGCCGGGCACCTGGTCTGGGGACGATACGCCGAGGTGATGGCCGACTGGCTGAAGTACCAGCTGCTCGGCGACCCCGTCGCGAAGGCCCGTTTCCTCGGTGCCGTGTGCGGCCTGTGCACCGACGTCGCGTGGACGAGAGTTCTGCACAACGCGAAGGCGCAAGCGCTGAGCTGAGTGCGGACATCAGCGAATTCGTGCCGCTCCCGGGACCACGGCTGAGTACGATCGCCGGTACCGATCACACCCGTGAGCCGGATCGACAGCACGTGTCGTCCGGTACGACCCGAGACGGCGGATGGTGCGAAGCACGCTCGACCCGGCGGCGACCAGCTACCTCGGCCGCGATGCCGAGGTAGCCGCGGTGCGCGCCCTGCTAGACGACGGCTGCCTGGTCTCCATCACCGGCCAGGGCGGACTCGGCAAGACCCGCCTGGCACGCAAGGTCGCCGGGCAGCTCGCCGCCGACTACGACGACGGCGTCTACTTCGTGGAACTGTCCGGGCTGCGCCACGATCACGAGGTCGGCACAGCGGTGGCGGCGGCACTCAGATTGCGGATCAAAGCCGGCGAGTCGGCGACCGAACGGGTACTCGACCATCTGGTTCGCCGCGCACCGCTGCTGGTCCTCGACAACTGCGAACATCTACTGGACGGCTGCGCCGACCTCGTCATCCAGGTGCTCGCGACCTGCCCCGGGGTGACCTTGCTCGTCACCAGCAGGCAGACACTCAGCGTGGCGGGCGAGCAGGTCTACCGGCTCCCGCCACTGGCCGTGCCACCACCGGAGCTCGACGATCCCGCCCGGATCGCCGAATACCCGGCGGTGGCCCTGCTCGTCGACCGGGCGAGGGCGGTGCGCGCCGATTTCCGGATCACCGAGTCGAACGCCGCCGCCGTCGCCCACCTGTGCCGGTTGCTCGACGGGATCCCACTGGCCATCGAACTGGCGGCGGCCCGGCACCGCTCGCTGTCGCCCGCGCAGGTCATCGACCGCTGGTCGTGCGGGCTGACGCTGCCGACGGCCTGGACGCACGGGGTGCCCGACCGGCACCAGACGCTGCGCAACACGGTCGACTGGAGTTACCGGTTGTGCACCGACGACGAGAAGCAGGTGTGGGCGCGCCTGTCGATCTTCCAGGACTGGTTCGAGCTGGAAGCCGCCGAATATGTCTGCGCCGACACGCGTTCGGTCGCGCCGGTGGTGTCGATCGTCGATTCGCTGGTCGACAAGTCGATCCTGGAACGGCGAGGCGACGACATCACGCACTACCGCTTGTTGCGGCCGGTGCGCGAGTTCGGCGCCGAGAAGCTGACCGAGGAGGGTGCGACCGAGGCCGTCGCCCGCAGGCATCGGGACTGGTTCCGGGACGTCATTCTGCTGGCCGACCGGGAGTTCTTCAGCAAGAAGCAGTTCGAGCACGTGCGTCGGTTGCAGGTCTGCCAACTCGATCTGCGATTGGCGCTCGAATGGTCGCTCGAGACGCCGGGCGAGGCTGAGACCGCGCTCGAGATGGCGGCCTGCCTCGACGAGTTCTGGCGGATGGCAGGCTCGGATCAGCTGGTGAAGGTCTGGTTGCAGCGTGCGCTGCACGCGGTGCCGCATTCGCCGCACGCGGGACGCGGCTGGGCGGTGCTCGCGCTGCATTCGATCTGGATGACCGATCGTGACAGCGCCTATCGCGAACTCGATCAAGCCGATCGGGAGGCGGCGCGCTCCGGCGACCCGGTCCTGATCGCCCTCGCGAAGGCCGCCCGCTCCGCCGCGGCCAAGATCGACCTGGACAACGAGAAGGCGGCCGCCCTCGCCTGGGAAGCCACCGACACCCTGCGCAGCCACGGACACCTGCGTGAGTCGATGGGGGCGTGGAACATCTACGCGCTGGCGACCGCCGCCGCCGACCCCACCGGTCGCCTCCAGGAGCTACGGGAAGCGGTGCGGCTGTGCGAGGAGCACGGCGATTACTACTATCGCGGGCTCTACCTGTTCGCCATCTCGCTGATCGAAGTGATGCTCGGCAATCCCGACGCGGCCGAGCGAGCGGGACACACCGCCCTGCGGATCTCGCGCCGATGGGGCAGCAGATTCGGCGACGCCTATCACGTGGAAGCACTGGCGTGGGTTGCCTCGGCCCGCAACCAGCACCTGCGCGCGGCCACCCTGTTCGGTGTCGCCGCGTCCGCGTGGGAGCAGCTGGGTTCCGATCCCGACGTCATCCTCGTGCGCCCGCACACCCTCTTTCGCGACGCGTCGATCCAGGCACTGGGTGGCGACCGTTTCGAAACCGCGTTCCTGGCCGGGCAGGCCATGCCGATCGACGAGGCCTTCGAGTTCGCGCTGACCCCGCACCGTGAACCGGCGACTCGGCATCCGGTCGACATCGCACCGCTGACCCCGCGTGAGTACGAGGTGGCGACCCTGATCGCCACCGGGCTGACGAACAAGGAGATCGCCGCCCGCCTCGTCATCGCGCCCCGCACCGCCGACACGCACGTGGGCAACATCCTCACCAAGCTCGGCTCGTCGAACCGGGCCCAGATCGCCACCTGGGTCGCCACCCGCGGCGCGCACGCCGACTGAGGCTCTCTACTTCCGGAAGACCTCCGACAGCAGGGCCGACAGCATCCGGCGCTGTTCCGTGTCGAGCCGCTCGAGACCCGCGCGCGTGCGGTGCATCTTCGCGCGGATCGCGTCGGTGACCTGCTCACCCTCCGGGGTGATGACGAGGTTGGTGACGCGCCGATCGGCCGCGCTGGTCTCCCGGCGCACGAGCCCACGCTTCTCGAGCCGGTTGATGATGCCGGTGATGTTGGAGGCATCGCAGTACATGCTCTCGGCCAGCCTTCGCATGGCGATGGGCCCATGGCGCAGCACGGTGAGAGTCTTGGCCTGGATGGCGGTGAGCTGCTCGCCTGCCGCGGCGGCGGTGAAGTCTCCGTAATACACGCCGAGCGACACCGACAACAGCTCCATGAGCTGGTCGGGATCGTCGCGGGGAGGCTCTGACATGGCTCAAGACTAGCGCCAGAAACTTGACGACCTCAAATATCTCCGCCTACGGTGGCGGCATTGCTTGAAGTTCTCAACCTTCGACATTCTCAAGTAAGTATGTTAGGAGCATTCATGACCGTCACCGTGTCCGACGCCGCCCGTGCGACGCAGGCCCTGTCACGACCCATCACCCTGAACGGCCTGACCGTCCCCAACCGGATCGCCATGGCCCCGATGACCCGCATGTTCTCCCCCGGCGGTATCCCCGGTGACGACGTGGCTTCCTACTACGCCCGCCGCGCCGCGGCAGGCGTCGGCCTGATCGTCACCGAGGGAACCTACGTCGGTCACGAGTCGGCGGGACAGAGCGATCGCGTTCCGCGCTTCCACGGCGAGGCGCAGCTGGCCGGGTGGGCGAAGGTCGCCGCCGACGTGCACGCGGCAGGCGGCACCATCGTCCCGCAGCTGTGGCACATCGGCATGGTGCGCAACCATGGTGAAGCGCCCTACCCCGACGCCCCGGCCATGGGCCCCTCCGGCATTCGCGTCGACGGCACCGAGGGCGCGGGCCACGCCATGACCCAGCGCGACCTCGACGACGTGATCGCCGCCTTCGCCGACGCCGCCGCGGCCGCCGAACGCCTCGGATTCGACGGGGTGGAACTCCACGGCGCCCACGGCTATCTCCTCGATCAGTTCCTGTGGTCACGCACGAATCGCCGCACCGACGCCTACGGCGGGGACGCGGTGGCCAGGACCAGGTTCGTCGCCGAGGTGGTCCGGGCCGTGCGCGCCGCCGTCTCGCCGACCTTCCCGGTGATCCTGCGCTATTCGCAGTGGAAGCAGGACGCCTACGACGGGCGCCTGGCGCAGACACCCCAGGAGCTGGAGGCGATCCTCGCCCCGTTGGCCGAGGCAGGTGTCGATGTCTTCCACGCCTCGACCCGCCGCTACTGGCTCCCCGAATTCGACGGCTCCGACCTGAATCTGGCCGGCTGGACCAAGAAGCTCACCGGTAAGCCGGTGATCACCGTCGGCTCGGTCGGCCTCGACGGTGACTTCCTGAACGCCTTCCGCGGGCACGGCGCCGAACTGGGCAGCCTCGACAATCTGCTCGAACGGATGGAACGCGACGAGGTCGACATGGTCGCCGTGGGACGTGCGCTGCTCCAGGATCCCGAGTGGGCGCGCAAGGTCCTCGACGGACGCTTCGACGAGCTGAAGCCCTTCGACCCCGCCGCTCAGAAGACCCTCAGCTGAGCGGTCACAGCACCTGCGCCAGGTAGGGGGCGGTTCGGCTGTCCGGCGCGGCCGCGACGTGTTTCGGGGTGCCCTCGGCGACGATCCGGCCGCCGCGGGCGCCGCCGTCGGGGCCCATGTCGATCACGTGATCGGACTGCGCGACCACGACCATGTCGTGTTCGGCGACCACCACGGTCGCGCCGGAGTCGACGAGCGAATCGAGTTGGGCGAGCAGCACTTCGGTGTCGGCGGGGTGCAGCCCGGTGGTCGGCTCGTCCAGCAGGTACAGCGTGCCCGCGCGCCGGGTGCGTTGCAGTTCGGTGGCCAGCTTCACCCGCTGGGCTTCGCCACCGGACAGTTCGGTGGCGGGCTGGCCGAGCCGCAGGTAGCCGAGCCCGACATCGAGGAGCGTGTGGAGTGCGCGGTGCACCGCGGGCACGTCGGCGAAGAACGGTTCGGCCTGTTCGACGGTCATGTCGAGCACCCCGGCGATCGTCGTGTCCCGGTAGGTGATCTCGAGGGTTTCGGGGTTGTAGCGGGCGCCGTGGCAGTCCGGGCACGGGGTGTAGGTGCTGGGCAGGAAGAGCAGTTCCACGGTGATGTACCCCTCGCCCTGGCAGGTCGGGCAGCGTCCTTCGGCGACGTTGAAGGAGAAGCGGCCGATGCCGTAACCACGCGCCCGCGCCGCGGGGGTATCGGCGAACAGGGCTCGGACAGTGTCGAACAGGCCGGTGTAGGTGGCCAGGTTGGAACGCGGGGTGCGCCCGATCGGCGCCTGATCCACCTCGACCACTCGGTTGACGGCCGAGTCGGCTTCGGCACCCGCCGAAATCGCCCGCAGCAGACTGGTTTTGCCCGCTCCCGACACCCCGGTCACGGCGGTGAAGACCCCGAGCGGCAGGTCGACGTCGACTCCGCGCACGTTGTTGATCTCGATCCCACGCAACTCCAGCGTGCCGCTGCGCACGCGCGGCACCCGCGGTTCGCGCGACATCTCGTCGAACAGGTAACGCCGGGTCACCGAATCGGTGACCGCACGCAGACCGGTCACCTCTCCGCTGTAGAGCACCCGTCCCCCGTTGACACCGGCACCCGGACCGACATCGACCACCCAGTCGGCGTGGCGCACCACGTCCATGTCGTGTTCGACGAGAAGGACACTGTTGCCGGACTTTTCGAGTCTGCGCAGGACGGTGGTTAGTGCTGCGGTGTCGGCGGGGTGCAGGCCGGCCGAGGGTTCGTCCAGCACGTAGACGACGCCGAACAGCCCCGACCGCAACTGCCCTGCCAACCGCAGGCGCTGCAGTTCGCCACCGGAGAGGGTCGGGCTTTCCCGGTCGATGCCGAGGTAGCCGAGGCCGAGTTCGATCAGCACGTCCAGCCGGGACGTGAGGTCCTGGGTGAGTACGGCCACCGCGCCGGTGCCGGTGGTGTAGGGCCGTAGCACCTCGGCCAGTTCGTGCAACGGCAGTTCACCGAGTTCGGCGATGTTGTAACCGGCGAAGGTCACCGCCAGCGATTCGGGTTTGAGCCGGTGTCCGTGGCACAGCGGGCACACGGTGGTGTGCAGGAATTCCGCGGCCTTGGCGCGGGTCTTCTCGCTCTTTGATTCGGCGTGGGCTTTGAGCAGCAGCCGGCGGGCGCTGCTGAAGGTGCCCTGGTAGGGGCGATGGATGCGGTGGGCCTCGCGCTCGGGATGCACGGTGACGACGGGTTGTTCGTCGCTGAACAGGATCCACTCACGGTCGGCCGCGTCGAGTTCGCGCCAGGGGCGGTCGATGTCGTAACCCAGCGCGGCGACCACATCGCGCAGATTCTTGCCCTGCCAGGCGCCGGGCCACGACGCGATCGCCCCCGCCCTGATGCTCAGCGACGGGTCGGGCACCATCGATTCCTCGGTGGCTTCGTGGACCACGCCCTGCCCGTGGCAGCGCGGACACGCGCCCTCGACGGTGTTGGGCGAGAAGGCATCCGAGTACAACCGGTTGGTTCCCGCCGGATAGTGTCCGGGCCCGGTCCGCGCGGGCCCCGCCGGGTAGTCGCCTTCGCGCGACATCAACAGCCGCAGCGTGTTCGACAGGGCACTCACCGTGCCGACGGTGGACCGGGACGACGGCGTGGACCGCCGCTGGGCCAGCGCCACCGTCGGCGGCATCCCCGAAACCTCGTCCACGTCGGGCGCTTCGACCTGATTCAGCAACCGCCGGGCATACGGCGCGACCGACTCCAGGTACCGGCGCTGCGATTCGGCATAGAGCGTCCCGAACGCCAGCGAGGACTTCCCCGAGCCCGACACACCGGTGAACGCGACCAAGGCATTACGCGGCAGGTCGACATCGACATCGCGCAAATTGTGGACCCGGGCACCACGCACCCGAATCGAAGAATCGATCTCGCGCGAATCCACGGCTATCGACCCTACTCCCCGCGATGCGTTGCTACCGCCGTTGCCGGGGTGCCCGCTATACAGTGACCGGCAGCTTCCGCCTACATCGACCGGCGAAAGAGGGCACATGACGAAGTCTCGGAATGTTCGCGTGCGCAGGATCTACGAAGACCCCGAACCGGCCGACGGCCGACGCGTCCTCGTCGACCGGCTGTGGCCGCGCGGCATCAGCAAGGAACGAGCCGAGCTGACCGCCTGGTGCAAGGACGTCGCACCGTCGACCGAACTGCGCAAGTGGTACCACCACACACCGGAGAAGTTCGGCGAGTTCACGCGCAGATACCGGACCGAACTCGAGCAGCCGACCCAGGCGGCCGCCCTCGCCGAACTGCGTGAGATGGCGGAAAGCGGTCCGCTGACCATGTTGACCGCGTCGCGCCTCGTCGACATGAGCGAGGCGACGGTGCTCGCCGACATCGTCGACGGGAAGTAGACCCCGTAACCGGTGTCCTCGGGTGATAAGTCGCGGTTGTCGACCGATCGGAGAGGCGACTTTGACGCGAATCACCCGGCGGCCTTGACTGTCGGTGAGCAGTGCCTGCGATCCGACCAGAGAAGCGGAGAACACAGTGGGACGAGTGACCGTGCGACGACCTGTGCTGCGCATCAGGGACGGCGTGCACAGCGAACGTCCCGACACCCTGGTGAGCGAGGAACCCCTCGAGATCCGGGTGGGCGGCCGCCCGCTGACCGTGACGATGCGGACGCCGGGAAACGATTTCGACCTCGCGGCAGGCTTTCTGGTGAGCGAGGGGGTCGTTCGATCGCCGGATCAGATCGGCGGAATCCGCTACTGCGCGGGCGCGACCGCCGAGGGCAGCAACACCTACAACATCGTGGACGTGGTCCTGGCACCCGGTGTCGCCGCCCCCGACCCGTCGCTGGAACGCAACTTCTACACGACGTCCTCTTGCGGACTGTGCGGCAAAGCCAGCCTCGATGCGGTGCGCACCGCTGCGATCTGGTCGGTGGCAGACGATCCCGTGAGCTGCCCGCCCGAAGTCCTGTCGACCCTGCCGGACCGGCTTCGTGACGCACAGAAGGTGTTCGACACCACCGGCGGATTGCACGCGGCCGGACTGTTCACCGCCGACGGATCGATGCTGTGCCTGCGTGAGGACGTCGGCAGACACAACGCGGTCGACAAGGTGATCGGCGCCGCCGTGCGGGCCGCACTGCTGCCGTTGCGCGAAACCGTTCTGATGGTGAGCGGACGCGCCTCGTTCGAGCTGGTGCAGAAGGCGCTCATGGCGGGCATTCCGGTATTGGCGGCGGTATCCGCGCCGTCGTCGCTGGCGGTGGATCTCGCTACCGACAACGGGTTGACCCTGGTCGGATTCCTGCGCGGCGATTCGATGAACGTCTACGCCGGTGCGCAGCGACTGGCGACGGACGATCGCCAAGGGCTGCTCACTCGCTGACGATGCCGGCGACGAGGTTGATCGTGGTCGCGAGAATGACGGTGCCGAAGGCGTAGGACAGCAGACAGTGGCGGAGCACGATGGAGCGGATCCCCGCCTTCGTGACGTTGGTGTCGGAGACCTGGTAGGTCATGCCGAGGTTGTAGCTGAAATAGAAGAAGTCCCGGTAGGCCGGCGGTGCATCGGAATTGAAATCGATTCCGCCCGTTGGTGCTTCGTAGTAGAGGTAGGCATAGCGGGCGACGTACATCAGGTGCACGGCCGCCCATGCAGCGAACACTCCGCCCAGGGCCGTCGCGGCCGCGATATGGCCTTCGTCGGATCTGCCGAGCACGAGGATCAGGACGATGGCGACGAGCCCGCTGAGCGCGGCGACGACGACCGACGTCTCCTCGATCAACGGCTGGAAGTCCTCGCGCCGGGCATTGGCCCTGGTCCGCTCGGCATCCATCGGCCAGAGCACTACCCAACCGGACACGACGAAAATCGTTGCGGCAGTGGCGATGCCGGCGAGCACACCGAGTGCCGGTTCGCTGCCGATACCGACGGCCGCTCCCGCCGCAGCACCGAGCACGACAGAACCGAGCAGGCGGGTGACCGCCGACAACAGCAACGGACTGCTCATGGCGGTGCAGCGTACCCAACGGTCCTCGACGATCGCCTGATCGTCGGTCAGCCCGGTGCGGGCTCGCCGAGCACGGCGTCCAGATCGGCGGCGCCGGCGGTCGTGACCAGCGCCTTGGCCAGTACCGAGCCGGGCTCCCCCGCCGCCGTGACCAGCATGATCTCGGCGGAGACCACCGGGTCGTCGAGAGCGAGTACCCGAACTCCGGCGGGTGTGGGCAAGGTGCGCAGCCAGGGTTGTGGCACGACACACGCCCAGCGACCGGTGCTCACATGCGCGAGCAACGCGACCACGGAATCGGTCTCGATCTGCGGCGTAGCGCGCAGTCCGCGCCCGGCGAGCGCTTCGTCGAGCAGCTGTCGTCCCCGCATTTCCTTGTGCAGCAGGCACATCGGCATTTCCAGCGCCTCGGCCCAGGTGATCGTTGCGGTGCGTCCCGCCAGGAGTTCGGTGCCTGCGAGCAGCACGTGCCGTTCGGTGTAGAGCGGGGTACGGGTGAGCCCGCCGGTGTCGACCCCTTGCGCGTAGACGATGCCCGCGTCGAGTTCGTACCGGCGGATGCGCTCGACGATGTCGAGTGAGCGCAATTTGGTTTCCAGCCGCACCCGAACCAGCGGATGTTCGACGCAGAACGGGTCGGTGAGCAGGGCGACAGTGCTCGACGCCGCCGGAATCACGCCGATCCGTAGCTCACCGGTCAAACCGGTTTGCAGGGCGGCGACTTCGTGTTCGAGCGCGTCGCGGTCGGCCAGGATCCGCCGGGCCCACAGGACCAGCCGCTCCCCTTCCGGCGTGAGCCCCTCGAAGGTATGTCCCCGCCGGACCAGCGGCACGCCGAGCTCGTGCTCGAGCTTGCGCAGCGCTTCGGACAGCGCGGGTTGGGATACGTAGCAGGACTTGGCCGCACGGGCGAAGTGACGTTCCCTGGCGAGCGCCACGAAGTACTCGAGCTGACGGAAGAGCACGTCTGCCTAGTCGTCGTCTCGGACGGCGGCCGTCGCGTGGCGGGCGTGGGCGATCTCGCGCGCGTGCTCGGCGGGCGCCTTGTCCGGGTACGGTCCCATGACGACAGTATGCGGGGCCGGATCCCGGATCAGCAATGCCACAGCTAATCCCACGGCCACGCCGATCACCGTGTCGAGCCCGCGCTCGGTGAGCATGGTGAGCGGATCGGTCGGGTCGGCGAGCTCGGTCATCGCCATGATCAGCGGCGTGAAGAAGCCGAGCGCCAGCGCGTAGTGACGCGCCATGAACAGCTCGGTCGGATACAGCAGCGCGATGATCGCGAGCCCGAGCACCGCCGGGCTCGGTCCCGGGATCAGCAGCGGTGTCGCCACGAGCAGACCGAGGAAGGTGCCGATCACCCGGTGCCTCCCCCGCGTCAGCCGGTCGCGCGAGGTCGCCGCCGCCAACGGCACGGCCGCACCGGCCATGGCCCAGTTGGCGTGCCCGACACCGAGCAGCAGACCGATGCCACCGGACAGTGAGATCGCCAATGCGTAGCGGCCCGCCTGGGTCGTCGAGTCGATGCCACGGCGGTGCGGTGGACACCGGCTCGGCACGTCGGTGGCCGTACCGCGCCGCACCCTGCGAGTGGATTCCAGGTATCCGACGGCGACGCACAGGATCGCGGTGCCGACGCAGACCAGCAGCGCGGTGAGCGGATGACGCTGGGTGTCGGCCACCATCGCGATCGCGCCGAAAGCGAAGATCCCGAAGAACGGGCCCTCCGGCCGCAACCCGAGCCGGTCGGTGACCGGTGACGCCACCCCGGCGAACACGGCGACGGCCGCGACCAGCACCGCGGGCGAAGCGTGCAGCCGACCGAGCAGAATGCCCGCCCCCACCGCGCCGACCAGCATCACGACGGCCTCGCACTGGTGGGCGAGTCGTTGCCTCGGCGCTTCGGCGAACCCGTACATGCCGGTGAAGGAACCGAACACCGCGTAGATGAGCAGGTCGGTGCGTCCGGCGGCGACGAGCATCAGACCGGGGATCGCCAAGCCGACGAAGACGCGGGCGGCGGGCAGATGATCGATCTCGGTGACGAATCGCCGAAACACCCGGCGCGCCTGGTTCAGCATGGTGCGCAAGATTCCTCCGAGGGTCGGTCGCGGGCATGCCCGTAGGGCCGATGAACCACGGTGCATGAATCGTTCGCAAGGCGTCAACAGGCCGAAATCGGGCACATCGGACGAATTCATGGCGTACCCGGCAGCGATAAGCCACACCTATCGAGCAGTCGGAAGTCGGTCTTGGCCATGGCCGCCCGCGACGGCGACGATAGTGACGGCCCGCCTACCTCGAATCGTGGCTCCCCGGGGAGAGAATTCCGGCGGACGGGAAGACCGGCTTCGCAATCGTCGAAGGGACTGTCATGACCGATGCGTTCGGAGAGTTCGACCCCGACGACGGCCCGAGCGGTGCTCGCGACCGCGCGGCGACCCCGGAATTCAAGCCGTACCATCATCCGGCCGCCGGTTGGGGCGCAGCGATTGCGGTCACCGAATTCATGATCGGCCAGGAGAAAGAGCCACTGCTCGGCACCCGCGCCATCATGAAGATGAATCACGAGAACGGTGGTTTCGACTGTCCGGGATGCGCGTGGCCGGATTCGATCAAGGGCATTCATCTCGACATCTGTGAGAACGGCATCAAACATGTCACCTGGGAGATGACGCACAAACGGGTGACGCGGGAATTCTTCGCCGAGCATTCGGTGGCGGAACTGTCCACGTGGAGCGACCACGACCTCGAGAATCAGGGCAGGCTCACCGAGCCGATGCGCTACGACCCGGTCACCGACCATTACGTTCCGATCAGCTGGGACGACGCGTTAGCGATGGCGGGCAAGGCATTACGCGAACTCGACGACCCGAATCTGGCGGCCTATTACACGTCGGGCCGGCTCGGCAACGAGGCGACGTTCCTCTATCAGCTGATGGCCCGGGAGCTCGGCACCAACAATCTGCCCGACTGCTCGAACATGTGTCACGAGGCGAGTGGACGTGCGCTGCAGGCCGCGCTCGGGACCGGTAAGGGCACGTGCGACCTCGAGGACTGGGAAACCACCGACGCGCTGTTCATCCTCGGCGTGAACGCCGCCTCCAACGCGCCACGCATGCTGACCGCCCTCGCCGAGGCCGACCGGCGTGGTGCGCAGATCGTGCACATCAACCCGCTCGTGGAAGCCGGTGCGACGCGCACCATCATCCCGCACGAGATCCTGCGGATGGCGACGTTCCGCACGACCGATACCTCGACACTGAACCTGCAGCCGCGCATCGGCGGCGACTTCGCCCTGATGCGTGGCATCGCCAAGGCCGTGTTCGAGAAATCCGAATCCGATCCCAAGGCGCTCGATCACCAGTTCATCGAGCGGCACACCCACGGGTTCGAGGAATACCGCGCGGTCGTCGAGGCCACGCCGTGGACGACGATCGAGGAACAGTCGGGGCTCACCGAGGACGATGTCCGCAAGGCCGCGCGCGTGTACTGCGAGGCCGATCGAAGCATCATCAGCTGGTGCCTCGGGGTGACCCAGCACGAGCACGGCGTCGACACCGTTCGCGAGATCGTGAATGTGCTGCTGTTGCGCGGCAATCTGGGGCGCGAGGGTGCCGGGCCGTCACCGGTGCGCGGGCACAGCAATGTGCAGGGCAACCGCACCTGCGGCATCGCCAACAAGCCTGCGGCGCGGTTCCTCGATCGGCTCGACGAGGCCTGCGGCATCACCTCACCGCGTGCCGACGGCTACGACGTCGTCGCCACCATCGAGGCGATGCAGGCCGGAAAACTGAAGGTGTTCATGGCGATGGGCGGCAATTTCGCGCTCGCCGCACCCGACACCGCCTACACCTACCAGGCCCTGCGCAAATGCGACCTCACCATCCAGGTGAGCACCAAACTCAACCGCAGTCACCTCGTGCACGGCACCGAGGCTCTGATCCTGCCGTGCCTGGGCCGCACGGAGAAAGACATCCAGCGCGGCGGGGAACAGCAGACCTCGGTCGAGGACTCGATGGCGATGGTCCACCTGTCCAAGGGCATGAAGAAGCCGGCCTCCCGGCACCTGCTGTCCGAACCGGCCATCATCGCCGGAATCGCGAAAGCCGCACTGCCACAGAGCAAAACACCGTGGGACTACTACGTCGCCGACTACGACCGCATTCGCGACACCATGTCGCAGGTGCTCGACGGATTCGAGGATTTCAACCGGCGCGTGCGTTTGCCGCTCGGCTTCCGCATCAAGCAACCGGCCCGGGAACTGATCTTCCTCACGCCCTCGGGCAAAGCCGAGTTCTCCTGCGCCGATCTGCCCGACCTCACCCAGGAACCCGGCATTCTGCGCCTGGCGACGCTGCGTTCACACGACCAGTGGAACACCACCATCTATTCCGACAACGACCGCTACCGCGGCATCAAGAATTTGCGCACCCTCGTTTTCATGAACGGCGACGACATGCGCGAACGCGGCCTGTCGCAATTCGACGACGTCGATATCACCAGCATCGCCCGCGACGGCAGTACCCGGTCGGTCCACAACTACAAGGTCATCCCCTACGACATCCCCCGCGGTTGCGCGGCCGGATACATGCCCGAACTGAATGTCTTGTGCGCGATCGGCGACATCAGCACCCAGAGCGATCAGCCGATCATGAAAAACGTGAAGGTCACCATCACCCGCTCGGCCTGAATCCCCGTCATCGAGGAAAATTCAGCGACCGATTCGGACGATGCCTGTGGTTACTCCCTGTAATACCTCGCCGTTGCGCAGGATCAGCGGCGAGGTTTGTAGTGGGTCGGCGAGCATGGTGGGTGGCAGTTCGTTTCGGCTCACCACTGCGCCGTCCTCGGGATCGATGACGGTGAAGGAGTAGCCGTCGATGGGTGTCGTGTTCGGTGTGCCGTCGCGGGTGACCGTGTAGACGAGTCCGTCCGCTGTCGAGATGTGCGGTACCGCGGCACTGCGCACCGTGTTCTCCCAGACCGTTCGGCAGCCGTCGCGGTCCACGTCGACGCGCGTCATGCCACCGGCGAACGGCGCTGTTTCGGGGTGCGCCGGACCCGCGCCGTCCGGCACCGCCGGGTACGGATATCCGTAGGTGGAGGCCACGAAGACCGAGCCGCCGATGCCGATCGGCGAGTTCTCGCTGCCCGCACCACCTTCGGTGAGCACCGGCCGGGAGCATACGAGTTCGCCACTGCCGGAACGGAATACGAGCAGCTTCACCTGATCGGCGGCGTTGTCGACGACGGTGAGATAGTCGGCGCCGGTATCCGGGCCGAAATATGTCGGCGTCGACCCGGTGCCCCACGACAGCTGCCCCGGTTTGCGGGCCGGGCCCCGGTCGTAGGCCGCGCGCCACAGCCGCACCGGCTCGCCCGAAGCATCGGTGCCGAATTCGTAGAGCGCGTGCGTGGTCGCGACCGCCACCCGGCCGCTCGGCGCGGAGGAGATGCTGTTGGCCACCTTCTCCTCGGCGGGCAGAGTCAGCGTGGCGATGACGCCTTCCGCGGTGACTGTCCCGACGATGCCGTTCTCCGTCGCGAACCACACCGTGCCCGACCAGTCGGGCACCAGACCGGTGACACCGTCGTCCGCCGGAATGGCCGTGGTCAGGTCGACGGCTTCCACCACCCGCAATTCCCATCCGCTGGCGCCGCGTTCGTGGGCGATCCGCAGGAGCGCCCGATTGCCGTCGACCACGACCAGCCGGTCGGCGTGGTCGAGATAGGCGTACACCCCGCCGAGCAGGCCGCCTTTGGCCAAGGTCAACTGTGCGAGCGACCCGGACATCGCCGACCCGGTATCCGGAATTCCCCCGGCGGACGGGTCGATCAAATGCACTACCGGCGCACGATCGGCCACCGTCGTACACAGCGCCACGACGAGCCCGTCGGAACCCTGCAGCAGGGTCGGGCAGGCTGCCCCGAGTGGGTACCCGCCGATGCCTCGCGCGCCGGGCCCGGGACCCGCGTGCGGCACCGCGTCCGACGATCCCGCGTCGCCGTGCATGGTCGCCGTACCGGTCGGCCCGAGGAACGGATTCGGCCCGGCGAGCGGCCCCCAGCCGGGCCCGGCCGTGCCGGTGCCCGAGGACAGCACAGCGATCGCGCCGAGCACGAGCAGAACTGATCGGCTGGTATGACGAGCGAACATGGGGCAGATACTGCCGTATTCCGGCGAAGGGGACACACTGCCTGACACGCACCGATGAAGCACATCCCCAACATCGGTGGGCCGTAGGCTGACCGCCATGGGTGAGCCGCAGCGGGTCCTCGTTCCACTCACACAGGCAGCGATCTTTCTCGTCGCCACCATCGATGCGGGCGGTGAGGCGGCGGTCCGCGAGCTCCTGGCCGAGGTCGACGACCTACGCAAGTCGGTCAGTTTCCGCACCCCGGATCAGAACCTCAGCTGTGTCGTCGGTATCGGGCACCGCGCGTGGGGCCGGTTGTTCACCGGTCCCGAACCCGCCGAGCTGCACGAGTTCCCCGGCTATGCCGGGCCGGTGCACTCCTGCCCCGCCACTCCCGGCGATCTGCTGTTCCACATCAGGAGCGAGATGACGGGCACCTGTTACGAATTGGCGATGGCGATCGCGACCAGGCTGCGCGACGCGGCGACCGTTGTCGACGAGACATCGGGGTTCCGCTACTTCGAACAGCGCGATCTGCTCGGCTTCGTCGACGGGACCGCGAATCCGGAGGGCGGCGCGGCCGAGGCGGCAGTTCTCGTCGGCGACGAGGATCCGGCGTTCGCCGGTGGCAGTTACGTGATGGTGCAGAAATACCTGCACCCACTCGACGAATGGAATGCTCTGACGATCGAGGAGCAGGAGCTCGTCATCGGGCGTACCAAACTCAGCGATTACGAACTGCCCGACGACGTGAAGCCACCCAGCTCCCACGTCACCATGAACACCATCGTCGATGCCGACGGAGTGGAGCACGATATCGTGCGCGCGAATATGCCGTTCGGCACCGTCGGAGACGACCGACTCGGCACGTATTACATCGCCTATTGCGCCACACCGTCCGTACCGGAGCAGATGCTCGAGCGCATGTTTCTCGGCACCGACGAAGCCCCCTACGACCGTATTCTCGACTTCTCCACCGCTGTCACCGGCAGTCTGTTCTTCGCTCCGTCCGCCGATTTCCTCGGCGATCTACCTGATGCACCCTCATCCGTCGCCGACGAAGACGTCGATATCGATGTTCCCGAGTTCGCTCCGGTCATTGCCGCCGAGGCAGCCTCGGTGGTCTCGGACGGTTCGCTCTCCATCGGGTCAATGAAAGGGAGTAACTGAATGAACAACCTGCATCGCGAACTCGCGCCGATCACCGACGAGGCCTGGACACAGATCGAAGAAGAAGCCACCCGCACGTTCAAGCGCAATATCGCCGGACGCCGGGTCGTCGACGTGTCCGGTCCCCGAGGTGTGGCCTATTCGGCGCTCAACCGGGGCAGGCTCACCCTGACCGACTCCCCCGACGACGGTGTACAAGCACACCAGCGCGTCGTACAACCGCTCGTGGAACTCCGGGTGCCCTTCACGTTGCAGCGCTCCGAACTCGACGACATCGAACGCGGCGCCCCCGACGCCGACCTCGACAACCTCAAAGACGCCGCCCAGAAGATCGCC
>NZ_JBPXLK010000013.1:0-152021 GCF_051843015.1 Nocardia sp. JW2
CGCCGACACCGGGTCGGCGGAGACACTTCCGCACGAGGGGCTACTCGAGCGCCCTCACGCCGCGCATGCCGTTGACAGCCGACCTCACGTCAGGTGCCGGGCGAAGAATCGGCCCGCCTCCGCCCCGGCGTACGGCGGGACGCCGGTGTGCCCGCCCATATTGGCGTGCAGCGTCTTCTCCTCGGAACCGAAGGCGTCGAATAGGTCGAGGGCCATTTGGCGGTCGTTTCCTTCGTCGTCCCATTGCAGCAGGACGTGCAGCGGAATTTTGACGTTGCGGGCTTCCTCGAGGATGGCGCGTGGCACGAAGCTGCCGGCGAAAAGGACGGCGGCGGCGATGCGTGGTTCGACGACTGCCAGTCGGGTGCCGATGGAGATGACTCCGCCCGAATAGCCGACCGGGCCACTGATTTCGGGCAGAGCGAGGAGGGCATCCAGGGCGGCTTGCCACTCCGGGACAGCCTCGTCGACCAGCGGAAGGATGAGCCGGTCGACGATCTCATCGGCGACGGGTCCCCCGGCCGCCAGCGCCCGGCGCAGGTCGGCAAGGGCCTGATCGGCGGCGGGGGAACGGGGGCGGTCACCACTGCCGGGGAGCTCGATGGTGGCCGCGGCGTAGCCCGCCGCCACGGTGGGCCGGACCCGGGCGAGCAGGCGCGGGTACGCGTTGCGCAGGCCGATAGGAGGAGGGCCTACGAGGATCAGGGGCGTCGGCGTGGGGACAGACGCCGGCGTCCACAGAATTCCGGGGATGTCGCCGAGGAGGAATTCGCGTTCGAGGATGTCGTCGTCGAGGCGTTGTTCGGTAATGAATCGCACGGTCGTGCCTTTCGGGAGTGCTGATGATCGGCGCTCCCGGACGACCTATCGCCCGACCGTGACTCCAGCGGAGAGCACCCATGTCGATACTGCGTTCACGGGTACCACCTCCTCGTCCACTGTCACGGAATTCGTGAAAGGTAGCAGTGGGCGCCATCGTTCGCCAACGGGTTTTCACCCGCCGATGATGTCCGCGGGCAGGAACATGGCGCCGAGTTGAGTAGCGATGGCGTAGGTGTGTTCGACGAGGCGGGCGGCGTCGACGTCGATGGCACCGGTGCGCCAGGCGGTGAGCAGTTCGATGAAGCCGCCGATGCCTGCCAGGGTGCTCATGCGCACGGCGGTTTCGTCGGCGTCGGGGCGCAGGTGGGGCCAGGCGGCGGCGAGCAGGAGGTCGGTGGCGTCGGTGAGCATGGCTTTGCGGCGTTGCTCGAGGACGGCGCTGCCCGCGTGGTCGGCGAGCAGGATGCGGGCCCGGCCACGCAGGTCGGTCTGCAGTTCGACGGCGCGGGCGATGGCGGCGCGCAGGATTTCCAGGGGGGCGCGGTCGGCGTTGTCGGCCAGGATGGTCGCCAGGTCGGCGAAGACCTCCGCGCACACCTCGTCCCACACCACGGCGAGCAGGTCGTCGCGGTCGGTGAAGTTCTCGTAGAAGTAGCGGTCGTTGAGCGCGGCCCGCTGGCAGACGCCACGCATCGTCACCGCGGCCCATCCGCTGTCGAGCCAGATCTCGAGGGCCGCCGCGATCAGGTCGGCGCGGCGCTGCGCCCTGCGCTCTTCGGCGGTGCGGCCGCCCCAGGTCCGGGCCGGTGCGCGCACATCCATGGTTGACAAAGTACTCCGTCACGCGCCTAATTGGTGTCAGGTGCGGCCAATGGTGGCAGACGACACCAGTTCCGACCGGACCGGTTGAACCAGGGAGTCGCCATGCGCCTGTTTCGTCGTCGTCGAACCGAACACGCCGATGCGGTGGTCACCGGCGCGGGCAGCGGCATCGGCCGCGCCTTCGCCGTGGAACTCGGCAGGCGCGGCGGGCGGGTGGTGTGCTCCGATATCGACGCCGACCGGGCCGCCAAGACCGCCGTGCTGGTGGAGAACGCGGGTGGCAAGGCCGTCGGCGCCCGCTGCGATGTCACCGCGATCGACGAGGTCACCGCGCTGGCCGCCCTGGCACAGGACTGGTTCGGTGGTGCGCCGAGTCTGGTCGTGAACAATGCCGGGATCGGCGCGGGCGGGCCGCCGGTCGGCGAGTTCACCCTCGACGACTGGGAACGCACCCTCGCGGTGAACCTGTGGGGCGTCATCAACGGCTGCCACGTCTTCACACCGATCCTGCGCGCGGCGGGGCGGGGAACGGTGGTCAATGTCGCCTCCGCCGCCGCCTTCGGCGCGGCACCACGGATGGCCGCCTACAACGTGAGCAAGGCCGGAGTGCTCGCGCTGTCGGAGACCATGGCGGCCGAGCTGGCCGGAACCGGCGTCGGCGTGACGGTGCTCTGTCCCACCGCCGTGAAAACCGGGATCCTGCGGTCGGATTCGCCGCTGGACGGCACCGCCGAACGCCTCGGCGGATCGCTCCTGCGGTGGACGGGCCGAGCGCCCGCGAGTATCGCGAAGACCACCCTCGACGCCGTCGACCGTGGCGACCTCTATGTGGTGCCGCAACTGGAGGCCAAAGTGCTGTGGCAGGCCAAACGCTTGATGCCCGCCACCTACACCCGTTCGGCGGGCCTGCTGGAGCGGGTCGTGCGCTGAACCGACCGGAAGGAGACGGACAATGACGTTCGCCTATCCCGACATGCTCGCCACCGTGCGGGCCAAGCAATGGGCCCTGGCCGATATCGACTGGGACGCACCGGGTGCCGAGCTGATCACCGACGAGCAGCGGCCACGACTCGCCGCGTTCATGTCCGATCTGGTGTGGATCGAGCACGTCGGCGCCCGTGGTTTCGCCGCGCTGGTCCAGCAGGCGCCACCGGGTGCGCTGCGCGAGATCTACCGGCACTTCCATGCCGAGGAGCAGAAGCACGCCAATGCCGAGCTGGCGCTGATGCGCCGCTGGGGCATGCTCGACGACGACGCGATGCCGGTGCCCAACAAGAACATTCGACTGGTGATCAGCTGGCTCGATCGCTACGCCGAGCACATGACCCTGCCCGTCCTCGGCACCGTCATCCCGTCCCTGGAGACGGCGCTGGACGGTGCGCTGGTGAAGTTCCTGCTCGACGAGGTCGATGATCCGGTGTGCCACGAGGTGTTCCGGCACATCAACAGCGACGAGTCCCGGCACCTGGCCGTCGGCTTCCAGGTGCTCGAGCAGCTCGGCGCCGGACCGCTGCGCAAGATCGCCATCGAGACAGCGGGTTTCGCGGCGCGCCCGTCTTTCGTGCTCGGCGCGCTGCTCTACGCACCGCTGTTGTCGCGGATGGCGGCCAATATCGTGGCGCTCGGTCTGGACGAGGAAAAGCTGTGGAACGCGGTGCGGCGCTACGAGACCGTCGGCGAGCGCAGCCCGCGGATCCGGCGGCTGCCGCTCTATCACGTGGTGCGGTTGCATGCGAAGGCGACGATCGACCACCGGCAGCCGTTCCAGTTGCTCGCCGATGTGTCCAGTGCCTGTATCGACAGGTTCCCGGTCCGGGTGCTCGGTCACCGTCCGTCGTGGGTCCGCGAGCTCACCTACGATCCGGTCGCGAAATGACCGGGCTCCCCGGCACATTCGACGGCCGGATCGTGCACCACCACGAATTCCACCCGCGCCGCGAGTTCACCGGCGAGCGGGTGGCGATCATCGGTTCCGGCGCGGCGGCGGCACGACTACTGCCCGGCATCGCGGCCGAGGCGGCGCGGGTGACGGTGTTCCAGACCGAGGCCGTCTGGATCGTGCCGCGCGCACCCCTGCCGCCCGCTGCCCTGCGGCACGCGCCGGATGGTCTGGTGCGACTCGTCGCACGCGCCAATCTCCGTTGGCAAGTGCGTGATTCGTGGCTGCGGTACCGGCTCACGCCCGACGACGACGCGGGCGTCGCCGTGCACGACAGCTACTACCGCACGCTGCGACAACCGCACTGCCGGCTGGTCACCTGGCCGATCGCACGGCTCGCCCCGCTCGGCGTGCGCACGGTCGACGGCATCGAGCACCGGGTCGACACCATCGTCTTCGCCGACGACTCCCACCACGTCGTGCGCACCATCGGCCGCGGTCACCATCTGCCCGCGACAGCCGCCAGGGTCGGCGCGGCCGACAGAAAGGAATCAGCGTGAGCGAGCGAATCAGCTACCTGCGCGCCGTGCGAACAGCGCGACCGAATCTCGGCGAGGCAACGGCATGAGCACCATCGATCACGAGATCATCATCGTCGGCGCGGGCTTCTCCGGCATCGGTGCCGCGATCGCGCTGCGCGAGGCGGGTTTCGAGGACTTCCTGATGGTCGACGACGCCGACGGGGTCGGTGGCACCTGGCACTGGAACACCTATCCCGGTGTGGCCGTGGACATCCCGTCGTTCAGTTACCAGTTCTCCTTCGATCAGCGGACCGAGTGGTCGCGGGTCTACGCGCCGGGCCGTGAACTCAAGGCCTATGCCGAATCCTGTGTGGACAAGTACGGTCTGCGCCCGCGCATCCGGTTCGGCACCACCGTGGTCGCCGCCGATTTCGACGCCGACGGCGACCGCTGGGTGTTGCGCACCGCCGACGGCGCCGAGCTCACCGCCCGGTTCGTGCTGAGCGCGACCGGTGTGCTCACCCGCCCGAAACTGCCCGACATCCCCGGGATCGAGACCTTCGCTGGGACCACCGTGCACACCGCGCGCTGGGATCACGGCCTCGACCTGCGCGGCAAGCGGGTCGCGATCATCGGGACCGGGGCGTCGGCGGTGCAGGTGATCCCGGAGATCGCGCCGCTGGTCGAGCACCTCACCGTCTTCCAGCGCACCCCGATCTGGTGCCTGCCCCGCCCCGATCTGCCCATGCCGCCACCCGCGCGCTTGGCGCTCCGCCTGCCCGGCGGCCGCACCCTCACGCGGCTCATCAGCCAGACCTACGTCGAGGTCACCTTCCCCCTGGCCGCCCACTACCACCGCTCGCTGCCCACCGCCGCGATCGGCGAGCGCGCCGGGCTGGCCCACTTGCGCCGCCAGGTGAAGGACCCAGCCGTGCGCGCGAAGCTGACCCCGAACTACGCCCTCGGCTGCAAACGGCCGAGCTTCTCCAACGACTACCTGGCCACCTACAACCGCGCGAACGTCACGCTGGAAACCGCGCCCATCACCGAGATCACCGCGACCGGCGTGTGCACCGCGAGCACCGAACATCCGGCCGACGTGCTGATTCTCGCCACCGGCTTCAAGGTGATGGAGTCGGGCAATATGCCGACCTACGACCTGCACGGCGTCGACGGCCTCGACCTGGAGAAATGGTGGGACGAGAACCGGCTGCAGGCCTACGAGGGCGTCAGCGTGCCGGGATTCCCCAACTATTTCTCCATCATGGGCCCCTACGGCTACAACGGCGCCTCGTATTTCACCCTCATCGAGAACCAGACCCGCCACATCCTGCGCTGCCTGCGCCGCGCCCGCAGCACCGGAGCCACCCGTGTGGAGGTTCGCCGCGAGGCCAACGACCGGTTCTTCCGCGAGGTGCTGGCCCGCCGCGGCGGCCAGGTGTTCTGGCAGGACAGCTGCGCCGACGCGAACAGCTACTACTTCGACAAACACGGCGATGTGCCCCTTCGCCCGTCCTCCACCCTGGAGGCGGCCTGGCGCAGCGGTCATTTCGACCTGTCCGACTACATGTTCACCGCAGCCGGCCGAGCACTGAGCGCTACCGTGGAAACATGAGCAGTCCAACGGTGCCGGGTGGGGTCGTGCACGAGCTGCCCGCCGATCTGCGGACCGCGCTGGCGAGCAATCCCGCCGCGCTGGCCGCGTGGCGCGACATCACGCCACTGGCTCGCAACGAATTCATCTGCTGGGTCGAAGACGCCAAGCAGGCCGCGACGCGGGAGCGGCGAATCCGGCGGACCCAGGAGGAGCTCGAAGAGGGCCAGCGGCGGCCGTGCTGCTGGCCCGGATGCCAGCATCGGGAACGCACCGGCAAGTAGCGCCCATCCGGGCCGGGTGGCTGGCCGAAATCCTTCCGTCAAACAGCTGTGCGGCTGCGACCGCCTCGACGGAAGTGATGGAAGAAGATGCGATCTGTACGTAATTCCCTGATGGCGGCCCTGCTGCTCGGTTCGGTGGTCGGCATGACGGCCTGTTCACAGGACG
This sequence comes from Nocardia sp. JW2, assembly GCF_051843015.1. NCBI lineage: Bacteria > Bacillati > Actinomycetota > Actinomycetes > Mycobacteriales > Nocardiaceae > Nocardia > Nocardia sp. JW2. The sequence goes on from NZ_JBPXLK010000013.1 coordinate 6,089, forward strand.
ACGAGGCCGACACGGCGACAGCCGCGAGCACCACGGCGGCCACCTCCTCGGCGATGGGCACCCCGGCAGCCTCGGGTCCGGTCGGACCCGGATGCGCGGAGTACGCGGCCCAGGTGCCCTCCGGCCCCGGCTCGGTGGCGGGCATGGCGCAGGACCCGGTCGCCGTCGCGGCGTCCAACAATCCGATGTTGACCACCCTCGTGTCGGCGGTATCGGGCAAGCTCAACCCGGACGTGAACCTGGTCGACACTCTCAACGGCGGACAGTTCACCGTGTTCGCACCGGTCGACTCGGCGTTCGCGAAGATCGATCCCGCCACCGTCGAGTCGTTGAAGACCGACTCCGCCACCCTGACCACCATCCTCACCTACCACGTGGTCCCCGGCCGGATCGAGCCCCAGCAGATCCCCGGCACCCACGCCACGGTGCAGGGCGCCGATGTGAAGGTCAGCGGTTCCGGCGACAACCTGACCGTCAACGACGCGAAGGTGCTGTGCGGCGGCGTGCAGACCGCCAACGCCACCGTCTACATGATCGACACCGTCCTCATGCCACCGTCGTGAACGCGCGGGCACTGGCGCGGACCGAGGGGTGGGGAGAAGAATTTCGGCATGACACCCATCCGGCGGCGCGGGTGAGCCGAAATCCCTCCCATGCGCATGGAAACAGGGGCCCGACGATGACGAATGGCCCGGGATCCTCGCCGATCCGCCTGCGATCGGTGCCGACCGACCCGCCCACGTGTCCGCCGGATCGTGGGGCGGACCGGGCTGTGCAGGCCCGGCTGGTGACCCTGCTCGACGACGTCGCCGCCGGTAGCAGACCCGCGTTCACCGAGTTCTATCGAACGACCAGCCCGCGGGTCTTCGGGCTCGCACTGCGAGTCGTGCGCAGTCACGCCCTCGCGGAGGAGATCGCTCAGGAAGTGTTCCTGCAGGTCTGGTCGTTGGCCTCGGACTACGACCAGGACCGGGCGAGCCCGATCGGCTGGCTGATGATGCTCACCCATCGTCGCGCGGTCGACCGGGTGCGCGCCGAACAGTCGGCCACCAGCCGCGACATCGTGTTCGGTCACTGCCACCTCGGCCGCGATCACGACGTGGTGTCCGAGGAGGTCACCCAGCGCCTCGACGAGCAGTCGGTACAGGACTGCCTGGAAACGATGACCGCCCTGCAGCGCGAGGCGGTCGCGCTCGCCTATTACAGCGGGCGCACCTATGCCGAGGTCTCCGAGACCCTGGCGGTGCCGTTGCCGACGGTGAAGAGCCGGATCCGCGACGGTTTGAAAAGGCTCGAGAATTGTTTGACCGGAGGGACTTCCCGATGAACGAGACGGATCGGCGGACCCCCTGGTCATGGTTCGACGAGGCCTACCCCTACGCACTGGACGCGCTCGACGCCCAGGAGCGTGCCGACATCGATGAGCGGCTACGGGCGGCGGGCCCGGCGGTGACGGCCGAGTTCCACGCGAATGTGCGGCGCATCCAGGAGACCCTCGCGGCGTTGACCAGCATGGACGTGGCCGCACCGCCCGCTCGGCTCGAGACCGCGCTGATGGAAGCGCTCGACCGGCGTGATTCCGTTCGACCGCACACGATTTCGCGGGAACGGCGGCCGCTTCGGTGGCTCGCGGCCGCGGCGGCAGCGGTGGTGGTCGCCGGTGCGGCGGTGGGAATAACGGTCGCGGTCGACCGGGCGAACGACGCACCCGCCGCGATCACCGCGCAGCAGGTGCTCGAGCAGCCCGACAGCCGGGAAAGTTCGGCCCCGGTCACCGGTGGCGGCGAGATGACAGTGCATCTGTCGAAGGAGCTCGGTGCGGCGGCGGTGGCCTTCCACGATCTGCCCGTCCTGCCCTCGGATCGGACCTATCAGCTGTGGCGGGTACCGCCCGCCGGGCAACCGGAATCGGTGGCGGTGCTGGCCGGACAACCCATGATCGTGACCCCGGTCCAGGCGGCGGACACCCTGGCCGTGACGATCGAACCGGCAGGCGGATCGCCGACGCCGACACCACCGGTCCTCGCCGGGGTGAAAGTCGGCTGATCGGGCAGCCACATCCTCAGGAGGTCAGCATGATTCACCGCGCACCCCGCGAACTGGGGCACCTCGCGGCCGCGGCAGCCGCGACGGTGGCCGCGGCCACCGTGCTGGCCGTCGGCCATCTCGTCGCGGTGTTCGTGGCTCCCGCCGCGTCGCCGTTCTTCGTGCTCGGCGCCACCGTCGTCGACAACACGCCGAAGTGGTTGAAGGACAGCGCGATCCGCTGGTTCGGCGCCAACGACAAACTGGCGCTGGCCATCTCGATGGGCGCGGTGATGGTGGTGGCGGCGAGTCTGCTCGGTGAGCTCGCCCGGCGTCGCTTCGCCCTCGCGGCGGGCGTGCTCACCGTGCTCGGCGTGATCGTCGCCTTCCTGGCGCTGCGGCGTCCGAGTGCCACATTCTGGTTCGCGGTGCCCGCGCTCGCCGGAACCCTCGCCGGTGTGGCCGCGCTGACCGTGTTGTTCGTGAGCTTCTCGGGGTCGGAGCCGGAACCGGCCACCGGGCCGAGCAGGCGTGGTTTCATGCTGGCCCTGGGTGGGGTGACCGCAGGCGTCGTCGCGGCAGGCGTGGCCGGGCGCTACCTCGCCACCCGCTTGCGCGATATCGCCGCCGACCGCGCCGCATTCCTGTTGCCCCGGGTGGCGAAACCGGCACCGCCGGTGTCGGCGGAGATGGATCTGCCCGTTCAGGGGATCACCCCGTTCGTCACCGACGCCGACGAGTTCTACCGCGTCGACACCGCCCTGCAACTGCCCTCGCTGACCCGCGGCGAGTGGCGACTGCGCATCCACGGCATGGTCGAGCGCGAGATCCGGCTGGACTATGACGAACTGCTGGCACGCGACGCCGTCGAATCCGTCATCACGCTCACCTGCGTCTCCAACGAGGTCGGTGGTGACCTGCTCGGCACGGCCCGCTGGACCGGGTACCGGCTGGCCGACCTACTGGCCGAGGCGGGTCCCTCCCGCGACGCCGATATGGTGCTGTCGCGCAGCATCGACGGCTTCACCGCGAGCACCCCGCTGGCCGCCCTCACCGGCAACCAGGACGCCCTGCTCGCGGTGGCCATGAACGGCGAGGCCCTCCCGGTGGCGCACGGTTATCCGGCCCGGATGATCGTCCCCGGTCTCTACGGATACGTCTCGGCGACCAAGTGGGTCGTCGACCTCGAGGTGACCCGCTTCGATCGCGCCGAGGCCTACTGGACCCGTCGCGGATGGGCGCCGACGGCGCCGATCAAGACCGCCTCGCGGATCGACGTCCCCGCGGCGTTCGCGACCCTGCCCTCGGGCCCGGTCGTCGTCGCGGGCGTCGCCTGGGCGCAGGGCCGCGGTATCCGCGCGGTCGAAGTGCAGGTCGACGACGGCGCCTGGCAGCAGGCCACCCTGGCCGAGGCCTACTCGATCGACACCTGGCGCCAGTGGACCTGGCGCTGGGACGCCTCCCCCGGCACCCACTCCCTGCGGGTCCGAGCCACCGACGCCACCGGCTATGTCCAGACCGACGAACGAGTCCCGCCCTTCCCGGACGGTTCCACCGGACACCACAGCCGAGTGGTCACCATCCGCTGAGCCGCTGCTAGCCCAGGATCGACATGGCGATGCCGTCGAGGATGTCGTGTTCGCTGACGACGAGTTCGGTGACGCCCGCTCGCGCGGCGAGTTCGTCGGCCAGCACCTCGGTGATCACCGCTCCGCCGCCGATCACGTCGACGCGGCCGGGGTGCATGGGCCCGAGGGCGGCGCGTTCGTCGTGGTTCATGGCGACCAGGCGGTCGCACACCTGGTGCACCTCGTCGAGGCTCAGGCGGGTGAGATGCACACGCTCCGAGTCGTATTCGGGAAGGTCGAGGGCGACGGCGGTGATGGTGGTCATGGTGCCCGCGACACCGACCCAGGTGCGCACTTTGTCGACCGGGACCTTCGCGAACGCTTCGTCGAGCTTCTCCTGCGCGAATTCCTTTGCCGCCGAGATCTGTTCGGCCGTGGGTGGGTTGCCGGGCAGGCAGCGTTCGGTGATGCGCACGCAGCCGATATCGGCGGAATAGGCGGCTTGCACACCCTTTTCGTCGCCGACGACGAGTTCGGTGGAGCCGCCACCGAGGTCGACCACAACGAAAGGTCCGGCATCGGCGGACAATTCACCGACTGCGCCGGCGAAGGACAGCCGAGCTTCTTCGTCACCGGTGATGACTTCGGCGACGGCACCCTCGACCACGCGGCCCAGCTCGGTGCGGGTCATGGAGAAGAAATCGTCCCGGTTGGCGGCGTCGCGGGTGGCCGAGGTGGCCACCATCCGCACGCGCGAAACGCCTTGCGCCAGCATCACATCGACGTAGTCGGCCAGCGCGGCGCGGGTCCGTTCGATCGCCTCGGGGGCGAGTCGTCCGGTCGCGTCGACACCCTGGCCGAGTCGCACGATGCGCATCTCGCGGTGCACATCGGTCAGCGCGTTGTCGGCGCCGACTTCGGAGATCAGCAGACGGATCGAGTTGGTTCCGCAATCCACTGCGGCGATGCGCTCACTCATGAGTGTTCCTCCAGGTCTCGACCAGCTGCTGTCCCGCGATTATGCCTGTTCGTCGGACTTGCGGGCAGCGGGCCAGTCGGCGGGAACGGCGGTCCCGCGCAGCCCGGCGTCGGCGGCCAGGGCCACGGACTCGTCACCGAGCGGGTTCACGCCCGGCCCCTTGGCCAGGGAATGCGCGATAAGCACGTGCAGGCACTTGACCCGGTCGGGCATGCCGCCGCCGGTGAAATCCGTTCCGAGCGACTCGATCTCGTTGCGCTCGGCCAGGTAGCTCTCGTGCGCGGCGCGGTAGGCGGCGGCCAGTTCGGGGTCGTGGGCGAGGCGCTCGGTCATCTCCCGCATCACCCCGGCCGACTCCTGCCTGCTCGCCTCAGCGGTCAGCCGGGGGTCGGTGAGGTAGTACAGCGTGGGGAACGGGGTGCCGTCGGGCAGACGCGGCGCGGTCTTCACCACGGCGGGCAGACCGTCCGGGGTGCGGTAGGCGATCGCGAGGACTCCGCGCGGCTCGCGGCCCAGTTGCCGAGCGATGATCTCGAGGTCGCGCTCGTTCGGTGCGGTCACCTACGGTCCTTCCGGTGCTGGTTCGGAGATGCTGCGCCACAGGTCGGTGTACCAGGGGTCGGGCTCCGCTGTTCGGGTACTCATCGGCGGCGGTGCAGGCGCCTCGATGCCGGGAACCTGCACGATGTAAGGGGTTTCGCCGGGCATCACCAGCCGCAGCCGTTCACGGGCCTCGGTGCGGATGTAGGCCGGATCCTGTTGCTGCGCACGACGATCGCGCAGCGCGGCCAGGTCGGCGTCGAGTTCCGCGCGTTCCTCGGCCAGCGCGGCCGCCTCGGCACGCTGACTGAAGTACGTACGCGTCGGCACGGCGAGGGTGAGCGCCAGCCCGCACAGCACGGCGGCCAGGATCACCGCCTTGCCGGTGGAGAGCCCGAGGATCGTGTGTTCGGTGCGTTCCAGCTTGCCGCTCGGCTTGCGGGTGGCCGTTTCCGGCCGCCGCCGGGTGGTGCGTTTGGCGGCGGTCGGACGGCCGGGTGTGTCGAGCGGACTGGGGCGTGAGCGCGCGGCCCGCGACGTGCGCCGGTCGCCTCGTCCACCCGGACTGGTCCCCCGCGCACGTCGCTCGGTCATTGGCGCTCTACCCCATCATCTCCAGGTCCCGCGGTACTTCTTGTTCAGAACTCGCCGGTGAAACGCGGGAAGGCCACGTCGCCGGCGTAGCGTGCCGAATCACCGAGGGCGTCCTCGATGCGCAGCAGCTGGTTGTACTTGGCGACCCGCTCCGAACGCGCGGGGGCGCCGGTCTTGATCTGGCCGGAACCGACGGCGACCGCGAGATCGGCGATGGTGGTGTCCTCGGTCTCGCCCGAACGGTGCGACATCATGGTCTTGTAGCCGTTGCGGTGGGCCAGGTCGACCGCGTCGAGGGTCTCGGTGAGGGTGCCGATCTGGTTGACCTTCACCAGCAGCGCGTTGGCCGCGCCCTTGGCGATGCCCTCTTCCAGGCGCTCCGGGTTGGTGACGAACAGGTCGTCGCCGACGAGCTGCACCTTGTCGCCGATGGCGTCGGTGAGCGCGACCCAGCCGTCCCAGTCGTCCTCCGACAGCGGGTCCTCGATGGAGACCAGCGGGTACTGGGTGAGCAGCTCCTCGTAGAACTGGCCCATCTCCTCGGCCGAGCGGACCTTGCCCTCGAACTTGTAACCCTCACCGGGGGTGTAGAACTCGGTAGCGGCCACGTCGAGCGCGAGCGCGACATCGGTGCCGAGCTTGTAGCCCGCCTTCTGGATGGCCAGGCTGATCAGGTCGAGCGCTTCCTTGGTGCCCGCGACGTCGGGGGCGAAGCCACCCTCGTCACCCAGGCCGGTGGACAGGCCCTTCTCCTTGAGCACGGCCTTGAGCGAGTGGTACACCTCGGTGCCCCAGCGCAGCGCCTCGCGGAAGGTGGGGGCGCCGATCGGGGCGACCATGAATTCCTGCACGTCCACACCGGTGTCGGCGTGCGCGCCACCGTTGAGGATGTTCATCATCGGCACGGGCAGCACGTGGGCGTTCGGGCCACCCAGGTAGCGGAACAGCTCGAGGCCCGAGGACTCGGCGGCACCGCGCGCCACGGCCAGCGAGACGCCGAGCAGGGCGTTCGCGCCGAGGCGTGACTTGTCGGGGGTGCCGTCCAGATCCAGCAGGACCTGGTCGACGGTGCGCTGCTCGACGGCGTCGAGGCCGATGATGGCGGGCGCGATCTCGTCGAGGACACCCTCGACGGCCTTGGTGACGCCCTTGCCGTTGTAGCGGTCGCCACCGTCGCGCAGCTCAACGGCCTCGTGCTCACCGGTGGACGCGCCGGACGGCACGTCTGCCCTGGTCAGGGTGCCGTCGTCGAGGGCGATCTCGACCTCGACAGTGGGATTGCCGCGCGAATCCAGAATCTCGCGAGCTCCGACCTGTTCGATGATGGCCACGAAAACGACTCCTTACGACGGAAAGGCACGGTAGGTCTCACGGGATGGTCCGTGCGCAGCCGAGCCTATCGTCTCGCGGTGGCAGGCAGTAACCGGCACTCCGGGCAGGTGGCGACTAGGCGCGGCGCCCGATGCTGTAGGCGGCGGCCCGATCCCGCACGACCAGCATGTACTTGTTCGACTGGTTGTAGGCGAACAGGGCACGCTGCCAGCCGTCGGCCGAGGTCAGGTTGCCGCCGCGGGTGCAGAGGTAGCGGGCGGCGGTGAGGGCGGCGTCGTCGATGTTCTGGGGGTCGAGGACGCCGTCGCCGTTGGCGTCGACGGCCCAGCGCTGCCAGGTCTCGGGGATGAACTGCAGCGGGCCGACCGCCCGGTCGTAGGCGGTGTCGCCGTCGAGGCGGCCGCCGTCGGTGTCGCGGATGACGGCATTGCCCTTGGTCCCGTCGAGGGCGACACCGATGATCGGCGGGCGAACGGTTCCGTCGGCGTCCACGTCGGCGCCGCGGTGGGTGCCGTGCCCGCTCTCCACGCTGGCGATGCCCGCGATGGTCGTCCACGCGATGCCGCACTCCGGAGCCGACCTGGCGAGCACGGCGGCGGCGTAGCCGTAGGCCTCGAGGGCCACCGGTGCGATGCCGAGCGCGTCGGACTGCTCGTCGGCCCAGCCGCGCAATTGCGTGGCGGCGCGACCCGGTGCGTCGATATCGATGACGGGTAAGGCCACGCCGGGGCCCGGTGGCATGTCACCGGGAATCGACGCGAGCGAACTGCACCCCGTGAGCAACGCGGCCACCGCCACGGCGACGATGACGCCGGCTTTCTGCACAGACACTCAACCAATCATCCAGATCAGCGCGCCGCCATGCACATCTCACAGTGACTTCTCAGAGTTCTCAGGTCGCGACCAGGCAGATGGTCGAGCCGTGGGAGACGCCCGCCTCGCGTGACATTCGCGCCTCGCCGGCCGAACATCCGATGTTCGCTTCGTCGTACACGGACGTGACGCGACCGTCGGCACTGCTGTCGTCACAGCTCACCAGTCTCGGCAGGCCAGCGGTGCCCGCGTAACCGGTGACGCAGTCGCCGGGCCGGGCGTAACCGAGGTGGTTCTGGTCGATCGGCCCCAGGCAGACGACGACGCGCAGGTCGGTGTTGTCGTTGAGCGAGACCGATGCCGCGTTGGCGTTGGTGACCTCTTCGCATTTCGGGTCGGCCGGTTCGGTGTACTGGGTCCGTACCGAGAGCACCCGGTGCGTGGCGGAGCGGTGCGCGCACGCGATCGTCTTCATCGACACATTCGAAGCGCATTCGCCCACAAAGGCTCCCGCCATCGAGTCGGAGTCCTCGGCGGGTTTCGTGCAGATCACCACGGCACGGCCACCAAGGGACGACTGGGCGTAGGCTTCGCGGGTTTCCGGGTGGGATTCGCAGGCCCGATCGGTGACCGGGACCTTGACGTGCAGCTCGGTGGCGATCACAACGTGCGGTCCGCCGGTGAATCCGCATGTGCTGCGTTCGATTTCGCCGCCGGACTTGCGCACATCGATGCAGTCGCCGGGGCGAAGTCCGCCCGCGTCGGTCGCGTTCTTCTCGGTCGGTTCGAGGCACAGCACGGTGTCGCTGTCGGTGGGGCTCGGGTCGGCTACCGCACGGGTCGCCTTCTCGAATTTCATGCAGGACAGGGCGAACGGGTGCTGCATCGGTTGCCTGGCGTGCACCCGGTATACGGCGAGGTCGTCGGCGCAGGCGTATTCGACGGGCAGTTCGTCCCGGCTCACGCAATCGCCGACGGCCATGCGTGGATCGCCGGGCCGGGTGAGGAGGTAGCCCGTGACCGCTCCGGCGGCGGTGAGCAATACGACGACGGCGACGATCGCGAGCAGCACCGGGGATCTACGACGCGATGGGGTCGGTTCCGGCGCGGGGTTCGGAGACGATTCGCCCCACGGCCGCACCACCGGAATGCCGGTCGACGGTGGCGGGCTCGGCGGCACAGCGCCCTCATGCGGAGGGGCAGGGTGGGTCATCGGGGTTCGTCTCCTTGAAAACGCTTGGGGGACAACCCGATGTGATCGACTCCTGCCGCCGCGCCGTTACACCAGCAGCTCCGCGGTGGCGCGGTGCGCCGGAGCGGCGAGAACGATTGCGGGATCACCTCTTTCGACGACCTCGCCGTGGTCGAGGACCAGCAGGTCGGTGCAGTGCCTGGCGACCAGAGCCATGTCGTGGCTGATGAGCAGGACGGCGGTGCCGTGCTCGGTGCGCAGGCGGTCGAGCAGGGTCATGACACCCGCGGCCGTGTGCTGGTCGAGGGCGGTGGTGATCTCGTCGCAGATCAGGACGGCCGGATCGGCGGCGAGAGCTCGCGCCAGGGCCAGGCGCTGACGTTGTCCGCCAGACAGTTCGTGTGGTCGCCTGCTCGCGAGGTCGGCAGGCAGGTCCACATCGGCCAGCAGGACCTCGACCCGCTTGCGCACATCCGGTTTCGGCACGCGGGCGATCCGCCGCAGTGGCCGGGCCAGGGTCTGTTCGACGGTTCGGCGAGGATTCAACGCTGCCAACGGATTCTGCGTGACCAGCTGAATACCCTTGGCCCCCGGCTTGATCCGTCGCCGTTTCCCGACCGGCGCCCGCACCGCGCCTGCTTCGACAACGCCCGCGACCCCGATCTGCAAGCCGGCGATCACCCGCGCCAACGTGGTCTTGCCCGCCCCCGAAGGCCCGACCACCGCCAATGCCGCCCCCTCGCGCACTTCCAGATCGATCTCACCGAGAATCCGGTGGTTGTCGGCTGCGGCGGTGATCCCCTTGGCGGACAGCGCGATTCCCGGCCGTTCCCGCCCGTCGGTCGCGGGACTCGCAGGTCCGGCGAAACCCTCGGCAACCGGGATCTCGCCGCGCGGCGCCTGGTCAGCTGACCCAGCGGCCCGGTCGTCCTCGGGCTCAGCGGTGCGGCGACCGGCTGTGCGCTGAACAGCTGCAAGCGTGGCGCCGTCATCCGTCGACGCGTCACCTCGTTGGCGGCTGTACGGCATTGCCTTCTCATCGTGCCCGATCGGCGCCGAGCCCACCCGGCGGGATCGCGGTACGGCGCTGGGTGGATGGACTTCGATCACCGTGTCGGCGATGGCATGGACGGTGGTGGTGTCGTGGCCGGATAGCAGGACGGCGGTGGCGTCGGTGACGGCGAGATCGGCTATGAGCCGCGCTATTTCGGTGCGCAAGGCGCCGTGCAGACCGGCGAGGGGTTCGTCGAGGACGAGGACGATCGGACGGCGGAGGAGGGCGCGGGCCAGGGCCACCCGGCGTTGCTGGCCACCGGACAGGCGACCGACGCGGCGCCGCAGGAACGTCTCGTCCAGCCCGACGCGATCGAGCATCGCTTGTCGTTCGGCCTCGGAACTGGTGGGTGCGGCTTCGGCGAGGAGCGCACCAACGCGCAGGAGGGGGTTCAGCTCGGACCCGGGATCCTGGCCGACGTAGGCGATCCGCTCGCGCCGGAAAGTCCGCAGCGCACGGGGATCGAGCCCGAAGACGTCGTGTCCGGCCACCAGAACCGTGCCCGCACACCGCATCCCGGCGGGCACGTGCCCCAGCAGCGCGCGCATCGCCGTCGACTTGCCCGCCCCGGACGCCCCGGTCAGCGCCGTCACGGATCCCGCCTTCAGCCGGAACGACAACGGCGCCAACAACACCGCCCCCGCAGCGCTCACCACCGTCAGCCCATCCACCACCGCCGCATCCCCGGCGTCGACCGCCGCGGGGTGTCCATTCCGCCGCCCGCTGGACACGAGTCCGTCCATCACCGCCTGCTCTACGTCGGTGGGCGATGCTGTCTCATCCGGCATCCCAGCGGGGTTGCCCGCTTGATCGCGCTGCCCGCCGAAACCGGAAAGCTGCACGTCACCGCGGCTGCCCGCGGCGACCATCGCACCTCGATCGGGGACGTAGTCAGTGGCTCCAGCCCGTCGGCGTCGGGCAGCATCACGCGCGGACCCGGCGGTGACCACCAGGTTCACGCCGACGGCGACGATCGCGATGGCGGCGCTGGGGGCCAGCACCGCCCAGGGGTTGAGGAGGATGCCGGAGGCGTTGTCGCGGACCATGATCGCCCAGTTGTCGGCCCCGAGCGCGGGCACACCGAGGAAGGAGACGGTACTCACCAGATAGATCGCCACGACGAAACGCAGGCCGAGCTGGGTGGTGAAGACCGAGCGGAGGTTGGGCAGGATCTCACGGAACACCAAGTAGGGCAGTGATTCTCCGCTGGCGACGGCTGCTTCGACATAGCCGGTGGCGGCGATGCTCGCGGCCGAGGCGGCGAAGATCCGTGCGCAGTACGGCACTCCGAACACCAGCGACACCACGATCAACGCCGCTACCCCACCCTGCGGCCAGGCGGTGAGCACGAGCAGGATGCCGAGCACGGCGGGCAGGAGAATGACGAGGTCACCCGCGAGTTCGATCACCGAACCCGCCCGCGGTCGCACGGCGGCGACCGCCCCGAGCACCGCCGACAACACGGTCACCGCCACCGCGATCACCGCCGAGACCACGAGCAGCTGCGTCCCCCCGGTCAGCAGGTGACTGAACACATCGCGCCCGAGCCGATCGGTGCCGAGCACCGCACCCCCACCCGGCTCCGCGAACGGGATCCCCACCGCCTCTTCCGCCCCGTGCGGCGCGAACAGCGGGCCGACCAGCGCACCCAACACCACCAGCCCCACCCCGAAACCCGTACCCCACCGCCACGAACGCACAACTCCCCCGAAGCGCCCCGCCGTGCGCGAAGCGCTCCGGCCGAGCCCCCACCTTTCCGTACCCATCACGCCACCTCCACGGATTCCCCGAAGCCCCAGCCCTCACGCCGGGCTCTCCTCGGAATCCACCGGTCCACACCGATCACACTCGTCTTCCTCGACACGCCCGCCCTGCGCACCTCACCCCCACAAGACTTGGACATTTGATCACCACGCTCTGGCGGCGGCATCGGCCGAGTAGCTCCCGCCACCAGCGCGTGGTGATCTCGAGCGCCGGTCATCGGGCGCCCCGGGTGGACCAGGTGCGGACGAAGTCGGCGCACGCGAGCAGCAGCATGATGACGATGGCGGTGAGGGCGACCACGGCGGCGACGGTCGCGGTGTCGCGGTCGGCCACCGAGCCCGCGAGTACGGCACCGACGCCGGGGTAGTTGAAGAGGGTTTCGACGACCAGGGCGCCGCCGAAGAGCATGCCGACGGAGGTCGCGTACCCGGCGACGATCGTGGGGGCGGCGAAGGGGAGCATGTGCCGGAGCAGGATGGTGCGGCGCGGAAGGCCGTCCAGGACAGCACTTTCCACATGCGGTGCCGCGGCGACGTCGAGCAGCGCCGACCGCACCACCCGCGTGTTCCAGCCGATCTGGGGAATCGCGAGCGCGAGCACCGGAAGCACGAGCATCTCGGGGCCCGCCGGGAATCCGGCGCGGTCGGTGATCGTCACGGCGGGCAACCAGCCGGTGGCCAGGGAGAACACCAGGATCAGCACGGTGCCGCAGACGAATTCGGGGACGGCGACGGCAATGGTGGTGGTCGGCTGCAGGATTCGCGAACCGAAAGCCTTGGGCCGCATCGCCCACCAGCAGCCGAGGGCGAGCGAGCACACCACCGTGAGCAGCAGGGCGATCCCGCCGAGCAGCAGCGTCTGCGGGAACTTGTCGGCGAGCATGTCACCGATCGAGTTGCCGCGTGCGGTCCGGCCGAAATCACCGGTCAGCACACCGGTGATCCAGTGCCAGAACTGGACCGGCAGTGCGCGATCCAGACCGAGCTCGTGTTCCTTGGCGGCGAGCTCGGCCGCACCGGCCTCCCTGCCCAGCACCGAGCGGGCCGCGCTGCCGGGCAGCAGGTCCACCGCGACGAACACGATGGCCAGCAGGGTCACCAGCAGCACGACCCGGCGCAGGGCGGGCAGGGCGAACGCTCTCACGGCACTCACGCCAGCCAGGCACGTTCCAGCTGGACGCGGGCGAAACCGCCGAGAGTCGGCAGCCCGCGCACGGACGCGGCGGCGATGTCGACACCGTCGGCCATGCCCCACACCAGGTAGCCACCGCGCTCGAACTGGATGCGCTGCAACTCACGCACCGCACGGCCGTATTCATCGCCCGTCGCGGCGAGCGCCTTGGCGTTGGCGGCATCGAATTCCGGGTCACGGAAAGCGGTTTCGTTGCGGTTGGAGCCGGAGGTCATCAGCTTGTCGGCCAGGAAAAGCACCGAATCGTTGGTGCCCCAGGACACGGTGTAGAGCGGGGCGTTCAACCAGGTCTGGTCGTAGAACGCGGCCGACTCCACCGTCTGCACGTCGAGGCGGACACCGATCTCGGCGAGCTGGGTGGCGATCACCTTCGCCGACTCGACCTCACCGGGCACCTCGACCTTGGTGACGAACGGGTAGCTGCGTCCGGTATCGAAATTCGCCTCGCGCAGCAGGGCTTTCGCTCGCTCGATATCGCGACCGCGGCGCAGCGAGGTGTCGTAGAGCGGGTCGGCGGTACCGAGCACATCGGCGGCGACCGTGCCGAACCCGGAGTGCACCTGGTTGACCAGCGCCTCCCGGTCCACGCCCAGCCGCAACGCGGTGCGCACCCGCGCGTCGGCGAACGGCCCGTCGGCGGCGCGCATCGCGACACCGAGCATGGTGTCGTCCGGGCGGCGGATCACCTGCAGGTCGCCGCGACCGGCGGCGGTGCGGCCCGCGATGGCGCCCACATTGGAGGCCAGGTCGATCTGTCCGCCGAGCACCGCGTTGCCGAGCGCGGTGACGCTGTCGAACATGGTCACCTCGATGGCGTCCAGCGACGGCGGGGTGCCGTGCCAGTTCTCGTTGCGCACCAGGCGGGCATTGCCGTTCTGGTAGGACTCGAGCCGGAACGGACCGGAGCCGACGGCGGCGGCGAAGTCGGTGGTGCCCTGCGGGACGGTGAAGGTCATCAGCCGAAGCAGCAGCGGCAGTTGGGTATTGGGTGCGGGCACGGTGAACACCACGCGGTTCGGGCCGTCGGCGACGATGTCGTTCTCGGCGACCGGCATCTTCGACGCCCCGCCCACCGACCGCAGCCGCCGCATCGACCACACCACGTCCTCGGCGGTGACCGGCGCGCCGTTGTGGAACTTGGCGCCCTCGGCGATGGTGAAGGTCCAGCGGCGGTTCTCGGCGTCGGCCTCCCAGCGCGAGGCCAGGCGCGGCACGACATTCGGATCGTCGCCGGGAACGGTCAGCGCGTCGTAGACGAGCGAGGCGATCAGGAAGTCGCTCTCGTTGCTGAGATTGGCGTGCGGATCGCGTTCACTGCGCGCGGCGGTGCCGAGCGCGCCGACGCGCAGCGTGCCGCCCGGCTTGACGGTTCCGTTCGACTCCTCGCCGCTGGTGCACGCGGCGGCCAGCAGCACTGCGGTGAGACCGATGCCGGATTGCAGCAACTGCCTGCGTGTGAAACCCATGGTGTTCCTCCTCGAGCGGCGGGCGCCGAACCCCTTCACCGGGCGCCGCAAACTAGGCGAGGCTAGCCTAAAACAGTGGCCCGGTGGTGGTCTTCCTTTCGACCGAGACCGTTCCGCCACGCCGCCCACGGCCCCCGATTCGGCGACTGCCAGCGACTTCGGGTAGAAATCAGCGTCATACCCATAAGCTATTTGCCATGAGAGCATGTTAGGTAAGTCTTGCCTAATCCATTGCCAGGCACTACCTTCGCTCATCGAGTCTCCACCACCCGCGTTCGACCGATGCGAAGAAGGGAAGGCCGGTGAAAAGCGTTCTCTCCGAACGTAAAACGATTCACCTGCACGACATCGAGTACCGCGAGTTCGAGCCGGACGCCGCCCAGGCCGTTCGCCGCCTCGCCGCCGAGATCCGACATCAACTGAGTGACCTACCGCATACCGAGACCCTGCACGACCCCGCCCTGCTGGCCGAGATCGATCGGCGCGCCGGCGAACTCCCCGCATCCGTGCGACACGCCGTGCGCCCACCCGCCACCGCGGCGGGCGCGACCGTGGTGCGTGGACTGCGCGTGAGCGACGCCGAATTCGGCCCGACGCCTGCGGATTGGCAGCGCGCGGCCGTCTCGGCGGGCGATTCGACCCACCTCGGTTCGCTGGAACTCGACATCGTCCTGCTGCTGCTCGCGCGGTGTGCGGGTGAGCTGTTCGGTTGGCTCGGTCAGCAGAACGGGCGGCTGGTCAACAACATCGTGCCCGCCGCCGGACACGAACACGAACAGTCCGGTGCCAGCAGCGCGACGCTGCTGAGCCCGCACTCCGAGGACGCCTTCCACGCCGAACGCGCCAATCTGCTGATGCTGGCGTGCGTGCGTAATCCCGACCGGGTGGCAACCACCGTGTCCTCGATCCGCGAGGTCGAACTCAGCGACGAGGACCGCCGCATCCTGGCCACCCCGACGGTGCCGATCCTGCCCGATGTCTCCTACGGCACCGACTTCGGATCGTTCGCACCACCGCTGCCTACCGTCTGGGTAGACGAAAACGGTTGCGACACCATCAGATACGACCCCGCCTACACCCCGCTCGACGACGCCGACCCGGCGTTCCGCGCGGCCTACGCCCGGCTCACCGCCGAACTCGCGCGCGTCTGTCACGCTCCGGCGCTTGCCCCCGGCGAGCTCCTGCTCGTCGACAACGATGTGGCCGTGCACGGCCGGGTGCCGTTCCGCGCCCGCTACGACGGCACCGATCGGTGGCTCAAGCGCGTCAATATCCGCCTGCCGGAACGTCGTCGGCGGAGCGAGGAAGCGTCCGAGAATGGGTACGGGCAAGAGGTGATCGCGCCGTATCGGGCGCGCACCGATCGGACGGCAGGGCAGGACAGTGCAGATGAACGAGGATCCGTTGAACAACCGTGACCGCAGCGTCGGGCTCCGAGTGCTCTCGCGCAGCGATCTGGCCGATGTACCGATCACGCCCGCCGAGGTGGTACGGGCCGTCGAGGAGGCCTATCTCGCCTTCGCCGCGGGCGAATCCGACAACCCGCGCAAGCTGAGCGTCGCCGATCCTGGTGGCTCGTCGGTGTCCTACGCGATGCTCGGCCGCGACGGTCGCCGCCGCGTGGTGGCGATGAAGACCTCCTACAAGTTCGACCCGGGACACGACCGCAGCACCAAGCGGTACTACACCACCATCACCCTCTACGACGACACCACCGGCGCCCCCATCGCGATGATGGATTGCGCCCGGGTCGGCGCGTTGCGCACTCCGGCGGTGTCGGCACTGCTGGTGCGCGAGACGGTCCGCCGCGGTGCGGAGAGCGCGTTGCTCATCGGTACCGGAACGCAGGGGCGCAACGCGCTGCCTCACCTGCTCGCGGCGAACCCGCAGCTACGCAAGCTGATGGTGTACGGAACGCACGCCGAGGGCCTGGCGGCGGTGCACGCGCAGCTGGCCGCCGAGGTGCCGCACGCAGTACTGGAACAGGTGGACGATCCCTACGCGGCGGCACCCACCGCCGATGTGGTGCTGGCGACGGCCGGTCCCGGCACGGAGGTCGCGCTCGAATCCTCCCATCTGGCACCGGGTTCCGTCGCGGTGCTCGTGGGTTACGGGCTCGCACCGTCGACGCTGGTCGACGCCGATCGGGTGGTGGCGACCAGTGCCGCACAGATGGCGCTGACCGGCACCGACATGGCAGGCCCCGACGGCACGCTGCGCTCGGTCGACGCCGAACTCCCCCAGATCCTCACCCGCGCGGCCACGGCTCGCCGCTCCGACGACGAGAAGATCTTCGTCTACAACAGCGGGCTGGTGCTCACCGATATCGCGGTAGCGCATGCGCTGGCGGCGCGCGCGATCGCCGAGGGGCGGGGCACGGAGGTGCCGCTGTGGGATTAGCCGGAACCGATTCCGCCCAGGTCGTCGACGAATACCGTTCCAGCGCAACCGATGACCCGCCCCATTGCGCACCACCGATGCCCGCCTACATCGATGCGGTGGAGCAACGGCTGCTCGATGATCCACTGCTGCTCGGCGACATCGCCGAAGCGGTCGGTGGACCGTTCCACGTGCTCTTCCCGGAGCGGGTCGCGGTGAATGTCGGGGCTTTCCGGTCGGCGTTCACCGCCGCGGGGGTCGACGGGTTCGTCTACTTCGGGAAGAAGGCGAACAAGGCGGCCTGTGTGGTCCGGGCCTGCGCGGAATCCGGTGCAGGAGTGGATGTGGCCAGTACCGGCGAGCTCGTGGCGGCGCTGGCGCAGGGCGTGCGCGGCGAGGATCTGATGGTCACCGGCCCTGCGAAGTCCGACGATCTGCTGTGGCTGGCCGCACGTCATGGCGCGCTCATCGCGATCGATGCCGTCGACGAACTCGACCGGCTCGCCGCGCTCGACCTGCCTGCCCGGATCGTGCTTCGTGTGCTGCCGGAGGGATCGACGAGCCGGTTCGGTCTGGATCGCCGGGAACTCCAGCAGGCGATCGGAGCCGTGACTCCGGGCGGACCGATCAGCTTGTCCGGCTTCAGTTTCCATCTGTCGGGTTACGAGGCCACCGCCCGCGCCGAACAAGCAACGGCTCTGGTCGACTACTGCCTGAGGGCACGATCCGAGGGCCATCCTGCCGACATCATCTCGATCGGCGGCGGCTTCGGCGTGGACTACCTCGATGCCGATTCGTGGTCCCGCTTCCGGGAGACGCTCAGCGACAAGTGGTTTCACGGCAGCGCGCCTGCGGAGGACTACTACCCTTATCACTTCCCGTCACCAGGTGCCGACATGCTCAGCGCCGTCCTCGCGCACAACGGTCTCGCGAAACGGCTGCGCGACAACGGCATACGCCTGGCTGTCGAGCCGGGACGCGCTCTGCTCGATCGCGCGGGCAGTTCCGTCTTCCGCGTGCAGGGCGTGAAAACCCGGACGACACAGGGTCACCCGTACGACATCCTCACCGTCGACGGCACCAGCCTGAGCCTGTCCGAACAGTGGTTCGCCAGCGAATACCTGCCCGACCCGGTGCTGTGGCCGCAGCGACCCGGCGCGACCACCCCCACCTGCGTCGGCGCGACGACCTGCCTGGAATCCGACCTCCTCAGCAGGCGGCGAATCCCGCTGCCCCGCCGCGCTCACGTCGGCGACCTGCTGATCTACCCGAACACCGCCGGGTATCAGATGGATTCCAACGAGTCACCGTTCCACGAACTCCCCCTGCCGCCCAAGGTCGTGCTGCGTGAGCGCGCCGACCGGCTGCGCTGGACCCTCGACACCACTTCCCGCTGATCCACTCCCGATGGAGGAAACCCCATGGCTCTCGTCACGCGCGTGACGGATCTGATCGGCCGCACTCCCCTGTTCGAGCTGGCCGTCACCGACAGCGGCACCCGCCTGCTGCTCAAGCTCGAACAGTTCAACCCCACCGGCGCCGCCAAGATCCGCATGGCCCGCTCGATGGTCGACGATGCCGAGCGGCGCGGTTTGCTGCGCGATGGCGGGCATATCATCGAATCTACGTCCGGCAATACCGGGCTCGGCTTGGCGGTGGTCGCGGCCGAACGTGGCTATCGGTTCACCGCCGTGGTCGACAACCACGCCTGTAAGGACAAACTGCGCGCGATGAAGGCCATGGGCACCGACCTGGTGTTCGTCGCCGACGACGGTGACGACGAACTGGCCACCTCGGCACGGGAGGACCTCGCCGAGGCGATGGCCGCCGCCCGCGACGACGCCTTCTTCACCGAACAGCACAACAACGACGCCAACGCCGTCGGCTACTACGCGGTCGCCGAGGAATTGCTGGCCGAGGTGGAGCGGGTCGACATCCTGCTGTCGGCGGTCGGCACCGGCGGGTCGCTGTTCGGCACCGCCACCCGCCTGCGCGAACTCGGCTGCGTGCCGAAGGTGATCGGGGTCGAACCGGTCGGGTCCATCGCCTTCGGCGGCGAGGGCGGCCCGTACTGGCAGTCGGGCACCGGCACCCCGCCGGGCGCCACCATCGGCACCGCGGTCGACTACAGCCTGCTCGACGAGGGTGTGAAGGTGAGCGATGTCGACGCGTTCGCCACCGCCCGCGCCGTCGCCAGGACACACGGTCTGCTGATCGGTGGTTCCGCGGGCGGTTCGGTGCACAATGCTCTGGCCCGGCTCGAGGAATTCCCGGCCGGTTCCACCGTGGTCACCATCGTGTGCGACGGTGGCGAGAAGTACTTGGACACCGTGTTCGACGACGACTGGATGAGCGCGCGCGAGTTGCTCGATCCGGCCGCCGAATGCGAGGTCACCACACTGCTGCGCCGGTACTCACCGCTGCGGCGCCACGACGAACTGATGGAGGTCAGGTGAGCGCGATCGCGCGCGAAACGGAGACCGGGGAGCGCTGGTGAACGGCAAGAACACCGACACCAGCGCACTGGCCAAGCTGGCGACGCCGATCGCGTTGACCCAGCTGGCCCAGATCGCGGTGTCGACCACCAATCTCGTGCTGATGGGCACGCTCGGTGTCGCGGAGGTCGCAGCGGGCGGCCTGGCGCTGGTGTTGTTCAACCAGATCCGGACCATGTGTGTCGGCCTGATCACCGGGACCGGTAATCAGATCGCCGGTGCGCTCGGCGCGGCGGGCAAACGCGGCGAGTCGGCCGACGACGAGGTGCGCGCGGTGGTCCGGGCGGCGTTCGTCATCGCCACCATCGCCGGCCTGCTCGGTGGTGCGGTGCTGATCGGTCTCGGCTGGGCACTGTCGTGGCTCGGGCAGGACACCGCCGTTCTCGACCTGGCCCGGCCGATGATGATCGCGCTGGCTCCCGGCCTGCTGCCGTGCCTGTGGTTCCAGGTGTTGCGCCAGTACACCGTGGGCATGCAGCGTCCCCAGGCGTTGTTGATGGTGACGCTGGGTTCGGTGGTGCTGAACCTGGTGCTCGCACTCGCCTTCATCCACGGCTGGGCGGGCATCCCCGCCTCCGGCCTGACCGGCGTCGGCATCGCCACCTCGCTGGTCTTCCTGATCACCTTCGGGGTGTTCTGGGCGATGGTGCGCCGCGACGAACAGCTCGGCGCCACCCTGCCGCGAACACCGTGGCCGGTGCGCTGGGCGACCGTGCGTGAGGAACTGCGTCTCGGCACCCCCATCGCGCTGACCTACGGTTCCGAGGCGGGCATGTTCTCGGTGCTCGCCCTGGTGATGGGCAGTTTCGGGCCGGCCGCCCTGGCCGCGCACAACGTCGTGTACCAGATCATCTACATCGTCTTCCAGGTCGCGATCGGCCTGTCGCACGGTGCGTCGATCCTGGTCAGCCATGCCGTGGGGCGCGACGAGTACAGCCACGCCAGGTCGCTGGCCTGGCTCGCCCTGCGCCACGCGGGCGTGCTCGCCGTCGTCACGGGCGCGGTCTACGTCCTTGCTCCCGACGTGGTGCTCGCGCCGTTCCTCGACACCTCCGACACCGCGACCGTGGACATCGCCCACACGCTGCTGCTCATCGGCATCGTGCTGCAGTTCTTCGACGCCGCCCAGAACATCGGCACGGGCCTGCTGCGCGGGCTCAAGGAAACCTCGGCGGGCTTCCGGCTCTCGCTCGTCGGTTACTGGGGTGTCGGCATTCCGGCCGCCCTGCTGTTCGCGTTCCCGCTGCATCTCGGGGCGGCGGGCGTCTGGTGGGGCCTCACGGCAGGCCTGGCCACGACGGCAGCGCTCATGCTCCGCAAGTACTTCAGCCTGCTCGACCAGGCGAGTACGACTCCGCTCCCGCGCATTCCCGCGACCCAGGCAGGATGACGGGCGGCGGTCGCCAGGACCGCCGCCCGTTCGTCGCGCGGTTCGTCAGATGTTGACGCCGTAATCGCGGGCGATCCCCGCGAGACCGGACGCGTATCCCTGGCCGATGGCGCGGAACTTCCACTCGTTGTTGTGCCGGTACAGCTCACCGAAGACCATCGCGGTCTCGGTCGAGGCGTCCTCGGACAGGTCGTAGCGAGCCAGCTCCACACCGGTGTTGGCGTCGGTCACCCGGATGTAGGCGTTGCGGATCTGACCGAAGGACTGGCCGCGGGCCTGGGCATCGTGGATCGAGACGGGGAAGAAGATGTTCGTGATCGACGGCGGCGTGGCGGCCAGGTCGACATTGATCACCTCGTCGTCACCGTCGCCCTCACCGGTCAGGTTGTCGCCGGTGTGCTCGATGGTCCCCTCGGGCGAACGCAGGTTGTTGTAGAACACGAAATGCTGGTCCGACAGCACCTTCAGGTTGGCCCCGGTCGCCAACGCACTGGCATCGAGATCGTGGTCGGCGCCGGTGGTGGTCCGCACGTCCCAGCCGAGACCGACCGCGACCTTGGTGAGGTTGTCGGTCTGCTTCGACAGCGAGACATTGCCGCCCTTGGCGAGTGAGACGCTCATGAAAACCCTTCTGTCCTGATCGTGTTCAGTGCTGCTGCTCGGCCCAGGTGCGCAAGGTCTCGACCCGGCCCTCCAGGGCGCGCAGTTCGGTGTCGTCGAGAACCGTTCGCTGGATACCCCGGTCCACCGCGAAGGCCGACTGACGGTGGTCGTCGATCACGTCGACGTCGATCCGCACGGCGGCGTAGTCCTCGGCCTCGGGCATCTGCTCGGCGATCACGGTCGCCCGGCCACGGGCCGACAGCGCCACATTGCCGCCACCAAGGATCAGCAACGCCACTTCGGGTCGCTCCCGCAACCGGGCGAGCGATCCACGATTGGTGCGCAGGCTGATGAAAATGCGCCGGTCGCCCGCGCGCACCGGCCAGGAAACCGGAATGGCGTGCGGGGCGGGATCGGTGGTGACCAGTACCGCGATGGTTTCCTGCGGCCACACCGGCAACACGTCGAGTTCGGGATGATCTGTCAACTCGCCGTGTTCTACCGGATCGACTTCTGTTGCCATCTACCTCACCTCGACGATCGTCGGACACCCCAGCCCGCCGCGAACAGCGAGCTCGCCACCGAGTCTAAAGCGCTGTGCCACTTGCCGCTAACGTCTCGGCAGCGATCGCCGGGCATTCACCCGACCAAGATCGTTAGCCGTCGGGTAGCTGTGCACCGCACTCGTGTTCGACCCGAACCGATCTCGCGGTGTCGCGCGTGGTCAGCGCGGCCAGTAGGCTCGCCAGTCCTCGGCGGTGAGCGGTAACCGCTCCCCGCGCGCCGATTCCGCCGCGTCCTCGGCCGCACGGATGGCCGAGGCGAAATCGAGAGTGGCCTTGCGCAGGCGCTCCTCGGCGGAGTCCGGGCCACCCAGCTCCACCGTGCGCAGGGCGGCGGGGACCAGGTCGTCGGGCAGGCCGGCGCGGGCACTGCGGGACCGGACCTTTTCGGCGAGTGCGAGCGCGGGCTGGGCCATGGCGATGCCGTCGAGGCAGGAGCGGCGGGCCTTCTCGGCGGATTTGCGCTCCTCCCAAGCCTTTTCCTGCGCGGCGATCTTCTCGGCGACCGAGATGCCGGGCGGCAGGTCGGCCTCGATCAGGTGCGGGCTGCGGTGGACGAGCTTGCCGACCAGTGCCGCGGCCACCTCGTCGACGGTGAATTCACCTGCGGCTTCGGCGATGCGGGAGTGGAACAGCACCTGCAGCAGCAGATCGCCGAGTTCCTCCTTGATGGTCTCGTAGTCGCCGGAACCGATGGCGTCGAGCAGTTCGTAGGTTTCCTCGAGCAGATAGGGGCGCAGCGAATCGTGGGTCTGGGTGGTTTCCCAACCACCGAAGTGCCACAGCCGGTCCATCACCCGCACGGCCTCGGCCAGGCCCGCCGCGACGACGGCGGTATCGGCCGCCTCCTGCGCCTCGCTCATACACTCGCCTCGGCGGGGACCGAAAGATCCACCATCCCTTGCGGTTTGCCGTCGAGCACCAGCAGCAGGTCGGCGACGAATTGCAGCACCGCGACATCGCGGACCCGGTCGGCGCCGACACTGTCGGTGACGCGCGGCAGCGGCAACTGCACCATTCCGCTGGCCGCCCGGTAGGTGGCGCTGGGGTAGATCCGCTTGAGCCGCATCTGTTTCGAGTCGGGCAGGTTCAGCGGGGCGATCTTCAACGTCGAGCCGGTGACCACGATCTCGGCCACGTCGTACTCGCGCGCCAGCAGTCGCAGCTTCGCCACCGACACCAACCTGCCGACCTCCACCGGCACCGGCCCGTACCGGTCGACGAGCTCCTCGACGACAGCTGCCAGCGCCGAATCATCCTGCGCGGAGGCGAGTTTGCGGTACGCCTCGAGCCGCAGCCGGTCGCTGGCGATGTAGTCGGGCGGGATGTGCGCGTCGACGGGCAGATCGATCCGCACCTCCTTGATCTCCTCGGTGACGATCGGTTTGCCGTCGGCGGCGGCCCGGTAGGCCTCCACCGCCTCACCGACCAGCCGCACGTACAGATCGAAACCCACGCCCGCCACGTGACCGGACTGTTCGGCGCCGAGCACATTGCCCGCGCCACGGATCTCGAGGTCCTTCATCGCGACCGCCATACCGGCGCCGAGATCGGAGTTCTGGGCGATGGTGGCCAGCCGGTCGTAAGCGGTTTCGGTGAGCGGCTTCTCCGGCGGGTACAGGAAGTAGGCGTACCCGCGCTCACGCGAACGACCGACCCGGCCGCGCAACTGGTGCAGCTGTGAGAGGCCGAGGGAGTCGGCGCGTTCCACGATCAGGGTGTTGGCGTTGGAGATGTCGAGACCGGTCTCGATGATGGTGGTACACACCAGCACGTCGTATTCGCGCTCCCAGAAACCCTGCACGGTGCGCTCGAGCTGGTCCTCGTTCATCTGACCGTGCGCGACGACCACCCGCGCCTCGGGCACCAGATCGCGAATCTTCTTGGCAGCCTTGTCGATCGAGGACACCCGGTTGTGCACGTAGAACACCTGACCGTCGCGCATCAGCTCGCGGCGGATGGCGGCGGTGACCTGCTTGTCGTTGTAGGCGCCCACGTAGGTGAGCACCGGATGACGTTCCTCGGGCGGGGTGAGGATGGTCGACATCTCGCGGATGCCCGCCAGGCTCATCTCCAGGGTGCGCGGAATCGGGGTGGCCGACATGGTGAGCACGTCGACGTGGGTGCGCAGCGCCTTGATGTGCTCCTTGTGCTCCACACCGAAGCGCTGTTCCTCGTCGACGATCACCAGGCCGAGGTCCTTCCAGCGGACCCCGGTCTGCAGCAGCCGGTGGGTGCCGACCACGATGTCGACCGATCCATCGGCCATCCCGGCCAGGATCTCCTTGGAATCGGACGCGTCGGTGAAGCGCGACAGGCCCTTCACCGTCACCGGGAAACCCGCCACCCGCTCGGTGAAGGTCTGCAGGTGCTGCTGGGCCAGCAGTGTGGTGGGGACGAGCACCACCACCTGCTTGCCGTCCTGCACCGCCTTGAACGCCGCGCGCACCGCGATCTCGGTCTTGCCGTAGCCGACGTCGCCACAGACGACCCGGTCCATCGGGACCGGCTTCTCCATGTCGGCCTTCACATCGGTGATGGCGGTCATCTGGTCGACGGTCTCGGTGAACGCGAAGGCGTCTTCCATCTCCTGCTGCCACGGGGTGTCCGGACCGAAGGCGTGTCCCGGCGCGGCCTGGCGGGCGGCGTAGAGCTGCACCAGCTCGCCGGCGATCTCGCGAACGGCCTTGCGCGCCTTGCGTTTGGTGTTCGCCCAGTCCGAACCGCCCAGCTTGGACAGGCTCGGCAGCTCGCCGCCGACGTAGCGGGAGAGCTGATCGAGCGACTCCATCGGCACGAACAACCGGTCGCCGGGCTGGCCGCGTTTGCTCGGGGCGTACTCGATCACCAGGTATTCGCGGCGCGCCCCGCCGACGGTGCGTTCGATCATCTCGACGAAGCGGCCGATGCCGTGCTGGTCGTGGACCACCATGTCGCCTGCCGACAGGGCCAGCGGGTCGACCTGGTTGCGGCGCTTGGCGGGCAACCGCTTGCCCTCGCTGGGCGCGGTGACACGGTTGCCGGTGAGATCGGATTCGGCGACGACGACCAGGCCCGCGTCGTCGAAGATCAACCCGTCGTGCAGCGAACCGCACAGCACACCGACCACGCCCGGCTCCGGCACCGCCCCGGCCGGGAGCGGTGCGGCGGGCACCTCGGCCTCACCGAGCCGTTCCAGCACGCGCTGGGCGGTGCCGTACCCGGTGACCACCACGACGGCGCGCCCACCGGTCGCCACGTGCGCGCGCAGCGAGGCGAAGATGGTCGCGACCAACTCCTCCGACCCACGCGCGGTCGGGCCCGCGAGCACCGGCAGGTTCACCTCGACCGGATCGCCGGAACTGAGCGGGCTCAACGTCCACCACGGCAGCCCGAGTTCGTCTGCGCTGCCGTGCAATTCGGGCAGCGATCGGTAACCGGAGGCGGCCAGGTCGAGGCCGTGCGCGCCCAGCGGGGCGTCGCTGCCGAAGGAAGCCGCCGTCCAGGAGGCCTCGAGGAATTCCTCGCCGGTGCGCACCAGGTCGGCCGCGCGGGTGCGGATCTTCTCCGGGTCGCACAGCAGCAGGTGGGTGCCCTCGGGCAGCGCCTCGGTGAGCAGGCTCAGCTTGCCGGGCGCCAGGACGGGAAGCAGCGCCTCCATGCCGTCGACCGGGATGCCCTCGGCGATCTTGTCGAGCATTTCCACGAGCGCGGCGTCGGCGGCGTTGTCGGCCGCGACCGCGGCGGCGCGTTCGCGCACCGGCTCGGTGAGCAGCAGTTCGCGGCACGGCTGGGCCACGACCACCTCGACGCTCAGATCGTCGATGGAGCGCTGATCGGCCACCGCGAACGGGCGGAGTTCGGTGACCTCGTCACCCCAGAACTCCACGCGCACAGGGTGATCGGCCGTCGGCGGGAACAGGTCGAGAATGCCGCCGCGCACCGCGAACTCGCCACGCTTGCCGACCATGTCGACGCGGGTGTAGGCGAATTCGACCAGGCGCGCGAGCAGGGCGTCGAAGTCGTGGTCCTCGCCGACGCGCAACACGATGGGCTCGATATCGCCGAGGCCCGCCGTCATCGGCTGCATCAGCGACCGCACCGTGGTGACCACCACGCGCAGCGGTTCCGGGTACACCGGGTCGTTGGGGTGGGCGAGCCTGCGCAGCACCTCGAGCCTGCGCCCGACCGTGTCGGCGCCGGGTGAGAGGCGTTCGTGCGGCAGCGTCTCCCAGGACGGGAAAATCGCCACCGAGTCGCCGAGCATCTCGGCCAGCTCGACGGTCAGGTCGTCGGCCTCGCGGCCGGTGGCCGTGACGACGACCAGCGGGCGCTGGGCGGCCACGGTGCTCGCGACGAACGCGCGCACCGCCGAGGGGGCGACCAGTTCCACCCCGGACTTGCCGACCAGATCGGCCACCGTCCGCAGCGCGGCATCACCCCCAGCCGCCTCGGCCAGACCGGCGAGCGGGGGACGAAGGGAGGACATGAACGCTCCTGAATGCGCAGACGGGATGGTCGAGGAGGACGTAGCAAAGTCTAGTCACCGGCTCCGACATCTCCCCGAGCTGGGCGAGGCACCGGCCACGCGGCGTAGGGTCGCAGGCGTGAGTCTGGCTCAACGTGAACGCCACGCCCTTGTTCGGTCGGCACTCGCGGCGGGTGCCGAAGCACCGACGCTGTGCGGCACCTGGACCGTCTACGACCTCGCCGCCCACCTGGTGGTGCGCGAGCGCAGGCCCGATGCCGCACTCGGCATCCTCCTGAAGCCCCTGTCCGGCTACCTCGACAAGCAACAGGCCAAGATCCGGCAGCGTCCGTTCCCGGAGCTCGCCGAGCAGATCCGCACCGGGCCCCCGCTGTGGTCACCGCTGCGCCCGGTCGACGCGGTGGTGAACCTGACCGAGATGTTCATCCACCACGAAGACATCCGCCGCGGCGAACCAGGTTGGGAGCCAAGGCAATTGGACGATGCCGACGAGCAGCGGCTGTGGCGGGCGCTGCGGGCGATCGCCCGGGCGAACTACCGCAAGTCACCCGCGCCGCTGGTGCTTGCCACCCCGGGCGGTGACCGGATCACCGCGCACGCGGGCACCGGCGACGCGGTGGTGCTCACCGGCCCGCCCTCGGAACTGCTGCTGCACGCCTTCGGTCGCGACGAGGTGCGGATCGAGGCGAGCGGACCCGACGCCGACGTGCGGGCCGTGCTCGCCACCGACCGCAGCGTCTAGACCACGTAGCGGCGCAACCGGCGCGCCGCGAACTCCCGGAAATACGACAGCTTCTCGGGCGGGACGATCGAGGGCAGCAGGAAATACCAGGCCCGTTCCATCCGGGTGGCCATCTGGTCCATCGACTCGGTGCCCACCGCGACGATGTGCACGCCCGCGGTGAGTTCCTGCAGCAACAGCCCGACCACCTCGGCGTCGAGATCGGCGAGCAGGTTGCCCTGGGAGATCGCGCGCTCCGACAGCACTCGGTACGTCTCACCCCAGGTCTTGGCGATGTTGTCGCCCTGGGCGCCGCGATAGTCACCGATCTGGTGGGTGAGCTTGAGCATCGCACCGACCATCGGATCGTTCATCGACAGATCGGCGACCACATAGGTGATGCCGATGCACGCCTCGAGCGCGGGCACCCGGGAATCGAAGAAACCCTGACACGACCCGATGAGCCGTTCGTTGCCCTGATCGACCACCGCCCGTGCCAGCTCCTCCTTGGAGCCGAAGTGAAAGTACAAGGCGCCCTTGGTCACATTGGACTGCGCGATGATTTCGCTGAGGCTCGCGTTGGCGTAGCCCAAACGGAGAAAGACATCGGCAGCGCCAGCAAGGACGGAGTCGCGGGTGATCTCCGCGCGCGCTTGCCTAGCCATCAGATCCGCCTGTCATCCAATAATCCAGCCATCCTGAAGTAGACCGACATCCCGAAGTTGATCGACATACCGCCCGGCAGCACCCAAAAGGATGGGTGAACCGTACCACCAGACCCTTCGGGGGCACCCGAATCCTGGATTCGCTTCCGGCACGGGCGCTATCGACCGGTTACCCCGGCTTGGGCCCCGCGATGTTCGTATTCCATTCGGAGCTGAGACCCGGTTCGGCTTCCAAGTGGCTCAAACCGTTCCAGCACAGGTTCACCAGATGCGCCGCGACCACTTCCTTCGGCGGGGTGCGCTCGTCGAGCCACCAGGTGGCCGCCGTGGACACCATGCCGACGAGCGCCTGGGCGTAGAGCGGGGCCAGACTGGTGTCGAGATCGCGGCGGCCGAAGTCGCCCGCCAGGATGTGCGCCACCTGGTTGACGGCCTCGTTGAGCAGGCTCGAGTACCGGCCGTCGGCGTTGGGGGCCGGTTGGTCGCGCACCAGGATGCGGAACCCGTCGGTGCGTTCCTCGATGTAGGTGAGCAGCGCCAGCGCCACCTGCTCGAGCCGCAACCGCGACCGGTTCTGGGTGAGCGAGGAGGTGACCATGTCGAGCAGCATCGACATCTCGCGGTCGACGACCACCGCGTAGAGCCCTTCCTTACCCCCGAAATGCTCGTAGACCACCGGCTTGGACACCTGCGCACGCTGCGCGATCTCCTCGATCGATGTGGCGTCGTAGCCCCGCTCCGCGAACAACGCGCGACCGATCTCGATCAACTGCTGGCGCCGCTGAGTACCCGTCATCCTCGGTCTGGAAACGCGCCCCGGATCACTAGAAGACAACTTCCCTGCCTCTCCACCACCTGCCGGACCCACCGCGTCAACTGTCTCAGACCCCATGATGGTCAAAATTGTCGGGGATGTGGGCGAGCCAAGATTTTCCGCGAGGCGCGATCTATGCGAGGATCATGGCCGTGCCGTAGCACAGTGGTGGGCTCTGACAGCCCACTGGTGTGGCGATCCGCCGTAGTGTAATGGCAGCACCTCTGATTTTGGTTCAGATAGTTCAGGTTCGAGTCCTGGCGGCGGAGCACACACGGGCACAGTGACGTATCGTCGGCCCGCACCCCATCACCGACCGACCGAACCCGCCACAGCACACTCGCTGACCGGCAGCCGAGGGAGATCCATGCCACCGCAGACCGCCGTCGTCGTTCTCGCAGCCGGGGCTGGGACGCGAATGCGGTCGAAGACTCCGAAGGTGCTGCATCCGCTGGCGGGGCGTTCGATGCTCTCGCACGCGCTGCACGCCGCGGCGGAGATCGACCCCACCCATCTGATCACCGTCGTCGGCCACGACCGCGACAAGGTCGGCGCCGCCGTCGCCGAGGTCGGCAAGGAACTCGGACGCGAAATCGTCTGTGCGGTACAGGAACAGCAGCTCGGCACCGGCCACGCCGTGCAGTGCGCGCTCGAGGCCGTGCCCGCCGATTTCACCGGCGACCTGCTGGTCACCTCCGCCGATGTGCCGCTGCTCGACGGGCACACCCTCGGCGCCCTGCTCGACGAGCACCGCAGCTACGCCGAACGACCGGCCGTCACCGTGCTCACCTTCGTCCCCGACGATCCCAACGGTTACGGCCGGATCGTGCGCGACGACGACGGTCAGGTCGCCGAGATCGTCGAGCACGCCGACGCGACACCGGCCCAGGCCAAGATCAAAGAAGTCAATTCCGGCGTCTACGCCTTCGACGCCGCCGTGCTGCGCACCATGATCGGGCGGCTGTCCACGGCCAATGCCCAGCACGAGCTCTACCTCACCGACGTGCTGCGTCTCGCCCGCGAGGCCGGACATCCCGTGCACGGCGCGCGACTGGTCGACTCGAACAAGGTCACCGGGGTCAACGACCGGGTGCAGCTGTCGCAGGCCGGTGCCACGCTCAACCGGTACATCCTCGAACGGCACATGCGCGCGGGCGTCACCGTCATCGATCCGGCCACCACCTGGGTCGACGCGAGTGTGCGGATCGGGCGCGACGCGGTCCTGCGCCCCGGAACCCAGCTGTTCGGCGAGACCCATATCGGGGAGGACGCCGAGATCGGGCCCGACACCACGCTCACCGATGTGATCGTCGGCGCGGGCGCCAAGGTGGTGCGCACCCACGGCGAGCAGGCCGAGATCGGCGAGAACGCCAACGTCGGACCGTTCAGCTACCTGCGCCCCGGCACCGTGCTCGGCGAGCACGGCAAGCTCGGCGCGTTCGTCGAGACCAAGAACGCGACGGTCGGCGCGCACTCCAAGGTTCCGCACCTCACCTACGTCGGTGACGCGACGATCGGCGAGTACAGCAACATCGGCGCGTCCAGTGTTTTCGTGAACTACGACGGGGTGAACAAGCACCACACTGTGGTCGGTTCCCATGTGCGGACCGGCAGCGACACCATGTTCATCGCTCCGGTCACCGTGGGTGACGGCGCCTATACGGGTGCGGGTACTGTACTGCGCAGGAGCGTTCCACCCGGGGCACTTGCCGTGTCGGGTGGGCCACAGCGCACCATTGAGAACTGGGTGCAGCGCTACCGTCCCGGAACCGCTGCGGCACGCGCGGCGGCGGAAGCCATCGCGGCAGACGAGACGTCGAACAAGGCAATCGAGCAAAAGGATGGCAACCAGCAGTGACCGCGTTCTCGATCGACAATCAGAAGAACTTGATGCTCTTCGCCGGCCGGTCACATCCTGAGCTTGCCGAGCAGGTCGCCAAGGAACTCGATGTCGACATCACCCCGCAGACCGCGCGTGAGTTCGCCAACGGTGAGATCTTCGTCCGGTTCGAGGAGTCGGTGCGCGGTTCCGACGCCTTCGTGCTGCAGAGCTTCCCGGCCCCGCTGAACCAGTGGCTGATGGAACAGCTCATCATGATCGACGCGCTCAAGCGTGGTTCGGCCAAGCGGATCACCGCCGTGCTGCCGTTCTACCCCTACGCCCGCCAGGACAAGAAGCACCGCGGCCGTGAGCCCATCTCCGCCCGCCTGGTCGCCGACCTGCTCAAGACCGCCGGTGCCGACCGCATCATCAGCGTCGACCTGCACACCGACCAGATCCAGGGCTTCTTCGACGGCCCCGTCGATCACATGCACGCGCTGGTGCAGCTGTCGGACTACATCCGCACCAACTACTCCACCGACAACCTGGCCGTGGTCTCCCCCGACGCCGGTCGCGTGAAGGTCGCCGAGAAGTGGGCCGACGCGCTCGGTGGCACCCCGCTGTCGTTCATCCACAAGACCCGCGACCCGCTGGTTCCCAACCAGGTGAAGTCCAACCGCGTCGTCGGTGACGTCGAAGGCCGCACCTGCGTGCTGATCGACGACATGATCGACACCGGTGGCACCATCGCCGGTGCGGTGAAGGTGCTCAAGGAAGCCGGCGCGGGCGATGTCATCATCGCGGCCACCCACGGTGTGCTCAGCGACCCGGCCGCCGAGCGCCTCGCCTCGTGCGGTGCCAAAGAAGTGGTCATCACCAACACCCTGCCGATCAGCGAGGAGAAGAAGTTCCCCACGCTGACGGTGCTGTCGATCGCGCCGCTGCTGGCCCGCACCATCCGCGAGGTCTTCGAAAACGGCTCGGTGACGGGCCTGTTCAACGGCAACGCTTGAGCTGTTCCGCCTCCCCGG
The DNA here is from genome assembly GCF_051843015.1 of Nocardia sp. JW2. Classification (NCBI taxonomy): domain Bacteria; kingdom Bacillati; phylum Actinomycetota; class Actinomycetes; order Mycobacteriales; family Nocardiaceae; genus Nocardia; species Nocardia sp. JW2. The sequence continues at coordinate 37,558 of NZ_JBPXLK010000013.1, forward strand.
GAATTCTGGCCAGACTCAGGTGCGGGGTTCGTTGGGGAGGCGGCAAGCTTCTGTGATGTGGGTGGGTTAGCTCGTACCCGGTGAGTTACCCATGTACTTGCGCAATCTGTGGGTTCTTTCGAGAGCCCGGCCAGGCTCGTCGGTGCTGGTACGGGCCGTCGTTGGGTGATACTGGGAACGGTAGCCCGACGATAGCCCGACCTGGGAGGTCTCGATGAGCACACCGCAGGAATCCGGATCCGGCGAGGGCGGGTATCGGCCTCGGCATGCCAAGCCGGAGCGGCCCGAGGTGTCGTATTCGCTGTCGGACGAGCCGGTCGAGTCATCGCATGGCGCGCACGAGGCCAAATATCGCGGCAGGCCCGAGGTGTCTTACGGTGGGTTGCCCGTCGACGACTCCGATGGTGATGTCGAGGCGCCCGCGGGTAAGACCTGGTCGACAGTGGCGTTCGTGTTCGCCGTCATCGCCCTGCTGTTCTTCCCGATCATCTTCGGTGTGCTCGGGATCGCGGCGGGGCTGTACGGGAGCAGGAAAGGTGAACCGCTCGGCAACTGGTCGGCCGTGGCGGCGCTGTTCGCGTTGCTCGCGGGGCTGGCGATCCGGGTGTTCTTCTTCGACGCCGACATCATCCCGTCACAGAACTGAGAACCGCACGCACGATGAACGCTTTCACCGGTTTCCCCCTGGCCGGCCTGGACTTCTACGAGGATCTCGAGGCCGACAACTCCAAGGCCTTCTGGACCGCGCACAAGCACACCTACGACGAGGCGGTGCGGGCGCCGATGGTCGCGCTCACCACCGAACTCGCGGCGGAATTCGGGGACGCCAGGGTTTTCCGGCCCTACCGTGACGTGCGATTCTCGGCCGACAAGACGCCCTACAAGACTCATCAGGGCGCGGTGGTCCACCTCTCCCCAGGCGTGGGCTGGTACGTGCAGATCAGTGCGGCCGGGCTGGCCGTCGGCGGCGGCTGCTTCCGGCCCGCGCCCAGTGCCCTGGCCGTCCTGCGTGCCACCATCGACGACGACGTGCGCGGCCGCGAACTGGAGGGCATCCTGGCCGCGATCACGGCCGCCGGTTTCGACCTCGGCGGCGAACAGCTCAAGACCCGCCCCAAGGGCTACCCCGCCGACCATCCGCGTATCGGACTGCTCCGCCACAAGTCGCTGATCGTTCGCCGCGACTACGGGGCACCCGACTGGCTCGAGACCCCCGCAGGCGTCACCGAGGTCCGGCGGGCCTGGAACGAGCTACGTCCGCTCATCGAATGGCTGGCCGCCGTCCTCGAAGGCGTCGACTGATCCGCGCGGGCGTGCCTTCCTGGCACGGGTCGGCGCACAGGCCGATACTGGCACCATGAGCCGTGAACCGCTGGACATGGACATGGGCGACGACGATCAGGCCGACGACATCATCGAATACGAACGCAATATCGAAGACCCGCCCGCGGACTACGTGATCCGCAACCGTGAGGCCGACGCCGACGGCTTCCTCGGTATCGGCGAGGAACTGTCCGAGGAGTGGACCGAGAGCGGCGAGCGCCACGAGGAGATGGAAGAAGACGAGCGCCCCGCCGAAGAGGTCGCCGTCCGCGCTTTCGACGAGGACTCCCTCGACAACGCCGACCTCGACGGGGACGAGAACCTGATCAGCGGCGAAGGAGTCGCCGACGAACTCGACCTCTAGAGCCGCCACGCCATGACGACCGGCTCGGTCGACATCCTGCCGACCGCGGCAGTTCTGACGTAGCCGCGGTCAACGACGCTCGGCCAGGACGAGGGTGAAGCGGTTCTCGGGGTCGGTCCAGGTGTGGGTAGGGGTGAAGCCCGCGTCGTCGAGTTCGGCGCCGAGGGATTCGGGACGGAACTTGGCCGAGATCTCGGTGCGCATCTCCTCGCCCGCGGCGAAGTCGACGGTGAGGCCCAGATCGGCGACGGTCGCGGTCATGGCTTCGGTGGCGCGCAGGCGCATTTCGATCCACTCGTTCGTGGGATCCCAGAGCGCCACATGCTCGAACTTGTCCGGCTCGAAATCGGCGGACAGCCGGTTGTTGAGGACGTGCAGGACGTTGCGGTTGAACTCGGCGGTGACACCCGCGGCGTCGTCGTAGGCGGGAACGACGATCTCGGGGTCGACCACGAGGCCCGCGCCGAGCAGCAGCAGTTCCCCGGGTTCGAGAACCTCGTTGATGCCGGCCAGGAATTCGGCGCGCTCGGCGGGCACCAGGTTACCGATGGTTCCGCCGAGGAAGGCGATCATCCGGCGCCCGCCCCTCGGCAGGTTGTGCAGGGTATCGGTGAAATCGCTGACCACACCGTGCACGGACAGGTTCGGGTACTCGGCCGCCAATTCGGTTGCCGCACCGCGTAGGGCTGACGCGGAAACATCCTGTGGCACATAGGTTTTCAGCGAGCCTACGGCCGTGAGCGCGTCGAGGAGTAGCCGGGTCTTGGCGGCCGAGCCCGCGCCGAGTTCCACCAGTACGTCGGCGTGGGCGGCGGCCGCGATCTCGTCGACCACATCGCGCAGCAGCGCCCGCTCGGTGCGGGTGGGGTAGTACTCGGGCAGCTCGGTGATCGCCTCGAACAATTCGCTGCCGCGCGCGTCGTAGAACCACTTGGGCGGCAGCGACTTCGGGTCGGCGGTGAGTCCGGCGCGGGCGTCGGCTCGCAGGGCCTCGGTGAGATCGGCGTCGGTGAGGTGGATGTCCAGCAGCGGCGCGGTCATGAACGGACCCTTTCGGTGGCGGGGAATTCCAGAGCGGTGATGGTGCAGTGGCCGGGCGAGGCGGTCACCAGCTGACGATCCGCGATCGGTCGCCACCGTGGATCGTCGTCGTACGGTTCCGAGGACAGCACGGCGTAGTCGTCGGTGACCAGCACCGACAAGGCGTGCCAGCAGGTGGTGGCCCAGAGTTCGGAACCGTTGCCGAGCAACAGATTCACACGGGCGTTGGGCTGATGACGCAGCACGGTGGTCACCAGTAGTCGCAGCGCGTCGGCCGGCGACGTGACCGGACCGTCGGGGTCGATCGCGGCGAGCAGGGCACGAAGCACGACCCACAGTGCCGCCGCGTCGGTGAGTGCCTCGGCGTGCAGGAACATCGAGGCGGTGGCGGACGGGTCGAGGAGGGGCGCCAAGTCGGTGAGGACGGCGGGCAGGGTGGTTCGCCACTCCTGCACGACACCGTTGTGACTGAAGGCCCAGTGGTCGTCGGTGAAGGGGGCGCAGGCGGAGCGTTCGATCGGCATGCCGACGGTGGCCGAGCGGACGGCCGCGAGCACCGCTCGGGACTCGAGCTGCCCGAGGACCTCGGCGACGGCCGGATCGGTCCAGATGGGGGCGGGGTTGCGGTAGCGGGTCACCGCGTCGCGGGCACCGTCCATGCCGACCTCGGCCCGGCGCCACCAGGCGACGCCGAAACCGTCGGCGTTGACGGTGCCACCGGCACGCATGTCGAGCGGCGCCCAGGACTGGGCGTAGAGCGAATGCGAGCCGCGCAACACCAATTCACCGACCGCGACCGGTGGGCCGACATAGCCGAGGTGTCTGCACATCAGCGTTCGTCCTCGCGCAGGTCGCGGGCCAGCCGGAACCCGGCGAAGATCTGCCTGCGGATGGGGTGGTCCCAGTTGCGGAAGGTGCCGCGGCAGGCCACCTCGTCGGTGCCGAACGAACCGCCGCGCAGGATCCGGTAGTCCCCACCGAAGAAGACCTCCGAGTACTCCCGGTACGGGAACGCACGGAACCCTGGGTAGGCCTCGAAGCCGGAGGAACACCACTCCCAGACGTCACCGATCAGCTGGTGCACCCCGGTTGCCGACGCACCGGCCGGATACGCGCCGACCTCGGCCGGTTCCAGATGACGCTGGCCCAGGTTGGCGGTGCGCTCGCTCGGCTCGTCCTCACCCCACGGATAGCGCCGCGACGCTCCGGTGGCCGGGTCGAACCGGGCCGCCTTCTCCCACTCGGCCTCGGTGGGCAACCGCTTACCCGCCCACCGCGCATAGGCCTCCGCCTCGAACCAGCACACGTGCACCACCGGCTGACGTGGCCGCAACGCGGTGCGCACCCCGAAAACCCTTCGGTACCAGTGATTCCCCTCGCGCTCCCAGAACTGCGGCGCGACCAGCCCCGCCTCCTGCCGGTGCGCCCACCCGCGCTCCGACCACAGCTCACGGCGCTCGTAGCCGCCGTCGTCGATGAACGCCAGGTACTGCTCGTTGGTCACCGGGGCGACATCGATGGCGAAACCCTCGACATACACCGGATGCGCGGGCCGTTCATTGTCCAGCGCCCAGGGATCGGCTGACGTACCCATCACGAACTCGCCTGCGGGAACAACTACTTCACCGCCGATCGGAACCCGTGCGGACGGCGCGGGTGGCGCCGACAGTACCGGTGCGCCCAGACGCAACTGGTGAGTGGCCAGCATGGTTTCGTCGTGTTGCTGTTCGTGCTGAGCGATCATCCCGAACGCGAAACCGCTGTCCACCAGCGGGTTTCCCAGCAGCGGACTGGCTTCGAGAACATCGAAGACCTTCTCGCGCACGGTGCCCACATAGCCACGCGCCTGCTCCGGATTCAGCAGCGGCAGCGCGGGCCGGTTCACCCTGGCGTGCTTGAAGGCGTCGTACAGTTCGTCGATATCGCTGCGCACCGGCTCCCGGCCGCCGACATCGCGCACCAACCAGAGCTCCTCCTGGTTGCCGATATGGGCCAGATCCCAGACCAGTGGCGACATCAGCGGTGAATGCTGCGCCACGAGGTCGGCCTCGTCGACGCTGTCGGTGAGCACGGCGGTGCGGCGGCGGGCACGAGCGAGCACCTCGGCGATCCTGGCTCGCGTGCGTTCGCGGTCGGCATGGTCGGCGGGTGCGGAAAGTGTCACGAGCGGATCTCCGAGTGAGGCTGGGCGACAGGGATCTTCACAGCGGCAGGCAGGGTCGGCCCATCGGGCGCGCGGCGTCGATTCATCGCGAACCCTCCGAGCTCTCCAGCTGGTCCGAGGGGCTGAGTGCCGAGCGACATCGACGCGCCGCGTCGGCCAATTCCTGTGCGGCGGCGGGTGTTCTGGCATGCTGTGCCGCCAGGTCGAGCACGTCCACCGCCACCTGGCGCACCTGCGGGTCGAGCAGCCCGTGGCGCGCCGCTGTGGTCCACTCCCCCGCGACCGGGGCCGCGAGAGCCGTTGCCTCCGCGACCACCTCGGGTCTCGAGAGCAGGGCGTCGAACAGGTGGATCGGGGTGGTCCAGGTATCGCCCGGCTGAGTGTCGAGATAGCGCACCTCGAGGTGCCCCGAGGCCCGGACCGGCGGAAACAGGGTGGTGAGGTGGTAGTCGAGGTCGGCGCGGGTGGGGCGGCGGCCGACCTCGTCGTCGAGCGCGCCCGAGAGCCAGTCGGCGAAGGTCGCACCGGGTGGGGGCGACCAGTCGGCGTCGGGTTCGGTGCAGCGCACGCACAACAGTGGAACGTCGAGCGCCCAGCGCGCGTAGGCGGTGATCGGGTCGGCCCAGTCGGATACCGAGGGCCTGGTGCGGGCCGGATCGAGCCGCAACCAGGTGCGCATCCGCTGGGAAACCCAATCGCCGCACGGTATTCCGTGCAAGGCGGGCGAGCAGGCGAACGCCGCGATCAGCGCGGGCCCGAGCACGTAGAGCGCGGTCCAGCGGGCGCGCACCTCGGCCGGGTCGGCGCCCGCGTCGACGCTGACCTGGGTGGCGGCGGTATTGCACATCATCAGGCCGCCGAAGGGGCCGATGCCTGCGAACGCGCGTTCCATGGCCGCGTATCGGGGCAAGCGAAGGAGCCGCTCAGCCGGGCGGTGCGCATCGGCGGACGCGGCGGTGACGGTGATTTCCCTGGTGGCGAGCAAGTCCCGCAAACGGGCCGCATCTGCCCGCAGATGCCGCGTGAGCTCCGCCGGATCGGCGAAAGGTGCGCTGGAGAGTTCGATCTGACCACCGGGTTCGATGGTCACCGCGCTGCCACCGGGCAGGGGAAGCGCGGGTGAGGCAGGGGCGAGGGAAGTCGGAGCATGTGGCCCGAGGGCCGAGGAGAGCTGGTCGAGCGAGGGTCGGGCGCCGGTGGGTCCGGCGGTGAGCCATTCGAGTTCGGCACCGATCAGCGTCGGGGGCCCGAGCTTGAAACAGACCCCGCCCACATAGGCCTCAGCCGCCGCCCGCGACGACAATTCGCCCTGGTCGCAGGCGGAATCCGGCCAGGAGGAACGTTCCAGGGTGACCGCCATGCCAACCTCCACGTGGTGAGCGCCGCCGGGGCTCGGCGCATGTCGTTCATTCCAGGGTAGCGAGGGCCACCGACAGAAAAAGTGTCGAGAAGCCGAACACCGATCGGCGTTAGGGTCGTCGCCATGCTGGATTTCGCCGCCATTACCGCCGCCACCCCGGGCCTTGCCGACGGCAAGGTCTTCCTCGACAGCGCGGGCTCGTCCCTGCCGCCGCGCATCGTCACCGACACCGTGATCGCCCATCTCCGTCGCGAAGCCGACATCGGTGGCTACCGTGCGGCAAACGAACGACTCGACGACCTCGCCGCCGTGAAGACCTCCATCGCCACACTGATCGGCGCCACCCCCGACACCATCGCGCTCAGCGACAGCGCCACCAGGTCATGGGCCGATTTCGCCTACTCCGTGCCACTGCGCCCCGGCGACCGCGTGCTGATCTCCGGCGCCGACTACGCGAGCAATGCCATCGCCGCGCTGCAGCGCGCCGCCGCCACCGGCGCGGTGGTCGAGCGCATTCCCAGCGACGACACCGGCCGACTCGACACCGCCGCCCTGGCGAACATGCTCGACGAGCGCGTACGCCTGGTCTCGCTGCAGCACGCGCCGACCAACGGCGGCCTGGTGAACCCGGTCGCCGAGGCGACCCGCATCGCGAAACAAGCCGGTGCGATCGTGCTGCTCGATGCCTGCCAATCGATCGGCCAACTGCCGATCGATGTGATCGAACTCGGTGTCGATGCCCTGTCCGCCACCGGGCGCAAGTGGTTGCGTGGCCCGCGCGGCACCGGATTCCTTTACGTGCGTAACGAACTGGCGCACACGATGGAACCCGCCCGCCTCGACCTGCACAGCGCCACCTGGACCGGCCCCACCGACTACCGCCTCGCCGACGGCGCCCAGCGCTTCGAGTTCTGGGAGTGCGATGTGGCCGCCCGCCTCGGCCTCGGCGCCGCCGTGGACTACCTGCTCGAACTCGGCCCCGACGAGGCCTACGCGGCGGTGGCCGCGGGCGCGGAATACCTGCGCGAAGCCATGGCCGACCTGCCCGGCGTCACCGTGCGCGATCTGGGGACCGAGCACAGCGGCATCGTCTCGTTCACCGTCGACGGCCACGACCCCGACCGGCTGCGTGACCGGCTCGCCGAGCACGCCGTCACCGTCACCGTCAGCCGCGCCACCTCGGCGCTGCTCGACATGACCGAGCGCGCGTTGCCCGCCATCCTGCGCGCCTCACCGCACTACTTCGTCAGCCGCTCCGATCTCGACCGTTTCGTCGCGACCTTGGCAACCCTGACGCGGCGCTGACCGGCGGATCGCACGTTCGGCCCGCTGCCTCCGGCAGGCAATTGCCCCGGTGTGGCCAGAGCAGTCGGAGGCAGCGGCTATCGTGTTCACACAGGGGTGCCGGGGGCATTTGGGGTTAACACCGGAATCACGGGGCGGGATCTTGTTGGGAGCACGGCCGTAACCGATCGTTGGCGTAAAGGGAGTCCGACGTTGAGCAGGTTCACCGACGAAATGTTTGCCACAGCGCTGTCCAGCCCGCGTGGGCTGGTCACCGGAGAACCCGAGGCACCGCTTCGGCAGACCTGGGGGGAAATCCATCGCCAGGCGCGGCGGATGGCGGGCGGTCTCGCGGCCGCCGGGATCGGGCACGGCGATGCCGTGGGTGTGCTCGCCGGGCTGCCGGTCGACATCGCCCCTGTGTGCCAAGGGATCTGGATGCGTGGCGCCTCGATCACGATGCTGCACCAGCCGACGCCACGCACCGACCTCGCGGTCTGGGTACGCGACACCGAGACCGTCCTGAACATGATCGAGGCGAAGGCCGTCGTGCTCGGTGAGCCGTTCGCCGCCGCCGAACCGGTGCTGCGGGAGCGCGGGATCACCGTGGTCCGGGTGGCGGAGCTGGCCGAGGGCGCCGACTCCGATCCGGTGCCGACCACCGAGGCCGATATCGCCCTGCAGCAGCTCACCTCCGGGTCGACGGGCTCACCGAAGGCCGTGCGCATCACCCACGGCAACTTCTACGTCAACGCCTACGCGATGTTCAATCGCGTCAAGTTCCAGACCGACGACGACGTGATGATCAGCTGGCTGCCGCTGTTCCACGACATGGGCATGGTCGGATTCCTCAGTGTGCCCATGCAGTTCGGCGCCGAAGTGGTGTGCGTGACGCCGCTCGACTTCCTGGCCAGGCCGCTGCTGTGGGCCGAACTCATCGCCAAGTATCGCGGGACCGTCACGGCCGCACCGAACTTCGCGTATTCGCTGCTGGCGCGCCGGCTGCGGCAGGCCGAACCGGGCAGCATGGACCTGTCGAGCGTGCGCTACATGTGGAACGGCGCCGAACCGGTCGACCCCGACACCATGACGGCCCTGGCCGAGGCCGGAAAACAATTCGGCCTCAACCCGTCCGCCCTCACCCCCGTCTACGGCATGGCCGAAACCACCCTCGCCGTGTCAATTCCCGATCCCGGTCACGGCATGGTGCTCGATATCGTCGACGCGGATCTGCTCGAGGCCGTCGGCAAGGCAGTGCCCGTCGCCGAGGACGGCCATCACGGCACACCGCGCAAACTGCCGACCCTCGGCCACCTGGTCGACGATCTCGAGGGCCGGGTGGTCGACGACGAGCGTCAGCCGCTGCCGGTGCGCTCGGTGGGCGTCATCGAATTGCGTGGCCCCGCCGTCACTTCGGGCTACGTCACCGTCGACGGGTTCCGCCCCGCCCAGGACGCCGACGGCTGGCTCGACACCGGCGACATCGGCTACTTCACCGACGACGGCCTCATCGTGGTGTGCGGCCGCATGAAGGACGTCATCATCATGGGCGGCCGCAACATCTACCCCACCGACATCGAACGCGCCGCCCTGCGCGTGCAGGGAGTTCGTCCCGGCAATGCCGTGGCTGTGCGCCTCGACGCGGGCGAGAAACGCGAAAGCTTCGCCGTGGTAGTCGAATCCAACGACTATCAGGTCCCCGACGAGGTGAAACGCATCGAACGTGAGATCGTCCACGAGGTCTTCGCCGAGGTAGGCGCCCGCCCCCGCACCGTAGCCATTCTGGGCCCCGGCGCCCTCCCGAAGACCTCTTCGGGAAAGCTCCGCCGCACAGCGACGGCAGCACACCTCCGCTGACACCGACGAGCCCTCCCCGAAACCGGGGAGGGCTCGTTGTCGAAAGTTCGCTAGTGCAGCTGGTTCTGGGCGGTTTCCAAACCGGCTTTGAGCAACAGCTCCACCGCATCGGCGGCCTGCTCCACGATCACCGGCACCTCTTTGCGCTCGGGGGCCGAGAACGGTTTGAGCACATAGTCAGCCGGATCCTGACGACCAGGCGGACGGCTGATGCCGATCCGGGTGCGCAGGTAGTCCTTGGTGGTGAGGGCCTGGGAAATGGACCGCAGGCCGTTGTGGCCGCCTTCGCCGCCGCCCTGCTTGAGCCGGATCGTCCCGAACGGCAGATCCAATTCGTCGTGCACCACGATCACCTGATCGACGGGCACCGAGAAGAACTTCGCCAGCGCCGCCACCGGGCGCCCGGACAGATTCATATAGGTGCGCGGTTTGGCAATCAGAACCTGGCGGCCGTCGAGGCGGGCCTGCAGCAGATCGGCGCCGGACTTCTTGTGCACGGCAAAACGGCCGCCGACGCGCTCGGCGAGCACGTCGGCGACCAGAAAGCCCACATTGTGGCGGGTGCGCTCGTATTCGGGGCCGGGGTTACCCAGCCCCACCACGAGTGCGGGCCCGGAGGATTCGGTCATCGGCCGAACCGTGGAGCGTCTTACTCGGTCTCTTCGGGGGTGTCGCCCGCGGCGGCGGCGCCTTCACCCTCGTCGTCGAGCTGAGCGGCCGACGGCGCCTGGATCACGTTGACGACCAGGATCTCCGGCTCGCCCGCCAGGGTGACACCCTTGGGCAGTGCGATGTCGGCGGCCTGGATCTGGGTGCCCGCCTCGACGCCCTCGACGGAGACCTCGATGCTCTCGGGCAGGTTCATCGCGTCGGCCTCGATCGACAGGCTGTTGAGCTCCAGCGTGACCAGGGTGCCCGCAGCCGCATCGCCGGTGACGACGACGTTGACGTCGGCGACGACGCGCTCGCCACGCTTGACGATCAGCAGGTCGGCGTGCTCGATGTAGCGACGGATCGGGTGGACGACGACCGACTTGGTCATCGCCAGCTGCTCCTTGCCGTCGATCTTCAGGCTCAGGATGGCGTTGGTGCCGTGCAGACGCAGGATGGCGGCGAAGGCCTTGGCGTCCAGCGACAGGTGCTGCGGCTCGGACTGGTGGCCGTACAGCACGGCGGGCACGTTGCCGTCGCGACGGGTACGGCGAGCGGCGCCCTTACCGAATTCGGTACGGACGGCGGCTTCGATCTGGTTCACGTCGGACATGACTGATGCGCTCCTACGGCTCTTCCGGGCTGGTCAAGGGCGACCCATCTACCGGGGTCGGGTGGTCTGCTCGTCGGACGAAGAACGAACGAGGACGACCGGGAAGGCCGAGCCGCGTCGATCACGGTGAGCACACGGGGTGCGACTCACCCTCGCCGAGACAACCCGACCACCATACCGCACCGAATCGGCCGACCTGAAACCGCTCCAGCTTCGAACTCCCAGCCCCCACGCCCCGACCCCGAGGAGGGGCCGCGGCCTCGAGCGCGCCGGCGCTCCAATAAACTCGATTGGTTGCCGACCACTGCGAGAGGTTTTGTGTTGAGCGAGTCCGGAGAGAGCGCCGCCCCCACCCCGCGCGGATTGCCCGCCGAGGTGGCCCGTCGCCGCACGTTCGCCGTGATCTCGCACCCCGACGCGGGTAAGTCGACGCTCACCGAGGCGCTGGCCCTGCACGCGAAGATGATTTCCGAGGCGGGCGCCATCCACGGTAAGGCCGGTCGGAAATCGACCGTGTCGGACTGGATGGAAATGGAGAAGGCGCGCGGTATCTCCGTGAGTTCCACCGCGCTGCAGTTCAATTACCGCGCGGCCGGTTCGGATGTCGACAGCGTCATCAATCTCGTCGATACGCCGGGTCACTCCGATTTCTCCGAGGACACCTACCGGGTGCTCACCGCCGTCGACGCCGCGGTGATGCTGATCGACGCCGCCAAGGGCCTCGAGCCGCAGACGCTCAAGCTGTTCCAGGTGTGTCGGCACCGTGGCATCCCGGTGATCACGGTGATCAACAAATGGGACCGTCCGGGTCAGGCGCCGCTGGAACTGCTCGACGAGATCAGCGAGCGCATCGGCCTCACCCCGACTCCCCTGTTCCTCCCGGTCGGTATCGCGGGCGACTTCCGCGGCCTGCTGCGCCGCGGGCCCGAGGGCGAGGCGACCGAGTACATCCACTTCACCCGCACCGCCGGTGGCGCGACGATCGCCCCCGAGGAATCGCTGACGCCCGCCGAGGCGCAGGCGCGCGAGGGCGAGGCGTGGACCACCGCCGCCGAGGAGAGCGAACTGCTCTCGGCCACCGGGCAGGACCACGATCAGGAACTGTTCCTCGCCGGGCAGACCTCGCCGGTCATCTATGCCTCGGCGATGCTGAATTTCGGTGTGCGCCAACTGCTCGAGACCCTCGTCGCGCTGGCGCCGGCACCCGGCCCGCGCGCCGACGTGAACGGCAGAGCCCGCGAGACCGGTGACCCGTTCAGCGCGGTGGTGTTCAAGGTCCAGGCCGGCATGGACACCGCCCACCGCGACCGGTTGGCCTTCATGCGCATCGTCTCGGGTGAGTTCGAACGAGGCATGGTCGTGACGCACGCCCAGACCGGTCGCCCCTTCGCGACGAAGTACGCGCTCACGGTGTTCGGCCGCGAACGCACCACCGTCGACACCGCCTACCCCGGCGACGTGGTGGGCCTGGTGAACGCGACCGCGCTGGCACCGGGGCACACCCTGTTCGTGGACAAGAAGGTCGAATTCCCGCCGATCCCCAGCTTCGCGCCCGAGCACTTCGCGACGCTGCGCGCCCAGAGCGCGGGCAAGTACAAGCAGTTCCGCAAGGCCATCGACCAGCTCGATTCCGAGGGCGTGGTCCAGGTGTTGCGCAACGACGCGCGCGGCGACGCCTCGCCCGTGCTCGCCGCCGTCGGGCCCATGCAGTTCGAGGTGGTCACCGCCCGTATGCAGGCCGAGTTCAATGTCGAGACCCAGCTCGACTTCCTCGCCTACACCCTGGCCAGGCGCACCGATGCCGAGTCGGCGCCGGAGCTGGACCGCCAGCGCGGAGTCGAGGTGTTCACCCGCACCGACGGCGCGATCCTCGCCCTGTTCAGCGACAAGTGGCGGCTGCAGTACATCGAGAAGGAACACCCGGATCTCACCCTCGAGCCGCTGGTGGCCACGGCCGACTAGCTGTCTGGGCCGGGAGGGCGGCTACTCCTCCGGTTCGCGTTCCACCCGGGAAACGTCCTGGGAGATCATGCCCCAGCGGCTCGCGGTGAGCCGCAGGCTCGGCAGGTCGCTGAGCGAGAGGACCACCTCGTAGGTGCGTTCGTAACCGGTGTGCGCGATGCGCCAGTAGCCGTCGTCGCAGCGCACGTAGCGGTCGGTGTAGAACGCGGCGCCGTGCAGGCACATGTTGTGTTCGGGGATGAGCACGGTGTCGGCGAGATACCAGGTGCCCGTGGCGGTGTCGCCGTCGACATCGATCTCGGGGTGGTCGCACCGGTGCTCGGTGATGACGTGCGGGCCGAGGGTGTTGCGCAGGAAGGCGAGGAAGGCCTCGCGCGACTCGAACTGCAGGTATTCGCTGTAGGTCGCCGTGGCCTCGGGCACGAGGGTGTCGGCGAACTCGTCCCAGGACTTGGTGTCCAGCGTGCGCAGGTAGCGGAATTTGAGTCTGCTGATCGCGGTGACGTCGTCGGGGTGCTCGGGCGGACGCGGCTTCGGTTGCTCGGGCGGCGCGGCGGCGGGCTGTTCGTCGTCGGCGATCACACTGTCCGTCCCGTGCCCGGCGACCAACGGCTCCTCCGCCCCGGGTAACAGCGGCCCCGAGCGTTCACGACGCACATCGACCTCCTCGACGCGCGCGTTCACAGACCCGGGCCCTTGCTCCATGCCTCCACGATCCCACCGGATCGCCCACGCGAGGCGGATCTGTACCCGATCGCTACCCCTGTCGAAACCGGAGTGTGACCTGCGCCCGCTCGGGCCCCGGACTGTCTGGGCTAGCCGATGGTGAAGCAGGTGCGGCAGAAGTCCTCGCCGAATTCCGAGAGGCGAAGGCTCTTGCGCACGATCTTCGGCGCGCGTCCGGCCTTCTTGAGCGCCTCCTCGACCACCGGCTGCACCTCGAGCACCATGTAGCGGCTCAGCACCACCGGGTCGTCGGAGGTGAGGGTGAGACCGAGGCGGTTGAGGTTGATGAGGTAGGAACGTGCCCGGTCGGGATAGCGCACGCCTGCCTGTTCGGGCACCGAGGTGAGGTCGCCCTGCACCAGTTCCGAGCCGATGCCGAGCGGGCGGTTGGTCCGCACATCGACGGCGGGCTGAGGTCCGTTGAGGGCCATGAACCGCAGGATGCGGGCCTCGTCGGGGGCGATCTCATCGAGGATGCGGTCGTAGGCGGGGTGCACGTCCTCGGTGAAGTACACGTCGGCCGAGCGGGCCAGCAGCGCATCACCGCGGCGGCGCAGTTCCTCGGTGGTGGTGGAGCGCAGGTACGGGCCGACCGCGAGGGACTGCTGGCCCGAACCGTTGGTGGTCGGCACATAGCTGACGATCTCGCGCACCGAACCCTCGGTGACGCCGAGGGCACTGCGGGCGATCGAGCGCAGCGCGTTGCCGGTGCGCTCGGCGATATCGGCGGACGACTCACCGTCGAGCGCGGCCTGCGCGAGCTCCTTGGTGACCTCATAGGTGGTGCCGACGGCCCACTGGCTGCCGCGCACGGCGGTGCCCGCGGCCAGTCCGGCCGCCCGGAACACCCCGCGGATCAGGCGGGCTTCGTTACTGATCTGTCGCTGCTCGACATCCGAGCTGCGCTCGACGGCGCGGGTACCGGCACGGGCCAGGTCCTGTCCGGTCCTGTCGTCTGTCAACGTCCTACTCCGAAGTCTCGCCGTGGACAACGATCGCCCACCAGATTATTGCCCGACCACGCTCCAGGCACAGTGCGATCTACAGCGCGCCCCTGTCCGCGCCTCGATTGTGGCCTGTCACGAAATGTGGTGATGGTCATTGTTCCGATTCGGTGGGCCGAGTGCGGCATCCGCGACAGGTTCTGTGACTGATGTCTCAGACACTACCCTGTGGCCTGGAGCACGGCGAATGGACCCGGTTCCGTACCTCACAGTAGGGTCACCTCGCTGCGGGGGTGCTAGTTTTTGAACGCCGGTGAAGGCGGTGGTCACCGGGTATCGGCAGGAGGGTGTCGTCAGTGTTGGAAAGTGTGTTCGGTATACATCCGACGCTCCTGCTCGAAATTCTGACCATCCCGTTGTTCACAGGCGTCATCGGTTACATCACCAACTGGACCGGCATTCTCATGCTCTTCCGGCCGCTCGAGTTCCACGGCGTCAAGCTGCCCGGTCTGCGCACGGTGTTTCCCTACCTGCCCAAGCGAATTCAGGTGCTGCCGCTGCTCAGTTACGACGGCCGCATCGGCTGGCAGGGCATCGTTCCCTCGCGTGCCGACAAAATGGCGAGCATCGCGGTCGACAAGGGGCTGTCGAAACTGGGCAGCGTCTCCGACTTCTACCGCGAACTCGAGCCGGACAAACTCGCGGAGCATCTGGCCGAGGTGGCCGACGCGCAGATCCGCGACATCGTCGAGGTGATCCTGCGCCGTGAGCATCCACAGCTCTGGTACAACCTGCCCACCCAGGTCAGGGAGATGATCCACCAGCGGGTGCGCTCGCAACTGCCCGAGATCCTGCGCGAACTCACCATGGAACTCGGCACCAATATCGATCAGCTGCTCGACGTGAAGCAGATGGTGATCCGCTATTTCCAGGCACGCCCGCAATTGCTCAACCAGTTGTTCCAGGTGCTCGGCGCCAAAGAACTCCGATTCATGCAGAATTTCGGTTTCTATTTCGGCGCGCCCTGCGGCCTGCTGCTCGTACTGGCACTGCACACCACTTCGCTCTCGCCCCTGATCGTCCTGCCGCTCGGCGGCATCGTGATCGGCTGGGTGGTGAACTGGGTCGGCCTGAACATGATCTTCGCGCCCGCCGAACCCAAGTGGTGGTGCCCGTGGCGGCAGGGTCTGCTCATCAAGCGTCAGCCCGAAATCACTTCCGGCTACGCGGCTTTGGTGTCGACCGAGGTGCTCACCGTCGCCAACATCGGTGACGAACTGCTCAACGGCCCGCGCTCGGACCGCACGCTGCAGATGCTCGAGGACACGCTGCGCCCGGCCGCCGACCGCGCCCTCGGCCCGGCCAGGCCCGCGGTGAAGTTCATGCTCGGCAGCCGTGAATACGACTCGCTGCAGTCCACCCTCACCGCCGAGGCGATGACGATCGCGCCGATGGCCTTCGCCGACCCCGCGTTCAATGTCCAGCAGGGCCGCCAGGTCAACGAATTCATCGCCCGGCAAATGTCCGCGCTTTCGCCGCACGACTTCGTGGACATGCTGCGTTCGGCGATCAAACAGGACGAATGGTTGCTTTTCGTCCATGGCGGCGCGCTCGGACTCATTGCCGGATACGCTCACATCCTGGTCTTCGGAACAGGAGTAGCGACGACATGGATGTAGACGACGGACCTCCGTCCACCGAACTGGTGCGACGGTCGGTGCCGTCGCCCGATGCCCGCCGCGGCGTGCTCCCGGTATCACCGGTGCGTACCGCCCGCGCGGCGACCGGTGTCGCGCGCGTGGCGATCACCGCCGCGTCGGGGATGACGATGTGGACTCTCGACACCGCCCTCGGTGTCACGGTCACGGTGCTGCGCGGCAGTATCGCGGGCGCACCACCCGCCGAGGTGCTCGCCGACGCGCAGACCGAAGTACGCGACCGGCTGCGCAACGCCCTCGGCCTTCCCCAGAGCGGGGAACAGCACGGTGGTCCGGGCATGCCGACGCTGCGCGAACAGGGCGCCGAACTGCTCCGCCTGTCGGCGAGTACCCATGCGGTGGCACCGGATTCGCATCCGGCCTACCCGGGCATCCTCGCCGAGATCACCCCCGACGAGGCGCGCATCCTGCGGTTTCTGCACGTGGACGGACCGCAGCCGTCGATCGACGTGCGCACCGGACGTCAGCGGGCGTTCGGGGGCGAACGCCTCATCAGCGGTCTCACCATGCTCGGTGAGCATGCGGGCCTTCGCTTTCCGAACCGGGTGCCGCAGTACCTGCCGAACCTGCGCAGGCTCGGGCTCATCGAGTCCACCCGTGAGCCGGTGGGCAACCCGAGCCGCTATCAGCTCATCGAGGCGCAGGAACAGGTGCGAGAGGCGTTGAAGCGCGCCAGTTTCGGCACCAAGGTGAGCTATCGCAGCATCGTGCTCACCGAGTTCGGCGCCGACTTCGTCCAGACCTGTTTACCCGTCGTGATCAACGACGGCCGAGAAACCGCGACCTAGCTCTCGGCCAGCTCGGCCAGTTCCATCCAGCGCTCTTCCGCCGCTTCCTTTTCCGCGACGACCTCTTTGAGCTCGGTGTTGAGCTTGACGAGTTTGTCCGGGTCGGTGGCGGCGTCGGCGA
Source organism: Nocardia sp. JW2 (assembly GCF_051843015.1). Lineage (NCBI taxonomy): Bacteria > Bacillati > Actinomycetota > Actinomycetes > Mycobacteriales > Nocardiaceae > Nocardia > Nocardia sp. JW2. The sequence continues at coordinate 54,474 of NZ_JBPXLK010000013.1, forward strand.
GGGCGGTGTGGAGTTTCTGCTCGCGCTCGTCGAGCTTGGCGATGGAACGTTCCAGGCGCGAGAGTTCCTTGCGCGCGGCACGGCGGTCGGCCGAATCCGTCGACGTGGCGGTCGACTTGGTGTTGATCGGCTTGGCGGCGTCGGTCTGCGCGGCGCGGCGGGTGAGGTACTGGTCGATCCCGCCGGGCAGGTTGGTGAGCTTGCCGTCGCCGAACAGGGCCCAGGTGGAGTCACAGATGCGTTCGACCAGGTAGCGGTCGTGACTGATGACCACGAGGGTGCCCGCCCAGTTGTCGAGCAGGTCTTCGAGCTGCTGCAGGGTGTCGATGTCGAGGTCGTTGGTGGGCTCGTCGAGCAGCAGCACGTTCGGTTCGGCCATCAGGATGCGGGTGAGCTGCAGGCGGCGGCGTTCACCACCGGAGAGGTCGCCGACCGGGGTGCGCTGACGGGCGGGTGTGAACCCGAGCCGTTCGGCGAGCTGTCCGGCCGAGATCTCTTTGTCCCCCAGCATGATTCGCTGCGCGATCTGCTGCACGGCTTCCAGCACACGCATATCGGTGGGCAGGTCGTCGAGTTCCTGACGCAGCCAGCCGATCTGCACGGTCTGACCCTGGATCCGCTTGCCCGCGGCCGGTTCCACGTCGCCGGCCAGGGCGCGCAGCAGCGTCGTCTTGCCCGAACCGTTCACACCGACGAGACCGACTCGTTCGCCGGGTGCGAGCCGCCAGGTGAGGTCGCTGACCAGCTCGCGGCCGTCGGGGGTGGTGAGGGTGGCGTCTTCGAGCTCGATCACCACGCGCCCGAGGCGTTTGCGGGCGAAGGCGGCCAGCGAGACGGAGTCGCGCGGCGGCGGCACATCGGCGATCAGCGCCTCGGCGGCCTCCACGCGGTAGCGCGGCTTGGAGGTACGGGCCTTGGCGCCCCGGCGCAGCCAGGCCAGTTCCTTGCGGGCCAGGTTGGCGCGGCGCGCCTCGGAGGCATCGGCCTGGCGGGCGCGTTCGGCGCGGGCGTAGATCCAGTCGCCGTAACCGCCCTCGTAGGTCTCCACCTTGCCGCCGACGACCTCCCAGGTACGGGTGGCGACGGTGTCGAGGAACCAGCGATCGTGGGTGACGACCACCAGCGCGGTACGACGGGCGATCAGATGCTCGGCCAGCCACTGCACACCCTCGATGTCGAGGTGGTTGGTCGGCTCGTCGAGCACCAGCAGGTCGAGGTCGCGCACGAGCGCGGCGGCCAGCGCGACGCGGCGGCGTTCCCCACCGGACAGGTTGGTCACCGGGGTGTCGAGGCCCAGGTCGGCGATGCCGATGCCCTCGAGCACCGTGCGGATGCGCGCGTCGGCGGCCCACTCGTGTTCGGCGATGTCGACGGTCGACAGGTCGTCGGACAGTCCCGCGAGCACGACCGACCCGATCGTCGCCCCCTCGGGCAGCACACCGCGCTGGGTGACCACGGCCATCCGCAGCCCACCGACCCGGCTCACCCGGCCGCTGTCGGGCGGTTCGAGACCCGTCAGCACCTCGAGCAGCGTGGTCTTACCGCCACCGTTGAGACCGACCACCCCGATTCGTTCCCCGGCGTGGATACCGAGGGAGACGTCGTCCAAGAGCGGCTTGATGCCGAAGCTCTTGGAGACTTGTTCGAGGTTGATCAGGTTCGACATAGGTGTTCTTCGCCCGCCTTCCGCGTGACTATCCGGCTGGGCCGAGCCTACTCACCCACTCAGGGCCGGCCGCGTTCAGTGCGCTTCGTGGTCGAGCACTCGCGCGCCCGGTACCGGGCCACTCGCCGTGCGCACGCTGCGGCACACGCCCGCTCCGGCCAGTTCGGCGGCCACCGCGATGGCCGCCTCCTCCGTCTCACACAGGAACGCGCAGGTCGGGCCGGACCCCGACACCAGCCCGGCCAGCGCACCGGCTCCGACCCCGGCGCGCAAGGTGCGGCGCAGTTCCGGTTTCAGGGAGAGAGCGGCTGCCTGCAGGTCGTTGCCGAGCAGCGGGGCGAGGGCGTGTGGGTCGCCTGCGGCCAGGGCTTGCAGGAGTTTCTGCGGGTCGCCGAGGCGCGGCGGGTCGCCTTCCTCGCGCAGGCGGTCGAGCTCACGGAAGACCGACGGCGTGGACAGCCCGTCCTTGGCGAGGGCGAGTACCCAGTGAAAGGTGTTGCGCGACAGCACCGGCAGCAGCTGTTCACCACGACCGGTGCCGAGTGCGGTGCCGCCGTGCAGGGCGAACGGCACGTCGCTGCCGAGTTCGGCGGCGACCGAGGCCAGTTCGTCGCGGCCGAGTCCCAGGTCCCACAGCTCGTTGAGCCCGACGAGCGCGGCGGCCGCGTCGGCGCTGCCGCCCGCCATGCCACCGGCCACGGGGATGCCCTTGGCGATGGCGATCTCGACGAGCGGCGCACGCCCGGCCAGGTGGGCCAGCGCGACGGCGGCCTGCCAGACGAGGTTGGTCCGGTCGGTGGGGACCTGCGCCGCGCCCTCCCCCGTCACCCGGACGGTGAGCGAGGCGGCGGGGGCCAATCGTAGGTCGTCGGACAGGGATAATGCCTGGAAGACCGTGGTCAGGTCGTGGTACCCGTCGGCGCGCACATCACCGACTCCGAGATGCAGATTCACCTTCGAAGGAGCGCGCACGACGACCGGGCTGGGCACAACTGACAGCACGATCACCAAGCGTAACCGGTAGTACCGACGAGTATGTGTGCAGAAACGGCCGACCGGTCGGTGGGTATCCGCGATGGACGAACCGAGGGCTTGCGCTCAGTACCCATGGGGGGTATGTTCGTTCGTGTCGGGGGCATACCCCGGGACCGTATATTCGAGCGAAGGAGTCGGCCATGGCCACCACCACTTACACCGTCACGGGGATGACCTGCGGACACTGCGTGAGCTCGGTCAAGCAGGAGATCGGCAAGATCGACGGTGTCACCAGCGTCGACGTCGACCTGGCCAGCGGACTCGTGCGCGTCGACAGCGCGAACGAGGTGTCCGAGGCCGAGGTGGCCGCCGCCGTCGACGAGGCGGGGTACGAACTCGCCCGCTGATCCTGCTGTGGCCCGCACCGACGGGGTGCGGGTCACAAGGGTTCAGCCCTGAGCGGCCAGTTTCACGAACGCGGCGGTCTCGAGAGTCTCACCACGCGCCGTCGGATCGATACCCGCGGCGACCAGCCTGCGCTCGGCCTCGGCTGGCGAACCCGCCCAGCCGGACAGCGCCGCCCGCAAGGTCTTTCGCCGCTGGGCGAAGGCCGAGTCGATCACCTCGAACACCCGCCTGCGATGCGCGTCGTCCATCGGCCACGGCGGCTCGGCATACCGATCGATGCGGACCAGGCCCGATTCCACCCGCGGCACCGGCCAGAACACCTGTGTACCCACATGACCCGCGCGCCGGACCTTGCCGAAGAAACCCGCCTTGACGCTCGGCACCCCGTACACCCGGTTGCCCGGCTCGGCGGCGAGCCGGTCGGCCACCTCGGCCTGCACCATCACCAGCGAGACCTTGATGCTCGGCAACTCGGCGAGCAGGTGCAGCAGCACCGGCACGGCCACGTTGTACGGCAGGTTCGCCACCAGCGCGGTCGGTTCCGCGGGCAGCTGATCGGCGCGCACTCGCAGCGCGTCGGCCTCGACCACCCGCAGATTCCCGACCAGGTCGGGAGCGCGATCGGCGACGGTTTCGGGCAGGTAGTTCGCGAGCACCGGGTCGATCTCCACGGCGACTACCTGGTCGACCACATCGAGCAGGGCCAGCGTCAGCGAGCCGAGGCCGGGACCGACCTCGAGCACCGTATCGCCCCGACCCACACCCGCCGCGGACACGATGCGCCGCACCGTGTTCGCGTCGTGGACGAAGTTCTGCCCGAGCTGTTTGGTCGGTCGCACGCCGAAGCGTTCGGCCAGCGTACGCACCTCGGCGGGGCCGAGCAGCGCGGCGGGACCGCGAGCGGAATTATCGGGTTGGGACACTGCTAGAACTTACCAACCTCGCCGATCGGGCAGCTCAGCGCTGTGGTGGGGCGGCGTTGACACGGGCGAGGAAGGCGTCGATGGCATCGAGCTGGGCCGGTGTCACCGAGCCGTGTGTGCCGGTGCCGGGCAGCACCTGGTGGTCCACTCCGTTCACGGCGAACTGAGCGACCAGCGCCGCGTGCAGCGGGGACGGGACGATCGTGTCGGTGACGTTCATGGTCAGCAGGATCGGCGCGTCGTAGCCGCTGGTCGGCAGGGCCATGTAGGCCGCGAGGGCGCCGCGCAGCGGTTCGATCGGGCGGACGAACATATCGCGCGAGGTCATCCCCTTGGTCTCGGCGACGATCGTGTCGAGGCACTGGCCCGCGGCCGCGTCGATGACGGCCTTGCCACGCGGCGTGAGGTAGGAGTCCACGTCGAGTTCGGGGTGGGTGGCGCGCAGACCCGCGAGGATGCTGACGAGGAAGATCGTGCTCCCCGGCGGGCCGGGCACGTCCGGTCCCATGAACGGCAGGACCTTCTCGACATCGGAGGCGGCATCGATGGCGACGGTGCCCCGGAAATCGAGTTCGGGAGCGTAGGCGGACTGGACGTGGGCCGAGCTCAGCGCCGCGTGTCCGCCCTGTGAGGTACCGACCACGCTCCACGTGCGCGACAGGTCGGGTTCGGCGGCGCGGGCCGCGCGGACCAGATCGATGGTCGCGGTCGCCTCGCTGCGCACCTCGAGATACGGATGCGGACCGGTGTCGAAGCGGCCCAGGCCCAGGTAGTCGGGCGTGACGACGGCGAAGCCCTGCTCGACGAAGCGCTTGATGAGACGGTCCTCGGCCGCGCGCTGCGCCGGGAACGGCGCGGTCTCCGGGTCGGCCTGACCGCCGCAGCCGCGGCCGGAGCCGGAACTGCCGTGGTCGTAGGCGATGATCGGCCAGCCGGTGGCGGGTGCGTCACCGCTCGGCAGGAACAGTGCACCGCTGGCCGGGCGGGCGACGCCGGCGGAGTCGGTCATCCAGTACTCGATGGACGAGCCGCGATCCAGGCCGTGCCAGCCCGCCGCCTCGGCCTGCGCCGAGATGAGCGAGCCGGGCGTTTCGGCGGACGCGGGAGCCAGACCGGCAAGCAGCGCGGCGGAGGTCAGGGCCGCGACAACGGCCGCTCTGATCGGCTTGTCAGACATGGACTCGTCTCTCCACCAGGGGGATCATGAACTTGGACGAGTGTACAGATAGGTGGTCGGGATCAGCGTGCTCGAGCCAGGAATTGATCGATAGCCACCCACATCGCCGGGCTCAGCTGGGTGTGGCTCCCCGTGCCGACCACCGTCTCGAATGCCACGCCGCCCGCGGCGAACTGTGCCGCGAGCGCCGCGTGCAGCGGGGACGGCACCGTCCGGTCGGTGGCGTTCACCAGCAGCAGGATCGGTGCGTCGTAACCGCTGGTCGGCACGGCCATGTAGTCGGTCATCACCGAGCGCAGCGGTTCCTCGCCGAGCGAGCGCGACAGCAGGTCGCCGAGGTAGAGATCGGCGACCCGGTCGTCGATGGCGTCCTGGCACAGCGTGCCGATCTCGTCGAGCACCTGCCGACCGAGCGGGCTGAGGTAGCTGTCGACCTGCGCCTCCGGCCGGGCCGCACGCAAGCCGGCGAGAATGCTCGCCGAGAAACCGAGGGTGCCGCCGCTCACGCGGTCCGGGTTGCCCGGGCCGAGCAGCGGGGCGACTTTCTCCACATCCGAGGCCGGGTCGACGGCGATGGTGCCACGGAAATCCAGCTCCGGCGCGTAGCTCGCCTGCCGGTGTGCGGTGGCGAGCGCGGCATGCCCACCCTGCGACATGCCCGATGCCAGCCACACCGCCGAGAGCTCCGGATGCATCGACCGGGCGGCGCGCAGCAGATCCAGCGTGGCGGTCGCCTCGGTATCGATGTCGAGGTACGGATGCGGCCCGGTGTCGAACCGGCCGAGCCCCAGATAATCCGGGGCAACCACCGCGAACCCGCGCGACACCACGTGCCGGATGAATTCGTCTTGTCCCACTTGCGATGCCGGCCACGGCGCCCCCGCTGGATCGGATTGCCCACCGCAACCGGAACCGAGCCCGGTGGTGCCGTGGTCGTAGGCGACGATCGGCCACCCGCCCTCGGGCGCGGGGCCATCCGGCAGATACAGCACACCACTGGCCGGCTGGGTCGCCCCGCCGACTCCCCTGGTCGAATAGTCGATGATCTCGGCGTCCAGGCCGCGCAGCACCGCGGGCATCACGGCGAGCGCCTCCCCTGGCGACTCCGCGTGCGCACCCGGCGCACAGATTCCGAGCCCCATCGAAACAGCCACCGCCGCAGCAGCGCATCGCATCGCCGAAACACCGCGCATCTCAACCACCCGTCGACTCGTCCGAAGCCGACCCCGCCGCACGAGCACAGCAGACCCGGCGAAACGAGAGCACGCTACCGCACGGCAATCCCCCGCCGTGACAGCGACTTACCTGATCAGCTCAGGCCGAGGCGGCCGGTGCAGGCGGGCCAGGCGCCCCAGCCCTGGCGGGCGCGGGTCACTTCGGCGATGGCGATCTGTTCCTCGCGGGTGGCCAGGTCGGCGCGGGGGGCGTACTTGAGGCCGCCCTGGCGTTCCCAGGTGCTCTGGTCGAACTGGATGCCGCCGTAGTAGCCGTTGCCGGTGTTGATCGACCAGTTGCCGGTCGACTCGCACTTGGCCAGCGCGTCCCAGATGTCGCCGTCGCGGACCGGCGGCACCTCGGTGCCCGGCTTGGCGCCCTTGCGGATGGTCTTGGGCTGGGCGGGGGTGATGACCTTCGAATTGGTCTGCACGCGATGGGCTTCGACACCGTTGATCATGGTCACCGCGAAGGTCGCCTCGTGCAGGCCGGGCGCACCGGGGTTCTCCACGACGGTGCGGCTCATGTTCATCGTGACGTCCTCGATCACCTGCTCGGTGGGTTCCAGCGGCAGGGTCTCGGTGCGCTCCTCGACGCGCTGACGGGTGACGGTGACCTTCATATCGCCGGTGAGCGGGGTGCTCGCGGCGGGCTCGGCGAAGTCCTGGTCTTTGAGCGGGATGCCCGCGGCGGTGAGGAAATCGCCGACGGTCGGGGCGGCCAGGCGCACGTCGACCGGTTCGCCACCACCGTCGACGACGGTGACGGTGCGCGGGGTGTACACGCTCAGCGCGGCACCGGCCAGCGGCAGCTTCTCGGTGCGGGTGGGCACCACGTGGGTGTCGGCCGGGATCTGCATCTGCGCGAGCGCCTCACCGGCGGTGATGCCGGTGGTCCACACCTTGCGTTCGGCGCCGTCGACGATCACCATGATCTCGCGGCCGCGGTTGAGGGTGATGGTCGCGCCGTCGGACACCTTCGTGCCCGCCGACGGGCGGACGTCGTCGTGTTCGCTGAGTTCGTAGCCCGCGTCGTCGAGGATCGCGCGCACATCGCGCGACATGGTGGTGAGCTCGACGCGTTCTCCGTCGACCACGATCGCCACCGTCTTGTGATTGACGATGGCCATCGAGGCGCCGACGAGCAACACCAGCAACAGGGCCGCCGCCGCCGCGTACAGCAGCGGCGAGCGGGACGAGTTGATCCGTGCGAAAGCCGACATGGTTACGGAACGATAACGAGCATGTCGACATGGGACAACAGGGTGCCGCCCGATCAGCGGGACCACACATCACGATTCGATATAGACATCGCAGGTAGATAACGGCTTCGACACAGAAATGTGAGCCGAAACACGTTTATCGTCCAGTCCCCTGACAACAGGGCGAAAGGGACTCAGCGAATGCGATAGAGCCTTCGGGCATTGGCCGTGGTCGTCTCCGCCAATTCGACCGGGTCCTGTTCGCGGATCTCGGCCAACGCGCCCACCGTGTACGGCAGGCAGTACGACTCGTTCGGTGCCCCCCGATACGGATGCGGCGTCAGATACGGCGCGTCGGTTTCGACCAGGATCTGATCGGCGGGTACCAGCTTGGCCGCCTCACGCAATTCGTGCGCGTTCTTGAAACTCACCGTTCCCGAGAAACTGAGCACATACCCCTCGGCCACACACGCCTGCGCCATGTTCGCGTCCGAGGAGAAGCAGTGGAAGATCACGGTGTCGGGGGCGCCCTCGTCGAGCAGCACCGTGAGCAGGTCGTGGTCGGCCTCGCGGTTGTGGATCATCAGCGGCTTGCGTACCCGCTTGGCCAGGTCGATGTGCCAGCGGAAACCCTCGATCTGGGTCTCGATGTCGGCGCAACCGTCGAGTTTGCCCGGCCAGTAGTAGTCCAGGCCGGTCTCACCGATCGCGACGACGCGGGGATCGGTGGCGAGATTCTCCAGTTCGGCCATGGCCTTGTCGTCGAGGGCGTTTGCGCGGGTGGGGTGCAGCGCGACGGCCGCGTACACGCGCGGGTCCCAGTGCGCGGCCCGGACCGCCCACTGCGCGGCGGCGAGGTCGTCGGCGACCGTCACCACATGGCCCACGCCGACGGCGGCGGCCCGGTCGACGATCGCGGTGGTCGAGGCGGCATCGGTCGCGCCGCAGGCGTCGAGGTGGGTGTGCGCGTCGATCAGCGGCGCGAGCGGTGCGGGAGGAGGCGGAGCCGGACGATTCTGGTTTGCCACGCGGATTACAGTAGTTGCCATCATGAGCGAGCGAAGCGAGCAGCAGCCGGCCTTCTACATCACCACGGCCATCGCCTACCCGAACGGTGCACCGCATATGGGGCACGCGTACGAGTACATCTCCACCGACGCGCTTGCCCGCTTCAAGCGTCTCGACGGCTACGACGTGTTCTTCATGACCGGCACCGACGTGCACGGCCAGAAGATGCAGCAGACCGCGGCCGCCGAAGGCGTTCCGGTACAGGAACTCGCCGCACGCAACTCCGACGTGTTCGAGGCCATGGACAAGGCCCTCGACGTCTCCTTCGACCGCTTCATCCGCACCACCGACGAGGACCACAAGGCCGCGAGCGTCGCCATCTGGGAGCGCATGCTCGCCAACGGCGACATCTACCTCGACAACTACTCCGGCTGGTACTCGGTGCGCGACGAGGCGTTCTACACCGAGGAGGAGACCACCCTCCTCGACGACGGCACCCGCGTGTCCACCGAGACGCAGACCCCGGTCACCTGGACCGAGGAGTCGAACTACTTCTTCAAGCTCTCGCAGTACCAGGACAAACTGCTCGAGCTCTACGAGACGCGTCCGGAGTTCATCGCCCCGGCGACCCGGCGCAACGAGATCGTGAGCTACGTCAAGGCCGGGCTGAAAGACCTGTCGATCTCGCGCACCACCTTCGACTGGGGTGTTCCGGTGCCCGGTCATCCCGATCACGTGATGTACGTGTGGGTCGACGCGCTCACCAATTACCTGACCGGCGTGGGCTTCCCGGATACCGACTCCGAGCGGTTCCGCAAGTTCTGGCCGGCGAACGTGCACATCATCGGCAAGGACATCACCCGCTTCCACACGGTGTACTGGCCCGCGTTCCTGATGTCGGCGGGCATCGAACTGCCGGAGCGCGTGTTCGTGCACGGGTTCCTGTACAACAAGGGCGAGAAGATGTCGAAGTCGACGGGCAATATCGTCGACCCGCTCGAACTGGTCTCCACCTACGGCCTCGACCAGGTGCGCTTCTTCCTGCTGCGTGAGATCTCCTACGGCCAGGACGGCAGCTACAGCAACGAGGCCATCGCGGGCCGCATCAACAGCGACCTGGCCAACGAATTCGGCAACCTGGTGCAGCGCAGCCTGACCATGGTCAACAAGAACTGCGACGCCAAGGTCCCCACGCCGGGCGAATTCACCGCCGACGACCGCGCCCTGCTCGACCGCGCGGCGGGCCTGCTCGACAAGTGCCGCACCGAATTCGACGCCCAGCAGATGCACCTGGCCCTGGAAGCCGTCTGGCTCACCCTCGGCGAAACCAACCGCTACTTCTCCGCCAATGCCCCCTGGGCCCTGCGCAAGTCGGGCACCGAGGAAGACCTGGCCCGCATGGCGACGGTCCTCTACGTCACCCTCGAGGTGGTCCGCATCGTCGCGATCCTGGTCCAGCCGGTGATGCCCGGCTCCGCCGCGAAGATCCTCGACCTCCTCGGCCAGGATGCCCGCACCTTCGCCGACATCCCCACCCCCCTCGTCCCCGGCACCGACCTCCCGGCCCCGGAACCGGTGTTCCCCCGGTACGTGGAGCCGAAGGAGTAGATCCGGAACCACTGCGGCGCACCCGATCTCGGATGCGCCGCAGTGTCGTCCTCACTCGGCGGATCGGGCGGCGAGTACGGCGTCGTAGAGTTCGCGACGGGAGGCGCCTCGGCCTGCCGATACTTCCGCGCAGGCGTCCTTGAGGCGCATACCGCTCGCGACGAGGGTTTCGACTTCGTCGACGAGTTGGGCCGGTTCGGCCGAAACCGGTTGGGCGCCTTCGAGAACCACGGTGATTTCGCCGCGCGCGCCGTCGACCGCCCATTCGGCGAGTTCGCCGAGGGTGCCGCGGACGACTTCTTCGTAGGTTTTGGTGAGTTCGCGGCAGACGGCGGCACGGCGGTCGGGGCCGAGGACGGTGACGGCGTCGGCGAGGCAGTCGGCGAGGCGGTGGGGTGCTTCGAAGAAGACGCAGGCGCGTTGTTCGGAAGCCAAGGTGCGCAACCACTCCCGGCGCTGGCCGCCTTTGCGCGGCGCGAAACCGTCGAAGCAGAACCGTTCGACCGGCAGGCCCGACAGGGCGAGCGCCGTGGTGACAGCCGACGGGCCGGGCAGGCAGGTGACGGGCAGGTCGCGTTCCACGGCGGCGGCCACCAGCCGATAACCCGGGTCGCTCACCGACGGCATGCCCGCGTCGGTCACCAGGAGCACGGTGAGCCCGCTCGCGATGTCGTCGAGCAGGGCGGGGATGCGGGCGGTCTCGACATGGTCGTAGAAGCTGACGACGCGTCCGGTGATCTCCACCCCGAGAGCCTTGGCGAGCGATCTGGTGCGGCGGGTGTCCTCGGCGGCGACCACATCGGCCGTGCCGAGCGCGTCGCGCAGACGCTGCGACGCATCGCCGATATCGCCCATCGGGGTTGCCGCTAGGACCAACACGGTGGGGTTCCGCCTCTCCGGGAGTTCGGCCGCAGGCGGTGCGTGCGGCGCGCGGTGCCAGTGGATGGCGCGACGTCCATTCTGTCAGGTGACCCGGTCCCGACCGGTGTCGGCTCGGCCCGAGTCGGTGGCACCGCCTACGATCGGGGCGTGATCCCGGTGACCGAAGCCCGTTCGACGCGCCCGGTGTCGGCCGTGGTGAGCCCGGTGCCGCTGCGACCGGCCCCCGATTTCGGGCCGCTCGACACCGCGCGGGGCTGGGCGGTCACCCTGGTGCTCACGGTGATCGCGGGCGTCACCCGCTTCCTGAACCTGAACTATCCCACCGACGCGCGCACACCGGTTTTCGACGAGAAGCACTACGCCCCGCAGGCCTGGCAGATGGTCACCGGTGGCGGAGTCGAGGACAACCCCGCCTACGGCCTGGTGGTGCACCCCCCGGTCGGCAAACAGTTCATCGCCCTCAGCGAGGCCCTGTTCGGCTACAACGCCTGGGGCTGGCGCGGCACCGCCGCCCTGGCGGGCACCGTGCTGGTGCTGCTGGTGATCCGGATCGTGCGCCGGATGTCACGCTCCACTTTGATCGGCGCGTTCGCGGGCATCCTGCTCATCGCCGACGGCCTGACCTTCGTGTCCTCGCGCATCGGCATGCTCGACATCTTCATGGCACTGCTGGTCACCGCCGCGTTCGGCTGCCTGATCGTCGATCGCGACGAGGTGCGTGAGCGCATGGCCGCCGCCGACCTGGCCGGTCGCGTCGGGCTCACCGACTGGGGCCCACGGCTGGGGGTGCGCTGGTGGCGTTTCGGCGCCGGTGTGCTGCTCGGTCTGGCCTGTGGAACCAAATGGTCGGGCATCTACTTCATCATGTTCTTCGGGCTGATGAGCGTGGCGTTCGACGTGAGCGCCCGACGCGCGTACGGGGTGCGCAGGCCGTGGGTCGGCACGCTGGTGCGCGATGTGGGGCCCGCGCTGTACGCCCTCGTCGTCATTCCGCTCGTGGTGTACCTGTCGTCGTATTGGGCGTGGTTCGCCAGCGAGACCGGGACCTACCGGCACGCGGTCGGCAATCAGATCGGCACCGGTGGGGCATTCGCGTTCCTGCCCGACGCCCTGCGCTCGCTCTGGTACTACCAGGGCGAAACCCTGGATTTCCATTCGACTCTCACCAATTCGGCGGGCAATCACCACCCGTGGGAATCCAAGCCGTGGACCTGGCCGATGGGTCTGCGCCCGATGCTCTACTACTACGCCGACGGCACCGTCACCGGATGTGGCGAGGCGCAGTGTGTGAAGGCCGTGATGGCCATCGGCACCCCGGCGCTGTGGTGGCTCGCGCTGCCTGCGCTGGGCTGGATGATCTGGCGCAGCGTCACCCGGCGGGACTGGCGGTACGCGGCGGTGCTCGTCGGCTACGGCGCAGGTCTGCTGCCCTGGTTCCTCACCCTCGACCGGCAGATGTACTTCTTCTACGCCGTCGTGCTCGCCCCGTTCCTCGTGATGGGTATCGCGCTGGTCCTCGGCGACATCCTCGGTTCGTCGCGACCGGTGGGGATACCGCGCAGCCCGACGGGCACCTACCTGCCCGCCCCGGTCGACGAGCGCTACGCCCTCGGGCTGCTGATCGTCTCCATCTACCTGGGCCTGGTGATCGCGAATTTCGTCTGGCTGTGGCCCATTCTCACCGGGATGCCGATCAGCCCCGCCACCTGGCAGGACCACCTCTGGTTACCGAGCTGGCGCTGACACCTCAGCCGAGCGCACGGTGGACGAAGTCGATGGCGTCGCTGTCGGCGAGGCCGAGCCTGCGGATGGTCGTCACGTAGTCGACGGCGGCGCGGCCGGCGATATCGCGGGTGGGGTCGCCCGACGACGCGATGAAAGAGCCCTGGCGGCCACGGGTTTCGAGGACACCGTCGGCCTCGAGTTCGCGGTAGGCGCGGGCGACGGTGTTGGGTGCGATGCCGAGGTCGGCGGCCAGCGCCCGCACGGTGGGGATCTTGGTGCCCGCCGTGAGCGTGCCCGCGCGGACCTGTTCGATCACCGCCATGCGCAACTGTTCGTAGGGCGGCTGGGTGGAATCGGCGGACAGCTCGACGTGGAACATCACACCTCGTCTCGGGACAGCGGGCAGGACATGCATCGGGGGCCGCCGCGCCCGGACCCCAGCTCCGAACCCTGGATGGTGAGCACCTCGATCCCCGCGTCGGTCAGGCGGGAGTTGGTCATCTCGTTGCGTTCGTAGGCAACGACGACGCCGGGGGCGAGCGCGAGGGTGTTGTTGCCGTCGTCCCACTGCTCGCGTTCGGCGGCGGGTCCGTCGCGGCCGGTGTCGATCACCCGCAGGGTCGGGATACCCATCGCGGCGGCAGCGGCGGGCAGGAACGGTTCGGGGCCGCTGATGCTGATGCGTTCGGTGTCACCACGTCCGGCGAAGCCGTCCTCGCGGCGAATCGTGAACGCCTGCAGGGATTCCCGGACACCGGGGTACATCACCACCGCATCGGTGTCGACCATGGTGCACACGGTGTCCAGGTGCATGGTCGCGCGGTTCTGGGCGATCGGCACCACCAGCACGGTGTGCGCGAGGTCGTCGTCGAAAAGACTGCGCGCCAACGCTTCCGCACCGGCGGGGGTGGTTCGCTCGCCCACGCCCACCGCGACGACGCCGGGAGCGAGCAGCAGCACATCACCGCCTTCGATGGGGGCCGTGTGTGATTCGTAGGCCCGGCGCACGCCGAGGAAACGAGGGTGGAAGGCGTAGACGAGGTCGGTGATGGAGGTTTCGCGACTGCGCGCGGGCAGCGCGAGGGAGGTGATCGCCACCTTGGGACCGACCCAGAACGACGAGTCGCGGGTGAACAGCAGGTTGGGCAGCGGGTCGATGACGAAATCGGCACCGTGATGCATCCGCCGCACCAGCGACGTGGAGTCGGGACCGAACGGCAGTTCGTCGAAAGTCATTCCGGCCATGAGGATGTCGGCCAGTTCGGGGGCCTCGACCTTGCGGAGTTCGGCGGCGAGCTGGTCGGCGAGATCGTGGCCGAGCCTGCGCGCGTCGACGGCGGCGGAGATGCCCTGGATACGGGCGGCGCCGCTGGTCGCGAGGGTTTCGGTGAGCAGGTCGGCGAGCAGCAGCACCTCGACGCCGCGCCCGCGCAGGACGGCGGCGAAGGCGTCGTGTTCCTCCTGGGCGCGTTCCACCCAGGGGATGCCGTCGAAGAGCAGCTGATCGTTGTTGCTCGGGGTGAGCCTGCGCAGCTCATCGCCGGGCCGGTGCAGCAGCACCGTGCGCAATGTGCCGACCTCGGAGGTGACAGCCAGGCGCGAGTCCGTTCCCATGCCGAAACCGTAATGCGAGCGGGGCGCGCCTGCCAGGAGGACCCGCACCGAGTCACCCCGTTTTCGTACACCACACAAGTACCTCAAGTATGGTTGAGGTGAAAGCGGGAGGAGACAGGAAATGACGACGGCCGATTGGCAAACGAAGGAGCTGACCCCCGGGCAGCTCTCCGAGCGTAGTGGAGTTGCAGTGTCCGCGTTGCACTTCTACGAACGCGAAGGTCTCATAACGAGTCGTCGAACCAGTGGCAATCAACGCCGCTACGCACGCGAGACGCTGCGGCGGGTGGCGTTCATCCGTATCTCCCAGCGCGTCGGCATCCCGCTCAGCGATATCCGCTCCGCGCTCGACCGGCTGCCCGAGGGCCGCACACCGACCCGACGCGATTGGGAGGCCGTGTCGACCACCTGGCGTGCGGACCTCGACGAACGAATCACCCAGCTCACGCGCCTGCGCGACAATCTCACCGGTTGCATCGGCTGCGGCTGCCTGTCGCTGGGTTCGTGCAAGCTCGTCAACGAACACGACCGCCTCGGTGCGGAGGGGCCGGGCGCGCGCGTGCTCGACGTACACCTGAACTGCCCACCGAAAAGTGGCTGCGCCTAGCCACTGCCGCACGGCTGGGGCATCATCGCGGTATGACTTCACTCGAGACCCGCGCCAAGTCCCTGCTCGCGCTGCACCGTCCCGGCGACCCGGTGGTCCTGCCGACGGTGTGGGACGCCTGGTCGGCGAATGTCGCTGTGAGTGCGGGCTTTTCGGGATTGACGATGGGCAGTCACCCGGTCGCGGACTCGATCGGACGCCCCGACGGTGAGGGGATGAGCTTCGACGAGCTGCTCGCGCGTGTCGCGCAGGTGACCGCCTCGGTGGAGGTGCCGGTGTCGGTCGACATCGAATCCGGGTACGGCCTCGAACCGTTGCAGCTCATCGACGGCCTGCTCGGGGCGGGCGCTGTCGGCCTCAATATCGAGGACACCGTGCACAGCGAGGGCAAGCGGCTGCGCGAGGCCCAGGAGCACGCCGACCTGGTGCGCGGCCTGCGCGAGGCCGCCGACGCCACCGGCGTGCACGTGGTCGTCAATGCCCGCACCGACCTGTTCCTGCGTCAGGACGGCGAGGAAGCCGACCGCGTCGACCGCGCCGTCGCCCGCCTGACCCTCGCCGCCGAAGCGGGCGCCGACGTGCTCTATCCCGTCGGCCGCCACAGCGACGAAACCCTGCGCCGCCTGACCACCGAACTGCCGCGCCCGGTCAACGCGATCGGCCAACCCGGTACTCCCGCCAAGTCCTATTTCGCCGACCTCGGGGTAGCCCGGATCAGCTTCGGGCCCTTCCTCCAGGCGGCGCTCGCGACTGAAGCGACCCGTCTGCTCGAGACCTGGAAGTAGTCCGGCTGAGGTAGGTCAGCGGTTCAGGACCGCGAGCATGCCTGCCACCGCCCGGGGCCAGGTGAATTGTTCGGCGCGGTGGCGGGCGGCTTGGCGACGGTCGGTGGTCGGCATGGCGAGGACGTCGGTGACGGCTCGGGCGAAGGCTCGGGGGCGGTCGGCGGCTACGGCGCCGCATTCGGCGGTGATGATGTCGGCCAGGGCCGAGGAGCGGCTGGCCACCACGGGGGTGCCCGCGGCCAGGGCTTCCAGGGCAGCGAGGCCGAAGGTTTCGTGGGGTCCTGGTGCCAGGGAGACGTCGGCGGTGGCGAGCAGGGTCGCCACCTCGGCGCGGTCGCTGATGAAACCGGTGAAGTGCACGGCGGGTTCGCCGCCGGGTAAGGGCGGCAGGGTGCGGGCGCGGCGTTCGAGGGATTCGCGGCGGGGGCCGTCGCCCGCGACGACCAGGCGGGTCGGCATGCCCGCGCGGTGCAGGGCGCCGATCGCCTCGATGCTGCGGTCCACCCGTTTCTCCACCGACAGCCGCCCGCAGTGCACGAGCAGTGGATAACCGTCCACGCCGAGGTCGGCACGGAGCCGACGGTCGCGCCTGCGCGGGCTGAACAGGTCGAGGTCCACACCGAGCGGGACGAGTTCGACATTGGGGGCACCGATCCGCAGGAACTCCTCACGGGCGAAATCGGTGGTGCACACGACCATGTCGTAGTCGTCGGCGGTGCGCCGGTTGGCCACGTCGGCGCAGCGCCGGGCGGCGGGCCCGGGGAGCACCTGACCGAGCAGCCGGTCGAGCCGTTCGTGCGAGATCATCACGCTGGTGACGCCGCGTCGCCCGGCCCACCGTCCGAAACCGCGCAGGGTGAGCCGGTCGGACACCTCGAGCACATCGGGCCGCAGTCCGGCGAGTACATCGGCCACCGCTCGTGGATCGGCCGCGCGGTACCCGCCGGTGAACGGAATACCGAACGCGGGCAATGTGATTCGCAGAGCGCCGGTGGACAGCACTTCCTCGCTGCGGCGCGGGCCGGGCACGATCAGCACCACCTCGTGCCCGGCGGCCACATACCCTTCCCCCAGGTGGTGCAGCGCGGTGCGCAACCCACCGGATCGTGGGCCGTAGAAATTCGCTAGCTGCACGATGCGCACATGCCGATGGTCCAGCCGTCCGGGTTACTCGCGGCTCCTGCCCGTGGAATGGCACGTGAACACCCGTGAAAGAGCCGCTTAACCCGATTCGCCGTCGAGCGAGGGCCGCACCCGGAGCAATCCGTGCCCGGTGGCGGCCGTGGTGACCGTCGCCAGCTCGGCGTGCGCGCGGATCCACTCGCCCTCGGCGAAGCGCACCCGCAGCGTGAGGCGCCGCGTCGTGTCCGGAGCTTGCACCAGCTCGGCACAGGCGGCACGCAACGCGGTCAGATCGGCGGGATCGATGGTCGGTCGTTCGACGGCCCAGCGATCCAGCGGCGGCGGTGGATCAGCCACCCATTCGTAGATGACGCCGCTGGCGAGCAGGATCAGCCCGGCACCGACATCCACTCCCTTGGACACGGCGCGCAACATCGCGACCTCGAGGTCGACGGTTTCGCCGCCGAGTTCGGGGACGGCGTGCATCAACCCGCTCACCCGGCGCAGCTCCGGCCGGGCCCGCGCCACCATCTGGAACCGGCGGACCTGTTCGTCGTCGCCGAGCACGTCGACCACTCCCTGCCAGCGCCCACCGGGCTCGAGGGTGCTCGCCATCGCGAAATAGTCGACCCGGCCGTCGAAACGGACCATGCGCCCGAACGCCTCGGGCGGTGTGCGTACCACCCGCACGGCCCCGGGCTCGCGCGCGAAGATCAGTTCCTCCAGACCCGGTCCGTGATGGGCGAGTTCGGTGCGGGCATCCCAATCCCAGGCGGCGACGTGACGGCGTGGCGGCACGGGCGCGTCGGCGGGCCCGATCCAGACCTGGACGCCGTGTGTCCCGCCCAGTGCGCACCGCACGGGTTCGACGACAACGACGGTATCGCCCAGACGCGCGGATTCCCCGCCGCGTACCGCGTCACGCAGCAGTTTCGCCTTGGCGGGACCGATCGCGCGCGACCAGCGTTGGGGGGCGATCCATTCCCTGATCCGCGCGTCGTCGGCGACAAGAGCCGGTTTGAGATCCTCGGTGAGGGTCTCGACCAGTAACCACCCGTCGGCGGTCATTCAGCTGGGTGCCACGCCGCGTCCGGCACGTGGGAGATCGAGATCGAGCGGAATACGCCCCTCCCGAAGCTGAACCTCGACCTCCTCGGCGGGCATCGGTCGTGCGATCAGGAATCCCTGGGCGCGGTAGCAGCCGAGACCGACGAGGGTCCGGGCCGCCATGGGTGTCTCCACACCCTCGCCGACCACGCCGAGCCCGAACGAACCGGCCAGGCCGATAATGGATTTCACGATGGCGAGGTCGTCGTTGCTGTCGCCGAGGCGCTGCACGAACCCCCGGTCGATCTTCACCGCGTCCACCGGCAGGGCCTTCAGATGTGACAGCGAGCTGTAACCGGTGCCGAAGTCGTCGATGGCGATCTGCACGCCCATCCGCTTGAGCCCGCGCAGGGTCACCCGGGTGCGCACGAGGTCTTGCACGACAACGTGTTCGGTGATCTCGAGGCACACCGAGCTGCCGTCGATCTCGAACAGGCGGAGGATGTCCTCGATCCGCTCGACGAAATCGGCGCTCACCAGCTGCACCGGCGACACATTGATCCGGATGACGACATTGGCCGCCAGGCCACGCCGCCGCCAGTCGGCGAATTGGGAACAGGCCGAACGGATCACCCAGCGACCGAGCTCGCCCGCCAGGTTGGTCGCCTCGGCCACCGAAACGAACGCGCCGGGCGGTAACAGCCCACGGGTGGGATGCTGCCAGCGCACCAGCGCCTCGAGCGCCACGATCCGACCGGTGCGCAGGTCGACCTCGGGCTGGTAGTGCAGGATCAGCGACCCGTCGGAGACCGCGCTGCGCAGGTTCAGCTCCACATCGTCCTGGAGTTCGAACTGCGCGCGCATGGCGTCGGTGAACACCGCGACGCCGTTGCCGCCACCGGATTTGGCGGACAGGAGGGCGTGATCGGCTCGGCGCAAGACATCCGACACCGAAGTCTCGCCCGGAATACCCAGTGCCACACCGACACTCACACCACGGCTCACCGACTCCTGGCCCACCGAGACCCGGCGCCCGATGAGTTGCTGAATGCGCGCGGCCTCGAGTTCGGCGGCGACCGCGTCCATCGGTTCGGCGGGCACGATCACGAATTCGTCGCCACCGAGGCGGGCGATCATGTCGTCGGGCCCGAGGTTCTGTTTCAGCCTGCGGGCGAGAGTGCGGATGAAATTGTCGCCGGCGCTGTGGCCGAGGAAATCGTTGAGGGCCTTGAGCCGGTCGAGATCGAGAAAGAAGGTGGCGACGGGGCCCGGGTTTTCGGGGGCGAGCCTGCGTTCCATGTATTCGAGCAGGGCGCGCCGGTTGGCCAGGCCGGTGAGATCGTCGTGCAGGGCGATATAGCGCAGCTTCTCCTCGGCGACCACGCGCGCCTGCAGTTGCGCGAACAGGGCGGCGATCGCCTTGAGGACATTGAGTTCGCGCTTGGTCCAGGTGCGGTCGCCCATCTTCACGAAGCCGAGCACACCGGTGGACTCACCCCGCGAAACCAGCGGCACACAGGCCATGGCGACCTGCGGGATGCCGGAGGATTTGCGGATCGTTTCCTGGTAGTCCTCGCTGTCGTTACCGGGCCGGACGATCAGCGGTTCGGTGGCGAATTCGAGAGCGCGGAATACCGAGTCGGCCTTGTCGAACTCCACCACCCGTAACGGGTCGGGCACCGGCGTATCCGCGCGCTGCGGCCATTCGGCGACGAGCACGGTGGCGCGGCGGGTGCGGTCGGTATGGCGCAGATAGCTGAAATCGACGTCGAAATGTTCGACGAGTGCGGCGAGCACCCGCTCGCTCGCCGCCACCATGGTCGTGGCGTCGACACCCATCAACTCGGAGGCGACCTCGGTCACCAGTGAGTCGAGCGATTGCCGATGCACGCTGTCTCCGATCCGCGCTATCCGTCGTTCCTACTGCCAGGCACCGGCAACCGTCGACTGCGAACGCTCGCAGCGGCGGCGTAGCTCAGACGAAGAACCAATGCCACGTTCTCATCCTCAGAGATTTCCATGATGTCCAGGAAACGCCTCTGAATGCTGGCAAGTGTATCTGTGAACTCGGGAGAAACGCGGCGCAAATCCTCGGGCCGGTTCGCGTACAGGAACACCGGAGACACCGGCTGCACCGCCAGCCCCAGCAGTTGCGCCCGCAACCAGACCTTTTCGACCGCGGCACCGGCCCGCGCGTAGTCCGCGAGATCCGGTGCGCCGCCGCCGCGTTTCCGGAACCCCACGGCGACCAGCGCGGAACTCGACCGCACCCGATCGACCGTGAATTCGCCGAGCGCGGTGCCTGCCGACCACTCACGCAACCGGTCCATCACATCGCTGCGGCTGCCGACTTGGAGTTTCGCGAGTTCGTCCGGTGCCGGGTCGAGGGTCCGCACGTCGATGCCGGTGCGGATATCCTCGCCCGGCCAGCGCAATTCGGCGTAGAGCTGCTGGTGCAGCTGCGGAGTGAGATAGCGGACGCGATCGCTGGCACCGAGCAGATCCGCGGCCTCGGCGAGGCGTTCGCGCCCGGTGATCGCGTGCACGATCGCCTGGTCCCCCGCTGCTCGAGCGAGAGCGGGCAGCACCGAATCCGGGAGGTCGGCGGCATTGCCGAGGCGCCGGTTGGTGTGGCGCGCGCAGGCGAGGGGGTAGTCGGCGGCGAGCTCGGCGTCGGTGCCGGGACGCAGTCGCAGGCGGGCGATCAGGGGTGCCGACGGCTCGTCGACGAGCAGTTGCGTGTCGCTGAGCAAACCGTGAGCGGCGGCCGCCGCCGTGGCGTTGTACAGCGCGGCACCGACGGCGATCGCGCTGCCGCGCAGGTCGACGTCCATCGCCGTCGTGTCCGTCGGATCGAGGGCGATCTCGATGAGCTCGTCGTCGCCGCGCAGGATCCACGGCTGCACATTGCCACCCGAGGGCGCGCGCTGTGCGCAGGCGAGAATCGCACCGATGGTGTCGGCGGGCGGTGGCTCGTCGTCGAGTTCGGTGGCGTGGTCGTCGGCGTCGTCGTCGAGGTAGCCGGGTTCGGCGAGCGAATCGAGGGCGGCCTCGAGATCGATGCGTGTTCGGCCCGACGACAGCTTCACCCCGAGCCCGATCCGGCGGACCGCCGCACTGACGATCGCGGCACCCAGCTGCACCTCACCGCCCAATTGCGGCCAGGTGGTGATGGTTTCGCCGACCTCGGCCAGGCTGGCGGCCATGCGCGCGGACAGCTGGGCCGGGTCGAGGATGCGCAGCACGTGTGGTGCCTTGGACCTGGTGTCCAGACCGGCGAGCTGGGCGCCGGTGGTCGCACCGAGCAGGCCGTGGAAGGGTTCGCGGCCGGGTTCGAGGTCGTAGCGTTCGACGTCGAACAGGCCGCGGTCGTTGGTGTCCATCAGCAGCGGGATGCGCCTGCGGCGGGCGGCCTCGCGGACCGCGAATTTGATGTCGAGCGAATCGCATTCCTCGACGACGAGGGAGAGCCCGTCGAGGAATTCGTCGGCGGTCTCGGTGAGCACACCGGTCTGCCAGATCTCCACCGGCAGGTACGGGTCGAGTTCGGCGATGCGGCGGGCGGTGACCACCGCTTTGTTCACGCCGACGTCGAACAGCCCGCCCGGGACCCGGTTGAGGTTCGACAGCTCGATGGTGTCGAAGTCGGCCAGGCGCAGCAGCCCGCAGGTGCCCTCGAGCGCCAGCGTGTAGGCCACCGAATGGCCGACGCTCTGCCCCACGACGCCGACGCGCAGTTCCCGCAGCCGCCGCTGTTCGTCTCGGGTGAGCTTGTTGCGGTTGCGGTCCGAGCGGATCGCGGCGAAGGCGTCGGGCCCGAGGACGGCGACGAGCGCGTTGCGCCACGGGTAGTGCACCCACCGTTCCTCGCCGGGGTCGAGACCCGGCGGTGGGCCGGTGAGCTGATCGAGTTCGGCACGCAGTCCGGCGCGCAGGTCGACGGTCTGGATGCCAGGTGTGTCGGCGAGCTGCCGCAAGGTTGCCCGGTCGGTGGGGTCGCGCGGATCGAGCAGACGTGGCCGGTAGTCCGCCGTCTGTGGTGCTTGTTCGTTCATCTAGCGATCGACCCCACGAAAATGTGCCGTCGCGACCGCGGTGGTGTGACGGTGAATCCGCCGCAACCGCGTTTCGCCGCATGCTGCATCGACAGCCATCGGGTTCCTACTCCATGCTTCACGCCCGCAAGGGGTCGGCGTCCCATAGATGCCGACTGGTGCAGTATCCGTCATCGGTTACGAATCCACCAGACAAGTGGCTAATTTCCCGGAAACCTTCTGAGCCAGTTGAAATAACCGCAGGTCAGAAGCGGTTAGGGTGCACTGAGTAAATTTTCGCAGACCGTACGGTCCGAATGCAGCTACCCATCAGTTATCGACTTGGATCGAGACGAACAGTTCCACGTCGGTCGGGCCGTGCCAGACCTCGATCTCCTCGCGGTAGGCGCGCGAGATCTCGGCGGAGGCGGTGGCGTCGTCGACCTGGGCCCACACGTCCTCGACCGGGTCGTGGTAGTCGCCGTTGGGCGCGAAGCGGGCGTAGATGCCCTTGGGCACGCTGACCATGAGGTCACCGACGGGCACCTCGTCGGGCGTGGCGAATTCGCGGGCGACCAGGGCGTTCCAGTTGCCGGCCGGGTCCGGCACGTAAACGGTGTGCAGTGGTTCGCGCCCGCCGGGACGGTCGCGCAGCCGGTCCTTGAGGAACTCGATCAGATCGCTGTTGGAGACCTTGAAACTGGGATGCACGCGCGGTACGGCGAGGCCGCCGTAGAGCGCCCCGCCGCGGACCACGATCGTGTAGGTCATCGCGGATCGACCGCCAGGTACAGGTCGATCTTGTACGCGTGCGGGTAGCACTCGAAATCGCCGGTGAAGGTGCGTTTGATCTGGTTGTGTTCCTCGGCGTAGGCGATCTGGGTCCACAGATCCGTCATCACCTGGGGAAAGTTACCGACCGAGGAGAAGCGGGCGTAGGCGCCGCGCGGGAGCCGGGCGGCGAGATGGCCACGGGTGACCTGGTCGAGCGAATCGCACTGATAGCCGACGATCTGGGTGTTGTAGGTGCCCAGCTCGCCGCTGAAATCGGTGTAGGCGCTGGCCAGTGGCCCGCCGAGATCCTGGTGCAGGACCGCCGACCAGGCGGCTTCGAGGTCGTGGTCGCGCAGCTTACCGAGTGCGCGTTTGGGACTGCGGACCGGCAAACCGGCCACCCAGGTCTCGTCCCGCTCGACGATTTCGAACTGCATTGATGACTCTCTCGAAGGTCGGCACGGTTGCGCCATGCTATCAACATCGGTCGACCCCACCTAACCACAGCTGAGCTGGTCAAACGTCCATCACCACGCGGGGCATTGTCCGATTCACCTCCATGCCCTAAGCTCCCGCGCTCGTGTGGGTACGCGCGGCGCTCGAACCGCGAAAACAAGTGATGCGGTGGGCAGGACTTGTCGTTCTCGCGGTCCTGGCGGGGTACATCGCGGTGTTGCTGGGCGACGCGCGGCACTTCTACACCGACGATACCGAGGCGCAGTACGTGCCCATGTGGCAGCTGCTCGGCGCCGAACTGCGCGCCGGCCGTTTCCCGGCGATGGTCCCGTGGGAATGGATGGCGGGCAACTACAGCCTCGAGGAGGCCGGGCTCTACAACCCGGCCCAGCTGCTGGTGTATCTGCTCGCGCCCTCGTTCGACGATCTGGCCGGTTACGCCACGGCCGTGAAGTTCGTGTTCTCCGCGATCGCGGCGCTCGGCGTGTTCCGTATCTGCCTGGCCTACGGTGCGCGGGCGCCGTGGGCGGCGCTGGCCGGTGTGGCGTTCCCCTTCAGCGGCTGGTTCCTGTTCTTCGACGAGGCGAGCTGGTTCACCTCCCAGACGGGCACCGCGTGGCTCGTGCACGCCTGGGCCTCGGCGGTGCTCTACGCGCGCAAACGATCCGGCCCGATCCCGCTGTTCGTGTTCCTGTACCTGGCGCTGACGATCCAATACGTCTTCCCGGCGGTCGAAGCCGCGCTGATGATCGTGGCCGTGGCCGCCGGGGAGTACCTGTATCAGCGCAAGTGGGTGCCGGTGCTGCGGATGCTCACCGCCGCCGGTCTCGCCGCGCTGGCCTCGCTGATCGCGAATCTGCCGCTGCTGCTGTCGTCCCAGGCCACCTGGCGCGGCGACGTCTCGACCATCCACAATGATCCGTTCCTCACGGTGCCGTGGTCGGAATCGCTCAATGCCAGTCTGCCGAGCACGGTTCCGGCGTTCACCGCGTGGTGGGGGCATGTGCAACCACTGCCGATGGTCTACATCGCGTGGTTCGCGATTCCGGCGCTCGCCTTCATCGATTGGAAGGCGGCGGCGAAGACGGCGAGCGAGTGGAGCGGCATCGCCCTGTTCGGGGTGGCGACGCTGATGTGGACGGCGGGACCCGGCGCGATCGGGCCGCTGCGCTGGCCCGCGCGGGTGCTGCCGATGCTCGCCATCGCCGTGCTCGTGCTCGTCTGCGTCCTGCTCAGCAGGTACGGGGCGTTCGCGTCGTCGCGGCGGCGGTACGCGGCGGCGGGCGCGTTGATCGGGCTGCTGTTCATCCGATCCTTCTCTGCCGCACCGGAACTCCTCGTCCGGCATGTGCTCGCCGTCGTCGAGGTCGTGGCGATGGGCGCCGGTGCGCTGTGGCTCGCGCGTCATCGTGGCGCGGCCGCGGCGGCGACGGCGATGATCGCCGCGACCATGCCCATCGCGTTCGCGCAGGTCGCGGCTGCTCCCGAAACCCCGCTGTCCTACGGGTTCCCGGAGCGGCGCTCGGAGATGCTCGCCGCCTTCCCCGATTTCGGCGGGCGCACACTGCAATTGGCCGACCGCATCGCGGTGCGCGACGAGGAGCGCACGCTCGCGGGCACTTACGGATCGATCGCGCTCGGCAGCTATGCCAAGAACATGGGCCTGCAATACGTGAACGGGTACACCCCTGTCGGGCACGCCGCCTTCGCCGGCCTGCTGTGCATGGCGTGGGACGGTGGCACCTGCCCGGACGCCTATCGCCGGGTGTTCGCCGTCGAACCGTCGACCGACACGCCGATCGTCGACCTGATGCGACTGGATCGCGTTGTGCTGCAACGCGCGCAGTACCCGGACGCGGGCGAGAAGCCCGCACCGCCGGGCTGGGCGTTCGTCCGCTACCCCGGCCACGAACACCAGATCTGGGTGCTGGAACGCGTGAATCCGCTGCCCTCCCCCGGTGACATGATCGCGCACGAATCCGGTGTCCACGCCACGGTGATGTCGGAGGCCGGGCTCACCAACCGCGCGACCGTCTCCTCCGGCACCGGCGGACGGATCGTCTTCTCCCGCCTGGCCTGGCCCGGCTACACGGCCACCCTCGGCCCGAGCGAGATCCCGACCCGCGCGGTGGCGGGCACCTTCCTCGCCGTCGACATTCCGCCTGGCACGCACAACGCCGAACTCACCATCACCTGGCGACCGCCCGGCCTGTCGATCAGCCTCACGGCGGCGCTACTGGCCGTGCTGGGGATCGCGGCGCTGCACTGGTGGTACCGGCGCGAGGACGAACCGGCGGTCGAGGAGCCGGCCGCCGAACGCCCCCGCGTCGCGGTCAGCTGATCGCGGCGGCCAGGTGCGGCCAGGCTTCGTGCAGGTCGGCCTCGAACTGACCCCAGGTGTGCGAACCGGTCGGCCGGTGCACGTGCACGGCCGGGATACCCAGCTGGGCGAGGCGCCCGGCGAAGGCGGCCGTGCAGGCGCCCGCGATGGTCTCGAGCGGCGGCATCGGCAGACCACGGTCGGCGGCACCCGGTGCGCCCGTCGCGGCGGCGAGGAAGATCGACTTGCCCGCGAGGCGAGCGGCATTGGCGAAGACGTCGTGTTCGCGCCAGGTCGGCCCGCCCGGCACACCCCACATGTTGCCCGGGTTGCCGCCGCCGCGCACAGCCTGGGCGCTCGCCATCGCGATACCCATCGGGTCGGCCGCCCACGGGCATCCGCTCAGCGCCGCGACCGCCGAGAACCTCGGACCGCCCTGGATCGCCAGATCCAGCGCCGACGCCGCGCTCATCGATACGCCTGCGATGGCGTTGCGGCCGTTGGTGGCGAGCGCGCCGTCGATCACGCCGGGCAGTTCCTCGGTCAGGTAGGTCTCCCACCGCACGCGGCCGACGGCGGGATCGTCGGAGATCCAGTCGGTGTACAGGGTGAACGCACCGCCGACCGGCATCACCACATTGACGAACTTGTCGGCGAAGAAGTGCCGCACATCGGTGTTGTCCCACCAGGAGATGCCGTCGGCGCCACCGCCGGCACCCGTGAGCAGGTACAGCGTCGGCGCACCCGCACCCGCCGCCTTGATCACCTTGTTCTGCACGACCCGCCCCATCGCGGGTGAGTACACGTCGAGCTGGGCGGCCCGCCCGCCCAACGGCACCTCCCCCGTCACATGAGCCCCCGGCTCGGCTGTCGCCCGGCCCCCACCGACAACAGCAACGATCGCGCACACCACAGCAAGCCACACCCTCGATGTAGTCACCGATCCGGTATACCCCCTGCTCCCGGGTTCGACACGGAAACACACGCGGTCGCCCGTCACCGCCACCGGATGGTGACCAGGGTCACTGCGACCTGGACGTATGTCCTATGAGGTGCTGGTGAGCTGCTGTTTCCACCGATAGCCGAGCACTCGGCACCCGGAAAACCAGATGATTTGTGTCGGTGGTGACCGGAATACTTGCCCGCGCCCGATGAGTTGGACCGACGGCCCCCGTCTTCTTTCTTGTGGTGCCCGCACACCCGCCGTTCCCCGCCCCGGAGGTTTACCCGAATGCCAGCCGACATATCCGCACCTGCCGCGAAGGAGCGGACACCAACTGTCATCCGGGTCCTGGTGCTCGCGACCTTCGTCGTGATCCTCAACGAGACCATCATGATCAACGCGATCCCCCGCCTGATGGAGGATCTGAAGGTCACCGAGGTGGCCGCGCAGTGGGTGTCCACCGCGTTCATGCTCACCATGGCGGCGATCATCCCCACCACCGGCTGGTTCCTGCAGCGGGTCACGACCAGGACGGCCTACGCCACGGCGATGGCCACCTTCATGGCGGGCACGGTGCTCTCGGCCGTCGCGCCGACCTTCGCCGTGCTGCTCATCGGCCGGATCATCCAGGCCGGTGGCACCGCGGTGATGATGCCGCTGCTGATGACCACGCTGATGACCGTTGTCGCGGAGAAGGATCGCGGCCGGGTGATGGGCAACGTCACCCTGGCCATCTCGGTCGCGCCCGCGATGGGTCCGGTCGTGTCCGGGCTGGTGCTGCAGATCAGCGTGCCCCAGATCGACTCGTGGCGACTGCTCTTCGTGCTGATGCTGCCGATCACCGGCATCGTCACCTGGCTGGGTCTTCGCCAGCTCGAGAACGTCGGCGAGCCGGAGGCCGGGGCCATCGACCTGCTCAGTGTCGCGCTGGCGGCGCTCGGTTTCGGTGGGCTGGTGTACGGGCTGAGCAAGTTCCACGGTGACGACTACACGACCGCGATCGTGATCGTCGCCGTCGGCCTGGCCATGATCGGCGCGTTCGCGCTGCGTCAGATCCGGTTGCAGCGCACCGGCACCCCGCTGCTCGACCTGCGCGTGCTGCTGGCAGGCACCTACACCAAGGCACTCGTGCTGATGTCGGTCGCGTTCCTGGCGATGATGGGTTCGATGATCCTGCTGCCGCTGTACCTGCAGAACCTGCGGCACCTGAGCCCGTTGGAAACCGGTCTGCTGGTGATGCCGGGTGGTCTGGCGATGGGTCTGCTCGGTCCGACCGTCGGCAAGCTGTTCGACAAGTTCGGCGGGCGCGTGCTGGTGATCCCCGGCTCGATCGGCATCACCGTCTCGCTGGCGGGCTTCACCCAGATCTCGACGGATATGCCCTACTGGCAGCTGCTCGGCCTGCACATCCTGATGATGGTGTCGCTGGCGGCCACGTTCACCCCGGTGTTCACCCTCGGCCTCGGCGCCCTGCCGATGAACCTGTACTCGCACGGCAGCTCGATGCTCGGCACCCTGCAGCAGGTGGCCGCGGCCTTCGGTACCGCGCTGGTGGTCACCGTGATGTCGGCGCGCAGTACCTCGCTCATCGACGCGGGCACCGACCCGGCGACGGCCGGCCTGGACGGTATGCGCCTGGCCTTCGGTGTCTCCGCCGTCCTCGCGCTGATCGTCATCGCGATGGCGGTGCTGCTGCCCGCTCGCGCGGCGGCCGACCCGCACGCCGCCCCGGCGGTGCAGGACGCCGAGGAGGAAACCCCGGAGCTGGTCAAGAACTGACCTGTTCCCAGCGAAGCCCCCGTTCCTCGTGGACGGGGGCTTCGTCGTCCTCCCGGCCGGTCAGGCCGCGGGGCGGATGATGATGTCGCCGACGGTGTTCCGCGCGTGCAGACGCACCGACTCACCGTTCGGGGCGACCGGCACGATCGTGTTGCGCACCGCGCCGACGGTCGCCTCGGTCTCGAGTTGCACGGCGGTGCCGGGGCGGATGCCCACCTCCAGTTCGCCCATGGAGGTCTCCACCCGGATCTCGCCGCTGGTCACCTCACCGATGCGGATGTCGCCCTTGGCGACCTTGGCGGTGACCGGCCCCGCGGGGCGTTCGAGGACGATGTCGCCGAGGGAGATCGTCAGGTCGCAGGCGCCGAGCGCACCGTTGCCGCGCAGCTGCCCGACCCCGGCCGTTCCGGTGAGGTGTGAGCCGGTGGGCACCTCGATGGTCAGCTCGATCGACGGGTTGCCACCGAACGGGCTGTGGGTGCGCCAGCTCTTGGGCGTCACCACCGTGAGCTTGCCGTCGGCGAAGTTCACCTCGGTCTGTTCGGCGACGCGCACGTCGCCCTTCTTGCCCGGATCGGACGGCGCGACGGTGACCACGGCGTCGGTGCGGTCGGAGGCGATGACGGTGACGCCTGCCGACAGGACATCGACGCTGACGGTGACCGGTGCGGTGGTGGCGAAGGTGTACATCGGGTGCTCCTCGGTGGATCCGTTCGGTTGATGACCATACTGTCGCGACCGGCGCTGACACGAGGCTGACACCACCCTGACGCACCCGGGGACACCATATCCGGACAGGCGACCAGCTGTGCTGGGCATCGCCCGGTCACCCGGTGCACAATGGGCGACGTGCAGATCGGAATGCTCGGGCCGCTGGAGATCCGGACAGCAGACGGTGGATCGATAGCGATACCCGGCGCCCGATTGCGGGCATTGCTCATCGCCCTCGCGCTGGAACCGGGCCGCGCCATCCCCAAGACCCGCCTGGTCGACCTGATCTGGGACGAACAACCCCCGGCCGACGCCGCGAATGCCTTGCAGGCGCTGGTCTCCCGGCTGCGCAGACTGCTGCCCGACGGTTCACTCGAGGTGCAAGCGGGCGGGTACCGTCTCGCCGTCGACCCCGGTGCCGTCGACGCGGTGCGCTTCGAACGGCTGCTCGACGAAGCGCGCGGCACCGACGACCCGCGTCAGGCCGAACTGCTGCGCGAGGCACTGGAACTCTGGCGCGGCGAGCCGCTGCAAGATGTCGCCGACAGTGCCCCGTTCGACCCGGTGATCACCCGTTTCCAAGGGCTGCGCCTGGCCGCGATGGAGGACCGGTACGAGGCCGAGGTGCGGCTGGGTCGTGGCCCGGAGGTCGTCGCCGAACTCACCGAAGTCGTTGCGCGGCATCCCGTTCAGGAACGGCTGGTGGCCGCGTTGATGCGCGCGCTCGGCGCGGCGGGTCGCGGGGCCGAGGCGCTGGTGGTGTTCCAGCGCACCCGCGAGGCGCTGGCCGACGAACTCGGCGTCGACCCGTCACCGGAGTTGTCGGAGCTGCACGTCGCGCTGCTGCGTGGCGAGGTCGGCGCCCGGCCCGCGCAGCGCTCGACGAACCTGCGCGCCGAACTCACCAGCTATATCGGCAAGCACGGCGACATCGCCGTGGTGCGCGAACTCCTCGCGACACACCGGCTCACGACGATCACCGGCCCCGGCGGCTCGGGCAAGACCAGGCTGGCGGTGGAAACCGCCCGCACCATGCTCGACGACCTCCCCGAGGGCGCGTGGCTGGTGGAACTCGCCGCCACCGACGCGAGCGGCGACCTCGCTCAGCTGGCCTTCGCGGCACTCGGCAGGCGCGACGCCCTGATCGGCGACACCCCGAACGCCGAACCGATGGACCGGCTCGTCGCCGCCATCGGCGACCGGGAAACCCTGCTGATCCTCGACAACTGCGAGCACGTGATCGAGGCCGCCGCCACCTTCGCCCACCGGATCCTCGGCGAGTGCACGGGTCTGCGCATCCTGGCGACGAGCCGGGAACCGCTCGGCATCACCGGCGAGGCGCTGTGGCAGGTCACGCCGCTCACGGTGCCGAGGGAGAACGCCGACCCGCAGGCGATCGAGTCCTCCCCCGCCGTCGTCCTGCTGCGCGACCGTGCGGGCGCGGTGCGCGGCGACCTCGGTTCGGACGCAACGGCTTTGGCGACGATGGCGCGGGTGTGCCGCGCCCTGGACGGTATCCCCCTCGCGATCGAGCTGGCGGCGGCGAGGTTGCGCACCATGTCGCTCGAACAGCTCGCCCACCGCCTCGACGACCGGTTCCGCCTGCTCACCGGCGGCAGCCGCACCGCGATCGCCCAGCACCGCACCCTGCGCGCGGTGGTCGACTGGAGCTGGGAACTGCTGTCGGACGCGGAGAAGACCGTGCTGCGCAGGCTCGCGGTGTTCTCCGGTGGTGCGAGTCTCGAAGCGGCCGAACAGGTCTGCGCCGACGGTGCGACGGTGCAGGACTGGGAGGTGCTCGAACACCTCACCACGCTGACCGAGAAGTCGCTGCTCACGGTGTCGGAGAATCCACAGCCGCGCTACCGCATGCTCGAGACCATCAAGCAGTACGCGGCCGAACGCCTCGACGAGGCGGACGACGCCGAATCCGCACGCCGAGCACACATCTCGCACTTCATCGCCCTGGCGTCCACCGCCGAACCGCACCTGCGCCGCGCCGAGCAGCTCGACTGGCTCGCCGTACTCGAGGCCGACCACGACAACCTCGCGGTCGCCATGCGCACGGCCCTCGCCGCCGCCGACGCCGATGCCGCGATGCGCCTGGCCGCCGCGGCCGGCTGGTACTGGTGGCTGGCCGGCTACAAGGGTGAGGGCACCGAGTTCGTCCTGGCCGCCGCCGAACTGTCCGGCGACGTGGACGACGAGACACGGGCAACGGTGTATGCCCTGGTCGTGCACTTCCTCAGCGGTGGTCGCGGTGGTGAACACGAGGTCGGTGAGTGGATCCGCAAGGCCAACCGGTACGGCCGCGACAGCCGGGGCGGGCATCCCGCGCTGCGGTTCGCCGGTGCGCTCGAGCGCATCCTGGCCGGACCCGAGCACTATCTGCCCGCGTTCGAATCGCTGCTCGCCGACGACGATCCGTGGGTGCGCGCACTGGCCCGGCTGCAACTGGGCAAGCTGCGCACCGTGCTCGGCCATCCGGGCCGCGCGGCCGACGAACTGCTCGAGCAGGCGCTCGCGGAATTCCGCGTCATCGGCGAGCGCTGGGGAATGTCGTTCGCGCTGACCGAGCTGGCCAACCGTACGGCCATGCGCGGCGAATTCGATGCCGCCTGCGCGCTTTTCGACGAGGCGATCGCGGTGGTCACCGAGGTCGGCACGCTCGAGGCCGTGGTACGCATGCGCGCACGCCAGGCCCAGCTGTACTGGCTGCTCGACGACAGCGAGGCGAGCGAGGCGGCGCTGGCGCACGCGCAGGAGTGCGCGGACCGCACCGGCTGGCCGACCTCACTGGCCGAGGTCGCGCTCGTCCGCGCCGAATTGGCCAGGTGGAGCGGCGAACCCGTGCTCGCGCAACAGCAGATGGAACTGGCACAGAAACTGCTCGGTGACGAGGCCGGACAACCGGTCGTGAGCGCCATGGCCCACGATCTGCGCGGCTATCTCGCCGCCGATCTCGACGAGGCACGGACCAGCCACCGCGCGGCCTTCCAGGCCGCATCGAGCGCCGGTCACGCGGCGCTGCTGGCCCAGATCCTCGTCGGGATCGCGGATCTGGCCTTGCGCGCCGAACAACCGGAGCAGGCCGCCCGCCTGCTCGGTGCCGCCACCGTCACCCGCGGCGTGCCCGACCTGTCGCTGCCCGACGCGGCCCGCATCGAGGAGCAGACACGCCGAAGCCTCGGCGAAGCGGACTTCGCCGAGGCGGTGGCTCGTGGGTCGGAGTCGGATGTCACCGAACTGGTCGAGCTCACACTCGCTTGCTGAAGGTCGAGCGCGACCACACATAGCCGATCACCGCGAAGCCCGCACACCAGGCGAAGGCGGCGACGGTGTGGCCGCCCGACGGCGTGCCGGCCAGGAAACCGCGCACCGATTCGATGATCGGGGTGAAGGGCTGGTACTCGGCGAACTGCCGCACACCGGGCCCCATCTTCTCGGCGGGCACGATCGCGCTGCTCAGGAAGGGCAGCATGAGCAGCGGAACCACCGACATCCCCGCGGCCTCCGGGGTCTTGGCGGCCATGCCGAGGGCGACGGTGAGCCAGGCGGCGGCGAAGGCGGTCGCCAGCAGCACACCGAGCGCGCCGAGCCATTGCACCGCGCTCGCCGGTGACCGGAAACCGAGCGCGAAACCGACGCCGAGCACGGCCGTCAGGGCGATCACATTGGTGACGATGCTCGCCGCGACATGCCCGGTGAGCACGGCACCGCGCGACACGTCCATCACTTTGAACCGGTTGATGACGCCCTTGGTCATGTCCGAGCTCACCGACACCGCCGTGCCGGACAGGCCGTAGCTGATGGCGAGCATGAGCATGCCCGGCACCGCGTAGTCGATGTAGTTCTCGCCGACATCGAAGGCGTCACCGAAGACGTAGACGAAGATCAGCATCATCATCACCGGCATCAGCGCGGCGTTGAAGATGGTCACCGGGCTGCGGGTGATGTGGGTGAAGTTGCGCCGCAACATGACCGACGAATCGAACAGTGCGCTGGACAGCGGGTTGGACGTGGTGGTGCTCATCGGGCTTCGGCCTCCTGGGTTGCGCGCCCGGTGAGGGCGAGGAAAACGTCGTCGAGATCGGGGGTGTGGATGGAGACCTCGTCGGCCTCGAGGTCGTGGGCGGCGAGCTGATCCATCAGCGCGCGAAGATTTTTCGTTCCACCGTCGCCGGGGACGCTCAGGGTGAGCGAGTCCTCGTCGGGAACGGAGTCGGCCAGGGCACGGGCGGCGGCGGCGAGTTCGACGGCACCGGTGAAGCGGAACTTGATGTGGCTGCCGGGAATTCGGCGCTTGAGTTCGCTCGCGGTGCCTTCGGCGACGATGCGACCCTGGTCGAGTACCGCGATCTTGTCGGCCAGCTGATCGGCTTCCTCGAGGTACTGGGTGGTGAGGAAGATCGTCACGCCCTCGTCGGTCAGTTCGCGCACCATGTCCCACATGGTGCGGCGGCTGCGTGGGTCGAGGCCGGTGGTCGGTTCGTCGAGGAAAATGATCCGCGGCTTGGTCACCAGCGTCATCGCCAGATCGAGCTTGCGGCGCATACCGCCGGAGTAGCTGCCCGCCTGCTTGTTCGCCGACTCGACCAGGTCGAAACGCTCGAGCAGGTCGGCGATCACCCGTTTGCCCGCGGCACCGCGCAGGCGGTGCAGGTCGGCCATCAGCCGCAGGTTCTCCGCACCGGTGAGCAGGTCGTCGACGGCGGCGAACTGCCCGGTGACGCCGATGGCCTTACGGACCGCCTTGGTCTCCGCCATCAGGTCATGGCCCGCCACCCGCGCCGTTCCCGCATCGACCTGAAGCAGCGTGGTGAGCACATTGACGGTGGTGGTCTTGCCCGCGCCGTTCGGGCCGAGCAGGGAGAAGATGCTGCCCGCTTCGACGGTGATGTCGATGCCGTCGAGAACTTTCTTGTCCCCGTAGGACTTCCGCAGCCCGGAGGCGGCGATTGCTGTGCTGTTCATGCCGACAACAGTCGCCGGGCAGGCTGACACCGAACTGACGGCGACCTGACACCTCCCCTGACACACATCAGCGTCATGCCGTGTGCGATGTCTGTCAGTGCGGCGTCAGGTCCGCGTCAGCGCACCGGGCGACGGTTCCTCTCGTGAACAGCATCGCCATCGCCCCCGTCTTCGGTCCCCTCGTCGCCCCCGCGCCGGACTGGTCCCGTCTGTACACCTGGGGCCGCCGGTTCGCGCTCGGCGACCATGCCGTCGCCCAGCTGCTGCGCTTCGCGGTGGTCGGTGGCGTCAGCAACATCGCCTACGTGCTGCTGTTCATGTCCTGCACCGGCCTCGGCCCGCTCGGCGCCAATGTCGCGGGCTCCGTGGTGAGCACGGTGATAGCCAACGAACTACACCGCCGCCTCACCTTCCGCACCACCGCCGTCCCCTGGTTCACGGCCCAATATCAGGGCGGCGGCCTCGCACTGATCGGCCTGGGCATCACCACAGCCGCCTTGGCCGCCCTAGAGTCTTTCGCCCCCACCCTCGGCGACCTCCCCCAGGCCGGCGCCATGCTGGCGATCATGGCCGCCGTCGGCCTGGCCCGCTTCCTGAGCCTCCGCTACCTGGTCTTCTGATCCCCGGCTCAGATACCGGCGGCTCGGACGACAGCGTCGGTGAGGCGCGGGGAAAGGGCCGACATCAGTCGCAGCACTCCGGCGTAGACGGGGTACAGCTCGACCGGCTGGTCCCGGACGGCGGTGAGCACCCACTGCGCGGCCTGATCGGGGGTGAGGGCCGCTCGGCTGTCGTACTCGGCGGTGGGACTGATCATCGGAGTGCGCACGAGCGGGAATCCGATGGTGGTCACCTTGATACCGGTGCCGTGGCATTCCGCGCCGACACTGCGGCCGAAGGCGGCGAGGGCGGCTTTGGAAGCGTGGTAGGCGCTGAATTTCGGCATCACCCCGGCGGTGGTTCCCCAGGTACCGATGTTGATGATGTGGCCGCGGTTCACCAGGCGCAGCGCGGGAAGCATCGCCAGCGTCAGCCGGACGGGCCCGAAGTAGTTGACCGCCATGGTTCGTTCGTAGTCGTGCGCCCGTTCGGCGGCGTCGAGCGCCGTGCGCCGGATCGAGCGTCCCGCGTTGTTGATGATGATGTCCGGTACCCCGAACAGGTCGAGCACCGTCGTGGCCAGTGCGCTGACCTGATCGGCGTCCGTCATATCGCACGGCACCGCGTGCGCGCTCCCACCCGCGGCGGCGATGTCGGCGCAGACCTGATCGAGCCGCTCCCGATCGCGGGCGACGGCGACGATATGGGCACCGTGGCTCGCCAACAGATGCACGGTGGTCTCACCGATCCCCGACGACGCCCCGGTCAGCACGACAACTTTCCCGCTGAGGTCGACCGGCCCCGAAAGAGCCGCACCCAGCACGGATTTGGCGGAAGGTGCGGGATTGAGAAGAACCTTCGTCACGGGATTGTTCATTGCGCCTGCCCTGGTTCGGAGGTGAGTGGGGCCGACTGCCTCGCAGCGACTCTCCAGCGAATTGACCAAATGGTAAGTCACCGGCCGCGATCTTCACCGCCGCCGAAGCGGCCCGAGCGGCCAGAGCCCGGATCGCCGCCGAAGCCGAGCAGGGCGTTTCGTCGTTTCTCGCTCACCGAGGACTGACGGACCCGATGACAGATCCGCCCTGGTCGCGGCGTGGACCGGAGTGGTAGCGGCTCTGGTCGATTGGTGGCTACAGCACCCACAGCACTCCGCGGAGGCAATGACCGAGCGTAGCCACCGCCTCGTCGCGAGCCTGCTCTGAACGGGGCTATGGGGTACGACTCGGACCACATCCTCGATGCGGCCGTCGAACTGCTGCGATTTGCCGAACCGAAGGAGCGCGCACTTTCGCGAGGCAAGCGCCATCGCGGGGTTGCGCGAGGCCGTCAGTTCCGGGCCGCCGACAGTTCCGCGAGGTAATCGGCGACGGGGCCGGCCGTGAACAATCCGCCTGCCGCACCTGCGGATTCGGCGGCCGCGGGTAGCAGGGCGGTGTGGGCGCGGGCGATGGCGTCCTGGTCACCGATCAGCAGCGCGGCGCGGCCGAGGACGCACCAGAGTGCTTCGGCGTGCGGATCTCTCGGTGGATCGGGCAGGCCGCGCAGGGCGAGACGCGCGCCCTCGAGGTCGCCGGATTCAGCCAGGAGCAGCGGACGGATCCACGGCTCCGCCGGTCCCCACTCCGTGCCCGGCTCGGGCCGGAACGGGCGGTGGTGTTGAAGGTGCAGACCGAGCAGCGCCAGAGGCAGCAGTCCGTCGGCCAGCCCCGGCATCCCGGACCCCGGCAGAAGTTCGGCGGCGCGCTGGTAAGCGGACCGTGCCTGGTCGAAAGGCTCGGTGACCGCCGTGCGCAGGGCTCGATACCAGGTGGTGAAGACACCGACCAGCGGCAGGTCGTGCCGGGCCGACAGCTCGTCGGCCGCTCGCGCATGAGTGTCGGCAAGCATGAGATCAGTTGTGGCACAAGCGGATTGCAGGTTTATCAGGCGACCGAGGACGGCGGTCCGTACCAAGCCGTGCTCCTCGCCGAGGGCCACGAGACGCTCTCCGAGCACCGCACGTTCGGCAGCCAGACCGGTACGGGCGAAGCTCTGCATGTAGACACCGTTCAAGGCATAGGCCAGCAATGGCGCATCCCCCATTTCGCGCGCCGAACACTCGGCTTCGCGGGCGGCGCGTTCGGCGCGCGGTCCGGCGTCGACGCCGCGGGACTCCACCGCGATCGTCGCCAGCAGTCGGCAGCGCAGCGCGGCGGGCCCGCCCGGTATCGCGGCGAGCGCGCGTTCGGCGCTGCGGACCAGCGACCGGGCCCGGGCCGGGTCGTCGGAGCGGGCCCACACGGCGGGAACGTCGTAGGCGCCGATCACGCGCGCGGTCAGGATCGGGTCGCCGAGTTGCTCGGCGGCGGTGACGGCCGCGGCCCGATGCCGCTGTGCCGCATCGAGTCCCGCACCCCCGGTGACGGCCAGGTCGCGCATCAAACCGACCGTGGATTCGAGCCGAACACGGTCGGAGACGGTGCTGTCGTAGGCGGCGGTCGCCTGCGCCCACAGCCGTGCCGCGTCACCGGTGCGATCCAGGTAGCCGGCTTGGCGCAGGACGTCTTGTTCCAGCCGGGCCAGGCGAGGACCGGGTTCGAGACCGAGATGGTCGCGCAGCATCGCCCGCGCGCGCCGCAGCACCGTGAGGGCGTCGGCCTGCCGACCGGCGCGGTACAGCGCCAGCGCAAGCAGGTGCCAGGCGTCCTCCCGCCACGGATGTTCGACGACGTGCGCGTCCAGATCGGCGACGGCGGCGGCCGTGTCACCGAGTTCGATCCGCGCCGCGGCCAGCCGCTCGACCGCTAGCGAGCGCAGTTCTGTGAGCCGGCTTCGCGGCGCAACCGCCCACGGCGCTTCGCCGGCTTCGGCGTAAGCGGGTCCGCGCCACCAGCTCAGCGCTTCACTGAGCCCGGTCACCACGCGGGCCGGTGGCGCGTCGCCGAGTGCTTCCACCGTGTGGGCGAAGCGCCACACGTCGACCGCGTCGTCGGGCAGGCGTAGCGCGTAGCCGGGCCCCTCGGTGACCAACACACGGGCAGGCGTGCGCGGCGCGCGCTCGGGTTCGAGGCCCCGGCGCAACGCGGCGACGAAGGTGCGCACCGTGCCGACGGGGTCGCGGGGTGGTTCGTCCCACAGGTCTGCCACCAGCACGTCCACCGGAACCACCCGGCGGTGGGCGGCGACCAGTCTGGCCAGTACGGCGCGCTGCCGCGGCCCACCGAGCGCGACCGGCGCACCGGCCGCGTCGAGCGCCCACACCGCCCCGAACACACCGATCTCCACCCGACGTACCGTACCGACGCTCATCGGTTGCTCATTCGCGGCACGCACTCTGGACCGGACCGAACGAATGGAGCAACCATGACTTTCCCCCACTTCGAGACCCACATCATCGAGGTAGCCGACGGGGTGCGACTCTCGGCGGCCGTCGGCGGATCGGGGAGCCCGATTGTGCTGCTGCACGGTTTTCCACAGACCCGTCTGATGTGGCGGCACGTCGCCGCCGACCTCGCGACCGAACACACCGTCATCTGCCCCGACCTGCGCGGTTACGGCGCGAGCGACAAGCCGCTCGACGACGGCGACACCTACAGCAAGCGCGTCATGGCCGCCGACATCGTGGCACTGGCCCGCGCTCTCGGCCACGATCGCTTCGCGCTGGTCGGGCACGACCGCGGCGCGCTGGTGGCATTCCGGGCCGGGCTGGATCACCCGGAGGTCATCACTCATCTCGCCTGCTTGGACGTACTGCCCACCCTCGACATGTGGGATGCGCTGCACGGGACCGTCGGCGCTATCGGCTTCCACCTCTATCTGATGGCACAGCCGCCGGGTCTGCCGGAACGGATGATCACGGCCGCGGCCGACGACTTCTTCGGCTACTTCCTCGACGCCTGGACCCTCGATCCGCAGGCCCTCCCGGCGGAGGTCCGCGACACCTACCTGGCCGCGAGCCGGGCAGCGGTCCCGTCCATCGTCGCCGACTACCGCGCCTCGGCCACCGTCGACGTCGACCACGATCGCGCCGACCGAACAACGGGCAACACCCTCACCATGCCGGTCACCGTGCTGCAACAGGACTGGGGTGCTGCCCTCGGCTACGACGCCACCGCCCTCTGGAAAGCATGGGCCCCCGACCTCCGCCACCGCACAGTCGAAGCAGGCCACTTCATGGCCGAACAGGATCCAGCCCTGGTCGCCACAGAAATCCGCACCCTACTCACCCGCTGACAACCTCGGTCCGCGGCTGTCCCGGAGTTCCACATCACGGTCGGCTGGTTAGCGCGTTCGCTGATAGGTTTCGGCAAATGCTCTCGAAGACAAGGCTCGTGGCTGTACTCGGTCTGGCGGTAGCGGTGGGGATTTCCCTCTCCGGGTGCAGCGCACCGAGGCCAGCCACCCAGCCATCGACAACCTCCGTTGCCGCACCTACGACCACCGATCCGGCCACCATCGGCGGTTCGAGTATCGGTCCCGGCCCGTACCGAGTGGAGGCGACGATAGCTGTGGGCGAAAACCCACGCAGCGTTGCGATAGATCCCGGAACACGCAGGGCATACGTGGCCCATTACGCAGACTCCACCGATCAGCAGACAGTCTCCGTGATCGACACCCGCACGCGGGACGTCGCCGCCCGAATACCGGTGGGCAAGGTGTATCCGCACGGGCCCCAGTCGATCGCGGTGGACCCGGTCACCCACCTCGTCTACCTTGTCTGCGGTAACTCGGCAGGCCAGGTGATGGTTATCAGTCCTGATACCGACACTGTCACCACGACAATCGACTTCGAGGGTGACCCCTTCGCAGTCGTAGTGGATCCGGACCGCAGCACCCTCTACGTCGCCAATCGCCTCTCCCGAACCGTCACCGCGATCGACGCCATCACTCGAACTGTCCGCGCCACGATTGTGGTCGACGGCTATCCCACCGGCCTGGCGGTCGATCCGAACACACACCACCTGTGGGTCGTCAACGAGGGCAACGTCTCCGTCATCGACCCGACGACCTACACCGTCAGCACCAATATCGCTGTCGGGAAGGATCCCGTGCACATCGCCATCGACCACCCAACGCACACCGCCTACGTGACCCATTTCAATGGGCACTCGGTCTCGCTGTTCGATACCGCGAGCCGCACGCCAGCGGGAAGCGTCTCGCTGGGCGATCGGGTGACCGGCTACGCGGCCGTCATCGATCCCGCCGAGCACACCGTCTACCTCACCGGTATGGCACACAGCACTGTGTCGATGATCGATACACGTAACCGCACGCTCACCGCCGCACGCCTCTCCGGCATCACCCCGTCCACCGAATACGGTTCGTCCACTTGGGGAGCTGCAGTGGATCCCGCCACCCATCATCTCTACGTGACCAACGAGGACATCGGCCGGATCGAAATAATCGCCCATCGGTGATCGACTTCGGCAGGGCGAGCATCCAAGTTTCGTTCACTTCAACCAACGGGTGACGTAGTGGGGAAACAAGTCAGGCCGGGTTCCGAAGAATTTCTTCGGAACCCGGCCTGACTCGAACTGTGGAGCTAAGGGGAATCGAACCCCTGACCTTCTCGATGCGAACGAGACGCGCTACCAACTGCGCTATAGCCCCGTGCGGCTCTGGCGAACCGCGCTGTGACACTGTATCAGGCGGTGCGGCCGGATACCGAATCGGTGTGCTGACCTGCTGTTTTGCCGGTTATTCGCCGACGGCTCGACCGAGGTCGGTGACCCGGTGGCGTAGGGCTCGGGCGGTGGCGGGGTCGAAGGTTTCGAGGTGTTCGAACATCGGGTCCTCGTCGTCGGTGTCGAGCAGGGTGGAGCGGCGGCGCAGGGCGCGGGCGGTGTCGCGGTCCATGGTGCGGCGCGTGGTGGCCGCCTCAGGGGTGGCGGTGGCGGTGTCGCGGGTGCGACCGCGCGCGAGGCGGGCCATGCGGCGGCGCCGGATCTCCTCCTCGACGTGCACCTGCTTGCGCAGGTACGCCAGGTAGCCGGCGAGCAC
Source organism: Nocardia sp. JW2 (assembly GCF_051843015.1). Classification (NCBI taxonomy): domain Bacteria; kingdom Bacillati; phylum Actinomycetota; class Actinomycetes; order Mycobacteriales; family Nocardiaceae; genus Nocardia; species Nocardia sp. JW2. Next base: position 95,010 of record NZ_JBPXLK010000013.1, read on the forward strand.
GGCGGCGGACAGGCCGCAGGCCCACCAGAACATCGAGTTCAGCAGCAGACCGAAGGCCGCGAACAGGATGACGGCGACGATGAGGCCGAGCACCGCGCGCTGGCGGAAGCTGTAGCGGGCGGCGCGGGCGATGGCGTCGGCCTCGGGGTCGTAGCCGCCGCGTCCGCGCCGCGACGGCACGAAGTCCTCGTCGTCGTCGAGCGCGGCGGGTTCGGGCAGGTCGTCGAGGCGGGCGGGTGGTGCGGGTGGGATGCGCGCCGAGACCGGCGGCTCCTCCACTACGGCCTCGCCCGAATCCGGTTCGGCCGCTGCGTCGTCGGCCTCGGTGGCGGTGAGTTCGGCGTCGTTGTCGGGTTCTTCGTCGGGGCCGTGCTCGATGTCGTCGAGTTCTGCTGTGACGGTGGGCTTTTCGTCATCGCCTTCGGTGACGGGCTCATCGGTCGTCATCCGATCCTCCGAATCGGTACGGTGGGGGCGCTTGGTCAGCACACGGGGGCGATAGTCGGGGTCACTCTCGTGTCCGCCCGCCGCCCCGATGCGAATCCGTCGTTCGGCCCCGCCACGGTGCAGCACGCGCGTGGCGAGTGCGGCGTCGGTGGTGCGGCGGATCCGGGGATGCCGGTCCGCGAGGATCGGGAACAGGACGAATACCCACAGAACGACCAGTCCGATCCACAGGATCGAATTAGGCATCGCGGTCATCACCTCCCGTCCCCGCCAACGTGTTGTCCATCCGTGGACGCACTACCGACGTCCGTAGGTTAATTCGGGCACGCGCGCCCGTGTGGCAGGCGCGCCGTGCACACCTGCCACATGAGTAACAGAATTTTCACGGCAGCGCCGCTCGACCCTCCCTGACCAGGCGATCTACGACGGTGCCCATGACCTCTTCGACAGTCAAGCCCACCAGCAGATGATCGCGCCAGGCGCCGTCGACGTCGAGGTAACGACGCAGCAAACCCTCTTCCCGGAACCCGACGTTGCGCAGAACGGCTTGGCTGGCAAGGTTTTCCGGCCGCACCGTGGCTTCCACCCGGTGCAGGCCGACCGGCCCGAAGCAGTGGTCGAGCCCGAGCCCGAGCGCCGCCGTCGCCACCCCTTGACCGCCCAGATCCTTGGCCACCCAATACCCGATCCAGGCCGACCGCAGCGCCCCGCGCACGATATTGCCGATGGTGAGCTGCCCGCTGAACTGGCCGTCGACCTCGATGACCAGCGGAATCATCGCCCCGCGCCGCGCCTCGGCCTTCAGGCTCGTCCACAGCGACGGCCAGTTGGAGGCGTGGTTGCGCGCCTCCCAACTGCCGCGACCGGTCGGTTCCCACGGTTCGAGGTGGTCGCGGTCGCGCAGCCGGATCCGGCTCCAGGCGGCGGCGTCGCGAAATCGCACCGGCCGCAAGGTGACCTGGCCGCCCGCCACGATCACCGGACCGAGACGAGCAGGCCACCCGGGATGCTGTCCGGCCCGGAAGACGTTCATGGACTCCACTTCTCAGCCGCGCTGCGCCAGGAACGCGACCCGCACCTCGTCGCCGGTGCGGAAATCGGTGTCGTCGGGTTCCACCACGATCAGGCTGTTGGCCTCGGCCAGCGTCGCGAGCAGATGCGAGGAGCCGCCGTTGCCGTTGCCGAGCGGCTGCACCAGGTAGTCACCGGTGGCCTCGTCGCGCAGCAGCTGGGCGCGCAGGTAGCCCTTGCGGCCCGGCATCGAGGTGATGGGAGTGATGGTGCGCGCGTTGACGATTCGCCGCATCGGCTGACGCCGCCCGAGCGCGATGCGGATCAGCGGCCGCACCATCACCTCGAACACCACGAGCGCGCTCACCGGGTTCGACGGCAGCAGGAAGGTCGGCACCTCGTCGCGCCCGAGCCGGCCGAAGCCCTGGACGGAACCGGGGTGCATGGCCACCCGGTCCACCTCGAGCTCGCCGAGCCCGTCGAGCGCCTCACGCACCTGCTCCGACGCCCAGCCGCCGACCGCGCCCGCGATCACCACGACCTCCGAGCGCACCAGCTGACCTTCGACCACATCGCGCAGGCGGCGCGGGTCGGCGCTGACGATACCGACCCGGTTCACGTCGGCGCCCGCGTCACGTGCGGCGGCGGCCAGCGCGTAGGAGTTCACGTCGTAGACCTGGCCGGGGCCGGGTGTGCGGTCGATATCGATCAGTTCGCCACCGATGGAGATCACCGACAGCCGGGGGCGCGGATGCACAAGCACCTTGTCCTGGCCGACGGCGGCGAGCAGGCCCACCTGGGCCGCGCCGATGATGGTTCCGGCGCGGACCGCCACGTCACCGGGCTGTACGTCGTCGCCAACGCGGCGCACGTAATCGCCGGAGCGGACCGGCTCGAACACCTTGATCCTGGCCCGGCCACCGTCGGTGAAGTCGACGGGGAGCACCGCGTCGGCCAGGGTCGGCATGGGCGCGCCGGTGTCGACGCGCACCGTCTGCCTCGGTTGCAGCCGGATCGGCTGACGCGAGCCCGCGACCACCTCACCGACCACCGGCAGGGTGAGGTCGATGAGTTCGCCCTCTTCGTCGCGCACCTCGGCACCGGCGGCGCTCACATCGACACTGCGCACCGCGTAGCCGTCGATGGCGGCCTGGTCGAAGCCGGGCAGCGGCCGCTCGGTGACCACGTCCTCGGCGCACAGCAAACCCTGGGCCTCGGAAATCGCCACCCGGACCGGCCGGGGCGCGACCGCTGCCGCGGTGACCTTGATCAGCTGATCCTCAACCGAGCGCATCGAGCTCCTGTGTGTATCGGCGACGGCTTCGCCGGTTCCCATCGTTTTACGCGACCGGCGCTTGCGGGTCCCATTCCGGGCTGAGCCGGAATTGCAGCCACTCGCGCAGTTGCGGCCCGTATTCGTCCCGCTCGAGGGCGAAATCGACGGCAGCTCGAAGATAACCGCCCGGGTTGCCCAAATCGTGGCGCGACCCACGATGGACGACCACATGGACCGGGTGATCCTCGGCGATGAGCAGGGCGATGGCATCGGTGAGCTGCAACTCGCCGCCCGCGCCCGGCTCGATGCGGCGCAGGGCGTCGAAGATCGCGCGGTCGAGCAGGTAGCGGCCGGCGGCGGCCAACGTCGACGGCGCGTCGGCCAGGTCGGGCTTCTCGACCATGCCGCGCACCCGGAGCACATCGGCCTCCGCGCCCTCGGCCAGGTCTTCCACGTCGAACACGCCGTAGGCGCTGACCTGCGACTTCGGCACGTCGATCGCGCACAGCACGGTGCCGCCGCGCTCACGACGGACCCGGCTCATCGTCTCGAGCACACCGCACGGCAGCACGAGGTCGTCGGGCAGCAGCACCGCGATCGCATCCTCGTCGGCGTCGAGGACTGGCTCGGCCTGAGCGACGGCATGACCGAGACCGAGCGGCTCCTCCTGCACCACGGAGGTGACGTCGAGCAGGCCCGGCGCCTTGCGTACCTTCTCGAGCAGCGCGAACTTGCCGCGCTCGGCGAGGGTGCTCTCCAGGACGAGGTCCTCGACGAAGTGGGCGACCACGCCGTCCTTGCCCGGCGAGGTGACGATCACGAGGCGGTCGGCACCGGAATCCGCGGCCTCGGCGGCGACCAGTTCGATGCCGGGCGTGTCGACTACCGGCAGCAGTTCCTTGGGCACCGTTTTGGTCGCAGGCAGAAACCGCGTTCCGAGTCCGGCCGCGGGGACAACCGCAGTGCGGAAACCGGAAGTCTTGTCTGTCATGCGCATACCCTATCCATTCAGCGTGCCGTCCGATCGCCCGTCGCGACGATCCGGCGTCGGCAAGAGCTTAGGGTGGTCGCTGTGGAGATGCCCGGTGAGCGCACGAAATATGCGTGGCGACGTGAGATCCTGGCCACCCGGGCCGCCGTAGGACCCGCCGAACACGCCCGTGAGGCGAGTGCCCTCGCGGCCACCGCGGCCCTGCTGGCCGGGGCCGATGAGGTGGTGTGCGCCTACGTGCCGACGAAGACCGAACCGGGCGATCTGCGCATGCTCGACGCGCTGCGCGAGCGCGGCGCCACAGTGTTGCTGCCCGTCACCGGAGCGCCGGGACCGCTGAGCTGGGCGCACTACGCGGGCGCCGATTCGTTGCGTCCCGCGCGCTACGGCCTGCTCGAACCGACCACCGAGACCTTGCCGCCACCGGTGGTCGCCGAGGCCGCCACGATCCTCGTCCCGGCGCTCGCGGTCGACCGGCGCGGCGTGCGCCTCGGCCGCGGCGCCGGGTACTACGACCGCACCCTCGGCGTGGCCAGTGCGGGCGCGCGGTTGATCGCGGTGGTCCGGGACGTGGAGCTGGTTGTCGAGTTGCCCGAGGAACCGCACGACCATCGGATGGGCTGGGCGTTGACGCCCGAGGCGGGCCTGAGCGAGCTGGGTGATCCCCGCGCGTGAGCGGCGGAATGAAAAGGCGATTGGCGAGGTTGGCAGTGTCGGCGGTAGAGTGCTAGATCGACGAGACTTGCGGAGGATCCTGTGCCAACTTATTCGTACGCGTGCACCGAGTGTGACAACCGCTTCGACATCGTTCAGTCCTTCTCCGAGGATTCACTGACGGAATGCCCGCAGTGCACGGGGAAGCTGCGGAAGCTGTTCAACTCGGTCGGGATTGTGTTCAAGGGCAGCGGTTTCTACCGCACCGACAGCCGTGGTGGCGCGTCCACCGCGAGCGAGCCGGCGAAGTCCTCGGACGGCAACGGCAGTTCCTCGTCGAGCGGGTCGTCCGCGAGCGGGTCGACGTCGAGCGCCGCCGCTCCCGCCGCCGCGAGCTGAGCGAAAAGTTCTCCACACCCCCGAGTTGTCCACAGGCGGGCTTTTCGCCGTTGTCGGTGCTGTCGCCGCGTTCCTAGGCTTCGGGCATGACTCGCAGCCTTGCCGACCTGGGACGTGGCAGCTCCTGGCGGTTCGCTCTCGGTAATCGCCCTGCCTGGGCCGATGCCCTGCTGGCGCGGCGCATCGTGGCCGCCGCGCTCGCCGTTGTCGCCGTCGTCCTGTTCGTGCGTGGCGATCCGGGTGGGGCACGGCAACCGGTGGTGGTCGCGGCCCACGATCTGTCACCGGGACGGGTGCTCACCGCCGAGGACGTGCGGGTCGATCAGCACGAAACCCGAACTCTGCCCACCGGTTTCGTCACCGATACCGCTCCCCTGCTCGGTGCGACGCTCACCGGCGCCATGCGTGCGGGCGAGACGTTCACCGATCTGCGGGTGGTCGGTCCGCGCTTGGCGGCGGCCGCGGCGGGCACCGACGACGCCCGCATCGTGCCGATCCGATTGGCCGATTCGGCGGTGGCCGAGGTGTTGCGTGCGGGCGACCGGGTGGATGTGGTCGGCGTGGACGACGCCGGTGGGCCCGGGGCCGACGCACCGGCGCGCACGCTGGCGAAAGATGCCGCAGTGGTGCTCGTGACGGCGACGACCGATCGTCGGGCCGAACGGGTAGTACTCGTCGCGCTGGCCACCGAGTACGCGACCGCGGTGGCCGGGGCGTCCTTACGCACAGCGCTCACTGTGGTGTTCCATTGACACCGTCCGTGAGCGCGACGTAGAGGTGGGCCGAAACCTGCATCGCGCAAGGGAATTGGGGCCGCCCTCGAGGAGAGCGGCCCCGGTCACGCTCAGCCGAGGCTGAAAGGCTGACCCCACAGCGTCACCCAGCTGATGACATTGTCGGTCTCGACCTCCACGCTCACGAACGAGCGCGCCTGCGCGTACCCGCCGCAGCCGGACAGGCCGATGGTTTCGTCGGCCCAGGTCACCGAGCCGTTGGAACCCTTGAATTTGTTGTTCTTGGAATGCGATTCGTTGCCGTAGTCGTCGGCCTTCTCGAGATCGAGCACGTAGAACGACTGCGCCTGGCCCGGTCCGAGCGACAGTTCGCCACCGGTGCCGATGCCGGCGGAGGGCTCGCCCGCATCATCGACCGCGCCCTCGCCCTCGCCGCTCACACCACCACCGGCGATGTTCACCTGGCAGCCGACGGTGTAGCCGGGGTAGATCTTGCCGCCCGACGCGTCACCACCACCGGACACCGACACCTGGGCACTACCCGACACCCACGCGTTGCGGTGCACCGGAGTCGACCCCATCGACGGGCTGATGGTTGCCGATTCGCCGACCATCTTGATGTTCACGACGGTGCCGTCCGACAGCGTCTTGGTGATCTCGCCGCCGGGCAGCGGCACGAAGGTGTCGGCATGGGCGGCGCCGACGGAGAACAGCCCGATGGTGCAGGACACGGCGGCAGCCACGCCCGCCGCCCGCGTCATACTCTTGCGATTGATCATCTCAGTAGACCCCTCGAGGGTGAATTCGATCGAGCTGGCAGGATTTTCGGCGGTCGTCCGGCTCAGCCGATGCTGAACGGCATGCCGTAGAGCGTGGTCTTGGAGTAGTGGTCGCCGATGATCTCGACCACCGTGTACGCGCGGGCCTGGGCGTAACCGCCGCAGCCCTGCACCTGGATCTCGGCGTCCTGGTAGTCGATGGCGTAGACGCCGGGCTTGGTGATGTCTTTCGAACTGATCTGCGCGAACGCCACTTCACCCGGGCCCAGGTTGAGCCCGATCGAACCACCGGCGCTGACGCCACCGGTGCTCACGCCACCGGACACACCGGCACCGATCGCGTCGTCGGCGATGCTCACCTGGCAACCGACGATGTAGCCGGTATTGAGCTGCGAAGTGCCATGTGTGGACGAATTATTGGAGCCGGGACGACCGGACGGACCGTTCCACGGCCCGGGCTCACCCTCGGGTGTCTGCTGGACGTCAGCCACGACGCTGCCGCTCACCCAGGCCACCCGGCCCGCGCCGTTGGCGGCGAGCGAAGGCGAGATGGTCGCCTTCTCGCCGACGCGGGTGATGCTCAGACCAGGCCCGGCCTTATGACCGTCGGGCAGCGGGACAAAGGTATCGGCGTTGGCGGCACCGGCCGACAGCAGGCCGATCGTCACCGTCGCCGCGGCGCCTGCGCTCCAGGCGCCGCGCACACGATTGGTGCGGTTCTCGCTCATTGTTCCCCTCGAGGTATACGCAAAATCGACCTCGACCATCGAGGTCGATATCTGTAACGCACCCGGCCCCAGCTGAGGTGTGCCACAAGGGCACAGCACCGCTGGCAACAGGACAGACAGTCCTGCCGGGAGGTGGATCGAGAAGCCTGCGGTCACCGAATCGGCGCGAGCTGAGCCGATCGGCGAACGAAACGCGGGTGAATCCGACCGCGAGAGCAGTCGATTCGCAACAAACATAATGAGAGCCCTTGGCTATGTCCAGCGAACGCCGAAAGGGCCCGTGCACACGCACGGGCCCTTTCGCTTACCGATCAGCTGATCTCGCACCAACATGGGTAACTCGCCGGGGACGGGCTGACCCCGCCACCATCCTGGTCCGGCCGCCGACGCAAGCCTCCCCGCGCCCAGGTCTGGCCTGAATTCGCGGGGAGGCGGGACAACAGATCAGCCGAGGCTGAAGGGCTGGCCCCACAGGGTGACCCAGCTGATCACATTGTCGGTCTCGACCTCGACGCTCACGAAGGCACGAGCCTGCGCGTAGCCGGCGCAGCCGGACAGGCCGATGGTGGTGTCCGACCAGGTCACCGAGCCACTGCCGTTCTTGAACTTGTTGTTCTTGCTGTGCGATTCGTTGCCGTAGTCGTCGGCCTTCTCGATGTCGAGAACGTAGAACGACTTCGCCTGGCCGGGGCCGAGCGAGAGCTCGCCGCCGGTGCCGACGCCGCCCGCGGCGTTGCCTTCCCAGTCGGACTCGACATTGCCTTCACCGGAGACACCGCCGCCGGCGATGTTCACCTGGCAGCCGACGGTGTAGCCCGGGTAGATCTTGCCCGCGCCACCGGTGGAAACGGTGACCTGCGCGCTGCCCGACACCCACGCGTTGCGGTGCACCGGGGTGGAACCCATCGACGGGCTGATGAGGGCCGACTCGCCGACCAGGCTGATGTCGACGACGGTGCCGTCGGACAGGGTCTTGGTGATGTGGCCGCCCGGCAGCGGCACAAAGGTATCGGCATTGGCCGCGCCCGTGGAGAGCAGGCCGACAGCCACGGAGGCCGCGGCGCCGACGCCCGCCATCCGCGCCATGAACTTACGGTTGATCATAGGATTTGTCCCTCGAGGAGTGAGTTCGCCGTAGCGAGAAGAGGATTCGTACCGGTTCGAAAGACGTCAGCCGATGCTGAACGGCATGCCGTACAGGGTGGTCTTCGAGTAGTGGTCGCCGATGATCTCGACCACGGTGTACGCCCGGGCCTGCGCGTAACCGGCGCAGCCCTGGATCTCGATCTCCGCGTCCTGGTAATCGATCGCGTAGACACCCGCCTTGACGATGTCCTTCGAGTTGATCTGCACGAACTTGACCTCGCCGGGGCCCAGGTTCACGCCGATCGAGCCACCCGCGTTGACGCCGCCGGTACTCACGCCGCCGGACACACCGGCACCGATCGCGTCGTCGGCGATGCTCACCTGGCAGCCGACGATGTAGCCGGTGCTGAGGATGGAGGTGCCGTGCGAGGAAGAGTTGTTGGAGCCGTCGCGGCCGCTCGGGCCGTTCCAGGGGCCTGCCTCGCCCTCGGGGGTCGCGGTGACGTCGGCGATGGCCGAGCCCGAGACCCACACGACGCGACCTGCGCCGTTGGCCGCCATCGACGGCGAAATCAGGGCGTGCTCGCCGGTACGGGTGATGGTCACCCCGGGGCCTGCCTTCTGACCGTCCGGCAACGGCACGAAGGTATCTGCGTTGGCGGCACCGGTCGACAGCAGGCCGATGGCCATGGCGGCCGCGGCAGCGCCGACGCCCGCGGCACGGGCGCTGCGGCGCACACCGGTGGTGCGGTTCTCGCTCATACTTCCCCTCATCAGTGTTCTCTAACAGCCGGTCTCGACTTTCGTGACCGGACGGGTGGACCTCACAGGCCCAGCTCAGTGTGTCGCCCCTTTGTTGCCGTTACGTAACCGACTGTTATTTCGGCGATACGGCCGGGGTCGGCGGAGCTACCCGAGGGTAGGGCTGCACCGGATGTTCAACGCACAGAAGTTGAGTACTGCGGGGACCGATTGTGGTGGGTCTGGATGGCGAACATTAAACGCTGCGTTCTAGTTCCAGCAACCGTAGAGTTCGTAAATTTCACTGTGACGCCCGGCACAAGTTCATACATCGCCACATGCTTTGACATGCATGAATGCCCTGAGCTTCGGGTTTGTCAAGTGGGATGAACAGCTCCGCTTCCCGAACCGCAAACCGTCGCTTATACGACAAAGGACCACACATGAAGTGTGGTCCTCGGAAAATGTAGCCGCTTCGCAATGGGTTAATACTGGATTAACCCCGGTTGGCTATCACGTAGCGGGAAAGGCAGATAACGGGGCGGTCACCCGTGGTGCGGCGGTATTTGCGAACGCAGCCACTCGTCGTCATCGGAACCGCGCGAACCGTCCCCGCGCTCGTCAGCGGTGGTTTCGGGCAGCACATCGCCGAAGATCCGCGCGAGCCGGGCCGCTTCGGCGGCCTTGCGCCGCGCGGCCTCGCGCTCCTCGGGCGATGTGCTGTCCGACGCGTTCACCGAATCACTCGTCCAGACCGGAGAGTTCGCCGATCACCCGGCTCGCCAGCGGGCCGAGGGTGGCCATGCCGTCGCGCACCGCCGAGCGGGTGCCCGGCAGGTTCACCACGAGGGTGCTGCCGGAAATGCCGGAGACCCCGCGCGACAGACCCGCGTCGAGCGACCCCGCCACGCGACCCGACGCGCGCAGCGCCTCGGTGATGCCGGGCAGTTCCCGGTCGAGCACCTGGGCGGTGGCCTCGGGGGTGACATCACGCGGCGACATACCCGTGCCGCCGACCGAGATCACCAGGTCCACACCGCCGATGACGGCGGTGTTGAGCGCGTTGCGGATCTCGACCTCGTCGGCCTGCACGGTCACCGAGGCGTCGACCAGGAAGCCCGCTTCGTTGAGCAATTCGGTGACGAGCGGGCCGAGCGAGTCGACGCCGCCGTGCGCCGTCCGGTCGTCGACGACCACTACAAGTGCCCGCCCTGCCACGGGAGCATCGATGTCCATGGTCATCACCGTAGCGCCTACGCACGACAGTGCCGCGTTCGATCGCATCATCGGCCGCTCTCCGCCGCGGCGGCCGTGAGCGTGACGTCCACGGTCTTGGCGTTTCCGCCCTGTTCGTCGGTGTAGGTGATCTTCACGGTGTCTCCTGGCTGGCGGGAACGGACGGCGGCGATCAGCGCGTCGCCGGAATCGATGGGCCGGTCGTCGAGGCGGGTGATGATCGCGCCCGCGGGGATGCCGGCCTTGGCGGCGGGCCCGTCCGGGGTCGCCTCGAGCACCCGGGCGGCCGTGTCGAGCGGACGCAGTTTGATCCCGATCTGGGCGTAGGTGGCCTTGCCGGTCTTGATGAGTTCGTCGGCCACGCGGCGCGCCTGGTCGACCGGGATGGCGAAGCCGAGGCCGATGGATCCGCTCTGCGCGCCCGACATCTCGCCGCCGAGGCTGGCGATGGCGGTGTTGATGCCGATGAGCTTGCCCTGGCCGTCGACGAGCGCGCCGCCGGAGTTGCCCGGGTTGATCGCGGCGTCGGTCTGGATCGCGTCGATGACCGGGTTCACCTGGCTCGGTGTGCCCTCACCGCTGGTCGAGACGGGCCGGTTGAGCGCCGAGACGATGCCCGTGGTGACGGTGCCTGCCAGGCCGAGCGGCGACCCGATCGCGATCACCGGCTGGCCCACCGCGAGTCCGTCGGAGGTACCCAGTTCGATCGGGGTGAGGCCGGTCTTGTCGGCCTTGATGACGGCCAGGTCGGACACCGGATCGGCGCCGATCATGGTGGCGGGCGCGGTGCTGCCGTCGCTGAACACCACCTCCATCTTCGCCCCCGAGCCGGCACCCGCGGCGACGTGGTTGTTGGTCAGGATCAGCCCGTCCGAGGACAGCACGACCCCCGATCCCTCACCGGAGGCGCGGGTGCCCGCGACCTTGATCATCACCACGCTGGGCAGCACCCGCTGCGCCACCGCCTGGGTCGACCCGGCGGGCGCGTTGGCGGCGTTGTTCACCTCGGGTCGTGGCGCCTCGAGCGCGTTGGTCACCGGCGCCGGATCGGAGTCGGCGGCGAGCACGCCGACCACGCCGCCGACGCCGCCGCTCACCAGCGCCAGCGCGGTGGCTCCGGCGATCAACCCGAGCCGCAGCGGCTTTCGCGGGGCCGCGGGCGGGGCGGTGTAGGGCTGCTGGGGGTACGGCTGGGGTCCGTAGCCGTGCTGCGCGGGCCCATACGGGTGGCTACCCGGCACGGTGGCGGGGTGATCCGCCTGTCCCGGGCCGTGGCCGCCGAGGGGGTGGTCGGCGGGCCGCTGCTGGGGATCGTCGTTCATGGTCACCTTCTCTCACGCTTGCCGACAAGCTTGGCGACGGCTACTGAGAAGCGCCTGAGACCGGCCCGTCAGTTGCCCGAGACTCGGTTCACGACGCCTCGTCCGGTTCCACTGCCACGGGCGCCGCCTCACCGGGCAGGACGATGCGAACCAGGGCGCCACCCCGGTCGGAGGTGTCGATGGCGATGGTTCCGCCGTGCTTGGTCACCACCTGTTTCACGATCGCGAGCCCGAGCCCGGAACCGGGCATCGACCTGGACGCGGTGGTCCGGTAGAAGCGTTCGAACACCAGCTCGCGTTCGCCCGGCGGAATGCCGGGGCCCGCGTCGGCGACGGCGAGTTCCAGCAGTCCCGGGCCCGCGGGGCGCATGGTGATCCGCACGACCGCGTCGGGCGGGCTCCACTTGGCCGCGTTGTCGAGCACATTGAGCACCGCGCGTTCCAAGCCTGCCTCGTGGCCGTAGACGAACCACGGGCGCAGGTCGGCGACGAAGGTGATGCCCGCGCGCCGCCGCCGCGCGCGTTCCAGCGCCCGCTCGGCCACTTCGCCGAGATCCACCCGCTCGTAGACGGTTTCCGGGGCGTCCTCGCGGGCCAGGTCGACGAGGTCGCCGACGAGCGTGGACAGCTCCTCGATCTGGGCGACCACGTCGGCTCGCAGCTCCACCATGTCCTCGTCGGGCACCCGTGGCGCACCCGGCCTGCTCGAGGCGATGAGCAGTTCCATATTGGTGCGCAGCGAGGTGAGCGGGGTGCGCAGCTCGTGTCCGGCGTCGGCGACGAGACGGCGCTGCCGGTCCCTAGACTCGGCCAGGGCGCGCAGCATGGTGTTGAAACTCTCGGTGAGCCTTGCCAATTCGTCGTCGCCGGTGACCGGGATCGGGGTGAGGTCGTCGGTGCGCGCGACCCGCTCGGTCGCGGCGGTCAGGCGCGCGATCGGGCGAAGACCGGTGCGGCCGACGGCGGTACCGGCCGCGGCGGCGAGCACCACACCGCAGGCGCCGACGACGAACAGCAGCCAGGCCAGCCGGTCGAGCACCTCGCGGGTGCGGTAGAGCTTCTGGGAGATGATGAGGGTGGCGCCGCTGTGCGTGCGCGCCGCGAGGACGCGCTGGTCACCGACGGTGCGCAGCGAGGAGTTCAGCTTGCCGTCGGCCACCGCCAGTTCCTGGGCGCCGACCGGCGGAATCGTCTGCTGCGGCGGCATATACGGCTTGTGATCGGCATAGATCAGCGCGACGCCGACCTCGTTGGAGTACAACCCGGCGAGCACGATCGACTGGAACCCGATCGACTCGAAATTGTTGTTGATCATGGTCGCCGCCCGCGCCTCGAGCTGCGCGTCGACGTCGGCGTAGAGGGCGCGCGCGACCATGGCGTAGGCCGCGATCGAGGTGACGGCCACCGCGATCAGCACCACCGAGGCGGCCAGCAGGGTGACCCGCCAGCGCAGCGACACCGAGCGCGTGAGCGGCATCGGTGGGCGCATCTCGCCGGGGTCGAGCGGACGGCCGAGCCCGGCGACCACCGGTTCCTTGTGTGCCATGCCCGCGGCCTAGGGAGGGGTCTCGCGCAGCACGTACCCGACGCCGCGCACGGTGTGGATCAAGCGTTCCTCGCCGTCGGCCTCGGTTTTGCGCCGCAAATAGCCGATGTAGACCTCGAGCGCGTTGCCGGAGGTGGGAAAGTCGTAACCCCACACCTCTTCCAGGATCCGCCCCCTGGTGAGCACCCGGCGCGGATTGGCCATCAACATCTCCAGCAGCGAGAACTCGGTACGAGTCAAGCTGATCGAACGTTCGCCGCGCGAAACTTCGCGAGTGACCGGGTCCAGCGACAGATCAGCGAACACCATCGCTTCGGATGCTTCGCCGAGATCGGGCGCCCGCCTGCGCAGCAAAGCGCGTAAACGCGCGAGCAATTCCTCCAGCGCGAAAGGCTTCGGCAAATAATCGTCGGCGCCCGCATCGAGCCCGGCCACGCGTTCGGAGACCGAATCGCGCGCGGTCAAAACGAGAATCGGCAGATCATCGCCGGTACTGCGCAGCCTGCGGCACACTTCGAGGCCGTCCAGACGGGGCATCATCACATCGAGAACGAGCGCATCGGGCCTGGCTGTTGTGACTTTCTCCAAAGCGTCCATGCCGTCGACGGCCAGGTCGACGGTGTAGCCGTTGAAGCTCAGTGATCGGCGCAGTGATTCCCGCACCGCACGATCGTCGTCGACAACCAGAATGCGCATGTGCTCAGTTTGCCGTTAGCGACTGAGAACGTACTGAGAGGGTGGCGGTGGTCGGCGTTGCGTCAGCACATATTCGGCGATTTCGGGCTGTCCTGCCCGGATTGCCGTTGACCACCCGGCACGGTATCTTTCCTGCGATAAAAGAAGACCTTCAGTTGGTTCTGCGCTCGCATCGGTCCGCGACCTCCCCCGCGCGGGCCGGGGTCACACGTGGAAGCAGAGGCAACGCACGCGGATGGAACCTGCATCGCGCTCCTGGCAATTCAGCCTGTCGAACTGGTCGGTAACGCGCAAGGTCGGTGTGGTTCTCGTGCTGCCGGTGATGCTCGCGACCACGTTCGCCGTGCTGCGCATCAATGCCGAACTAGAGACCATGACCCAACTCGGTGCGGCGACCGAACAGGCCGCCGTCATCCGGCCCGTCGTCAAATTCGCCACCGCCACCGAACAACTCGCCGTCGCCGCGACCGCCAACTGGGGTGCGATCGCCGACCCACAGACCGACGCCGCGCTCACCACCTACGACCAAGCCCTCGCCGAGGTGCAGAGCGCGCTGCGCATGGCAAGCATCGACCGGGCAGTCGCCGACGAACTCACCGCCGCGACCACCACCGGCGCCACACTGCGCAATACGGTGCGCAGCGGCTCGCCCGCGATGGTCGGCGAACAGACCGACGAGATCGGTGAACGCATCGGCAACGCCCTCGCCAAGACCCCCGTGGTCGAGGACTATGTCGTGCAGCGCTACTTCCTGCAGCTCACCGCGCTGCACCAGGCGCGGCGGGTGCTCACCCGGGAACGCACGCTCGTCGTGTCGCCCGACGCGGGAACGAGCCAGAGCGCTCGCGCGCGGATGCTGGTCGAACTCGGTTCCGAGCAGACCATGATCAAGACCTACGCGATGATCCTGCCCGGCAACGCGGGCAGCATGGCCTCGCTGCTCGACGCGGTCCAGACCAGGATCAGCGTGTTCAGCCAGAACAACGGCGACCCGACGACCAACGCGGCGGTGCTCAACACCCTGCAGGTCAGCGCCGATACCTACGCGGCGACCATCTCCGGTCTGCTCGACGAGATCGACAAGACCCTCGACCTCAACACCTCGACCGCCCAGACCGCCGCGCTGCGTGAGGCCACCCTGGTGCTCGGCATGCTGCTCTCCGGTCTGGCGCTGGCGCTCGCGGTGGCGCGCACGCTGGTCGTGCCGGTGCGCAGGCTGCGCCGCGACGCGCTCGAGGTGGCGCACGTGAAGCTGCCCGACGAGCTCGCCGTGGTGCGCAGCGGCGGCGCGACCCCGGAGATCGCGCCGGTGGGCGTGCACTCCACCGACGAGATCGGTCAGCTCGCCCGCGCCGTCGACGAGATGCACGAGCAGGCCCTCAACCTGGCCGCCGACCAGGCGCGACTGCGCCTGCAGATCGGCAACATGTTCGAGACGCTGTCGCGGCGCAGCCAGTCGCTGGTCGAGCAGCAGCTCGCGCTCATCGAGGAACTCGAGCACGACGAGGACAACCCCTCACGCCTGCAGACCCTGTTCCGCCTCGACCACCTCGCCACCCGCATGCGCCGCAACGGCGACAACCTGCTCGTGCTCGCCGGTACCGCCCTGCGCCGTGGTCATCTGCCGCCGGTCCCGCTGTCGGACATGCTCTGGAGCGCGGTGTCGCAGGTGGAGGACTACCAGCGTGTCGAGATCGGGAACGTGCCCGACGGCGTGGTCGCCGGTGAGTCGGCCGTCGACATCGAGCACCTGCTCGCCGAGCTCATCGACAACGCGCTGCGCTACTCGCCGCCGAGCACCTCGGTGGCGGTGATCGTGGGCCGGGCCGTCGACGGCGGGTACCTGATCGAGATCACCGACCGCGGCCTCGGCATGTCGGCCGACGATCTGCGCACCACCAACGAGCGACTCGCCTCCGGTGGTGAGGTGACCATCGAAACCGCCCGCCGGATGGGTCTTTTCGTGGTCGGCAGGCTCGCCAAGCGGCACACCATCACCGTGAGCCTGCGCCGCACCAACGGTTCGGCGCCGCAGCCGGGGATCACCGCGAGCGTGCATCTGCCCAGTGCGCTCGTCGCTCCCCCGCCGCCCTCCTCGGGTCCGGCCACCGGGCCCAACCCGCTGGTGTCGACCGGACCGAATCCGCTTGTCCCGTCGGGCCTCACCGCCGCCGACATCACCGGACCCAATCCGATCATGCCGGTCGGCACACCGAACCCGCTGATCCCGGTGGCGAACCCGCTGGTACCGCCGCAATACGGTTCGACAACCGGCGCCTACGACGCCAGCGAATACCGCGCGCCGCTCACCAAGGCAGGCCTGCCGCAACGGGTTCCGTCGGCAGCGCCGGAATCCGAGCCGGTCGAGGAGACGCCGAGCGGGCTGTGGGCCGAGCACCCGGTCGAGGACCTACCCGAGCCGAAGACCGAGTCCACCGGGCTTCCCCAGCGCACCCCGTCCGCGTCCTGGCAGGTCCCGCCGCCGGTGCGGCCGACCACGGGGCAGCCAGCGGCCGCCTGGCCCCTACCGACCCGCAACCGCTCCGACGAAGCGCCCCAGCACGATTCGAACGGGCGTCAGGCACAGAACCCGGCCGCTCCCGTGCGCCTGCAACCGCTCGGCGGCGCTCGCACCGATTCGGCCGACCCGCGCTCGCTCGACAGCGGCCCGGCCTCGCCCGACCCGCGACCTTCCGAGGGTCGCCGCGACCCGGCCGACGCGACACCGTCGGCCCTCCCGCAACGATCGGGCGGCAGCCGCGCCGACACCGACGACGCGACACAGCGATCCCACTCGGGATCACTCGACGATCGCCGCGATCCGGCGCCCTCGGCCGATCTCCACCGGCTCGACAGCGGCTCGAGCTCCGGCCCGGACACGGCCCAGCCGACCGGCCTCCACTCGCTCGACGGCAGCGGCTCGGACACCGACCGGTCCGCGGAGAACCCGTCCGCCGTCGTGCAACCGGTCGACGAGCAGCGACAGGATTCCCCCGCGCGCCTGCACCCGCTCGACGAAGCACCACCCGAGCCGGCCGAGCCCGTCGAGGACTCCGCTGCCGACCCCGTGCCCACCTCCTCGACCAGGTTGCAGCCGGTCAACGGTGAGGCGCCGACGCCGATCTATCAGCGCATGGTTTCCGAGTGGCTCGTCGAACCTTCCACAGCCGCAAGCGAATCCGCGTCGAACGGGGCATCATGGAGCTCCCCCGGCGACGCGGGATGGACGGCGGCGGCCAGTGCGGACAAGCCACCGACCTCCGCACGCACCTCCGGTGGACTGCCGATCCGTAAACCGGGCGCACAGCTGGTGCCCGGCGGACTGGCACCAGCCGAGGAAGCGGGCGCCCGCGATCCCGAGGAGATCCGCAACAACTTGACCCGACATCTCAGCGGCGTCCGCAGTGGCCGTGCCGAGATCCAGTACAACGACGGAGGCCTCGAATGAGCAACGCGCACCCCACAGACGAGAATCTGAACTGGCTGGTCGCCCGCTTCACCCGGGACGTGCCCGGCGTCTCGCACGCGGTGCTGGTCTCGGCCGACGGGTTGCTGCAGGCGACCAGCCCGCATCTACCCGCCGACCGCGCCGAACAACTCGCGGCGGTGACCGCGGGCCTGGCGAGCCTGTCCACCGGTGCGGCGCAGCTGTTCGACGGCGGCAAGGTGATGCAGTCGATCGTCGAGATGCAGCGCGGCTACCTGCTGGTGATGAGCGTCGGAAACGGTTCGCACCTGGCGGTTCTGGCCAACAAGAGCCATGACATCGGCCGTATCGGCTACGAGATGGCACTGCTCGTCGACCGGGTGGGCTCGGCGGTCACCGCCACCGCCCGCTCCGCCGGCTGAGGTGAGATGTCGAGCCCGTACGGATCCGAAATCCGGCCGACCACACGCGTCAGGCCCTATGCCCTGACCGCAGGCCGCACCGAACCCGCGATCGCGCTGCCCTTGGAGGCGGTCGTGGAGACGGTTTCCTATACCGCACACCTGGAATGGCCCGCAGGCGATCTACGAAGTGAGATAGTGCGCCTTGCCACACATCGCCTCTCGGTCGCCGAGATCGCGGCATACCTGTCACGCCCACTGGGTATGGTCCGGGTGATGATCGGCGATCTCGTTGTGGGCGGGATACTTCGAGTGCACTCGACGCTGACCGAGCAGGCGAGCTACGACGAACGCCGATCACTGATGGAGAGGACTTTGCGTGGACTCCGTGGCCTCTGAGGGCGCACCGCGCCAGCAGGCACCCGAGCAACGGGTCGCCTCGACGAAGATCGTGGTGGCGGGCGGTTTCGGCGCCGGGAAGACGACCTTCGTCGGCTCGGTGTCGGAGATCGTTCCGCTGCGCACCGAAGCGATGGTGACCCATTTCTCCGACGGCATCGACGATCTCGCCGAGACGCCGGAGAAGGAGACCACCACCGTCGCGATGGACTTCGGCCGCATCGTGCTGCCGGGCAACCTGGTGCTGTATCTGTTCGGCACGCCCGGCCAGAAGCGGTTCTGGTTCATGTGGGACGACCTGATCCGCGGTGCCATCGGCGCGGTGGTGCTGATCGACACCCGCAGGCTGGAAGACAGCTTCGCCGCCGTCGACTTCTTCGAGGCGCGCGGGCTGCCGTTCCTGATCGCGGTCAACCGTTTCCCGAACGCCCCGCGTTTCCCGATCGCCGAACTGCGCGAAGCGCTGTCGGTGCGTGAGGGCATCCCCATCGTCGACATCGACGCTCGCAACGCCGTCGAGGTGCGTCAGGCGCTGGCGGCGGTGACCGAATACGCCATCGCCCAACTCGAGCCGCAGCAATTCGAGGGAGCTGGCAGGCGTGGTTGATCTGCTCGCGACCGGAGCGGAGGTGTTCGGTCGCGGTACGGGCGTGGCGTGGCTGGCTTTCGATCTGTCGGCCGTCGGCGCGGTCGTGGCGTTCGCGTGTGTGCGCCACGCCAAGTACTCGGTGCGGTTCCGCATCGTGTGGCTCACGATGGCCGCCGTCTCGCTCGGTGGCGTCGGCCTGTGGCTGGCGAATTCGGTCGCGCTGCTCGGCATTCACGTCGAGGGCAGCGCGGTGCGCTACAACCTGGCCCTCGGCACGGCCTCGGCCGCCATCGCGGTGATCGCCGTGTTCGCCGGATTCCTGATCGGCGGGCGGCGTCTCGATCTGCCTCGGCTCGTGATCGGCGGGCTGACGATGGGGCTGGGTGTCGGCCTGTCGACCTATCTCACCCTGGACGCGCTCGCGGTGCAGGGCACCGTGACGGAGTCGCTCGGCCTCATCGGGCTCGTACTGCTGATGTCGATGGCGCTGTGCACGGGCGTGCTGTGGGCCGGTCAGACGGTGCGGTTGATCGCCCTGCGCGTGGTGTTGTCACTGCTGTTCGCCGTCGGTGTCGCGGCGCTGTACTACACGGCGGTCGGCGCGCTGGAATTCGACGTGAACTCCGGCGCTCGCACACCCGACGGACTGCAGCTGTTCGACCTGGTGTTCCCGATGTTCGTGCTCGGTTCACTCGGCCTCACTGTGCCCATCACGGCGATCCTGGTGGCACCCGATCGGCGCGAGGCCATCGAGGCCGCCGAGAAGGCCGAAACCGTCGGTGCGCGATAACTGGCTAACGTCCGGTTTGCCGGAATCTTTACCGTCTTCCGCCCCGCTGCCCGAATGCGGCCCGGCGGTGGTGGATTCGGGCGAAAACCGCCCCTGAAGTGGCGATGAGCGGGTTCTCCTTGGTAGGAGAACCCGCCCTCCCGCACGAGAGTACATACCCGTGCAGGACTACGCATCAGTGATTCAGGAATTTTACTGTGCCGAAAAACAAACCCCGAGTTGGTATCTGGGCGTTCAGCAATCGGTCGGCAAGCTTTCTCTAGCGGCAAGTCCACGTGGCATGCGTCACAACGGTAACCGGGCGATTGCCCCCACCTCCCGGACAAGCCCCTGACCAGGCATTACAAGTGCCCAGTAAGCCCCCTGGACACCAGGCTTCCCAGCTCACACGGCAGACGGTGCGTTAGGCCCACATCCGGGCCTCGGGCGGGTTATCGTCCCCGCAGGGCGCTTTCGTCTCGCCCGGCACATCCAAGGTTCGTTCGAAGGAGTTCGCATGGCCGTCAACGTGGTGCTCGACAAAGTTCTCGACAAGGAATACGAGAACAAGACGCTGAAGGAAATCCTGTCCGCGCCGCCGTCGGCCCTCGCGGGGCTTGCCGCAGGCGTCGATCAGCAGCTGCTCGATGCGCTGAAGATCAAGACCATCGCCGACCTCGGCACCAACAAGTACATCAAGCTCGCCGTCGCACTGGTCGCCCTCGCCGAGCAAGAAGGCTGAGAAGTAACCGGCTGACATGGCAACGGCCTGTCGGGGTTCACACCCCGGCAGGCCGTTGCATTTTGTCCGATACCCCGCTTCGGGTTGTCCCCTCCGAACCGGCTCTCGAACACCTCGGAAAGGTCAGGAGATCCGCGCGGGATCGATCATGCCCTTCCGTACGGCACCAACGATACGACGTGGCACCCGATATTCGACACCCGCCACGGTCACCGGGACGAGTTGCGGCGCCTCGGCCTTCCACTGCGAACGCCTGCTCCTGGTGTTCGAGCGCGACATCCTGCGCTTGGGAACCGCCATGCCTCAGCCCTCCTTGCCCGGGCGCGAACGCTTGCCGTAGCGGCGCTCGAACTTCTCCACCCGGCCCTGGGTGTCGAGATTGCGCGCGGTGCCGGTCCAGAACGGGTGCGAATCCGATGTCACGTCGACGGTGAGCAGCGGGTAGGTGTTCCCGTCCTCCCACTCGACGGTCCGGTCACTGGTGGCCGTGGACCTCGTCAGGAACTTCTTGCCGGTGTTCGCGTCCTCGAACACGACCGGGTGGTACTCGGGGTGGATGCCCGCTTTCATGCCGTTTCTCCTCTCGGGTTGGTGTGCTCGCTCGCCGCGGCCGGAGCCTCGGCGGGGTCGGCGCACGGGTCTTCGTGCCATTCGCCGAAGGGGTCCTCCCACCGCGCGACCCGCTCGGGGGCGCGATCGACGAGCAGCAGTTCGTCGTCCTCCACCAGCGCCCAGTGCAGGGCGTGCCGGATCTCGGCGGGGTCGGCGTCGTGGGCGAGGACCACCAGCGACACATCGCGGTCGCCGAACCGGTCGTCCCAGCCGAGCGCCGCCATCGCGCGCCGCGCGGGATCGACCTCGGCCTGCTCCTCGGGCGTCATCGCGGCCAGCCACTTGCCCGCCCCGCCGACGCGCAGCCCACCGCCGGCCGATTCGAGCCACACCACCTGGTCGGGCTGGGTGGCCAGCCAGATCCGGCCGCGCGCGGTGACCACACCGTCGAACAGCACGTCGAGGGCGTCGTGCAGCCGGGCCGGATGGAACGGCCTGCGGGCGGCGAACTCGATGATCGACACACCGCAGTCGGTGCTCAGCGGCGGCTGACCGCGCAGCAGCGGTGCGTGGGCGTCGAAGATGCGGCCGCGCCGGGCATCGTCGGGCACGCGGGTGAGCAGCGCGCCCACCTCCACGGCGTCGAAGCCGGACAGGTCGGGAAGCCAGGCGGTCGGTGCGCCGGGCGCGAGCCGGGTGAGCACCGCGTCGAGGCGTTCGCGGTCGAGGGGCTCCACGCCGTCGGCGAGCACCACGAGTGCGTCGGCGAAGTCGACCTGGCCGACTGCCACCTGGGCGACGGTTCGTTCGTCGTCGGCCGAGGCGAGACCACGGTCGGCCAGCGCCTCGTCACCCGTGGCGTCGGCGAGCCACTGGTTGCCGTCGACGCAGGTCAGCACGGCCTCGATGCGCACATTCCGGGCGGCGGGACCGTCGACCCGGTCGGCGACACCGGTCACCTCGACGGTCTCGATCGCGTGGCACAGCGCCTCGGCCTCGATGGCCGGGTCGAGGGCGAGCACGATGCGCCGCACCGGCTCGCGGGCGGCGAGGGTGCACAGCATCGGCAGCAGATCGGCGCGCAGCGTGCACGACACACAGCCGTGCGCCAGTTCGAGCACCGTGGTCGTCACGTTGCCCGCGGTGCGCACCGTGCGCCGAACCACGCCCTCGCGCAGTTCGGCGAGGTCGTGGTGCACGACGACCGTGCCCGCATCCTCGCTCAGCACCGCCGCGATGTGCTCGACGCCGGTCATGGCGGGTCCGGCGAAACCGGCCAGCAGCACCACGGGTGTTCTCCGGTCGGACTGGTCACGCACCCGGTACCCCTTTCGATAACGATTTTCATTTACTTCGAGGGCAACGGTACAGTGCGGAATAAGCATTGTCGAAAATGGTTGTCATAACCGTGGAGGGAGGTCGCATGTCGGCCCACTGCCAGGTCACCGGACGCAAGCCCGGCTTCGGAAAAGCCGTCTCGCATTCGCACCGGCGCACGAACCGCCGCTGGAACCCCAACATCCAGCGCAAGACCTACTACCTGCCCAGCGAGGGCCGCCGCGTCACGCTGACGGTCTCCGCCAAGGGCATCAAGACCATCGACCGCGACGGGATCGAGGCCGTAGTGGCCCGTATCCGCGCTCGCGGCGACAAGATCTAGGAGCACCCATGGCCTCGAAATCGACCGAACTGCGGCCGATCGTCAAACTCAAGTCCACCGCGGGCACCGGCTACACCTACGTCACCCGCAAGAACCGCCGCAACGACCCCGACCGGATGGTCCTGCGCAAATACGACCCCGTCGTGCGCAAGCACGTGGACTTCCGCGAGGAGCGCTGATGGCGAAGAAGTCGAAGATCGCCCGTAACGAGCAGCGGCGCGTGATCGTCGAGCGCTACGCCGCGCGCCGTGCCGAGCTCAAGGAGATCATCCGCAAGCCGGGCACCGGCGACGACGAGCGCGCGGCGGCCCAGGCCGAACTGCGCGCCCAGCCCCGCGATGCCAGTCCGGTACGATTGCGCAATCGGGATGCAGCCGATGGCCGGCCACGCGGCCATCTCAGGAAGTTCGGGCTCTCCCGGGTACGTGTGCGCGAGATGGCCCACCGGGGCGAGCTCCCTGGGGTCCACAAATCGAGCTGGTAGACACCCACTGATCTCGTGAGAAGGAAAATCCCATGGCAGTGAAGCGAGCACCGTCCAAGAAGGCACGCGCCGAGCAGGGCCGCAAGCCGAAGAAGAACCCGCTGATCGCCGCGGGCATCGAGTACGTCGACTACAAAGACGTCAACCTGCTGCGCACCTTCATCTCCGATCGCGGCAAGATCCGTAGCCGCCGCGTCACCGGGCTGACCCCGCGCCAGCAGCGCCAGGTCGCCGTCGCGGTGAAGAACGCGCGCGAGATGGCGTTGCTGCCGTTCACGACCACCAAGTGAGCTCGTGACAGACGGCCCCGGAGCTGGTGCTCCGGGGCCGTTTTCGTGCCGTGGCTAGGGTGGACGCCATGACACCGCTGTCGCGCCGCTTCGCCCTCGTCGCGAGCCTGGCCGTGCTGTTCGCACCGGCCTGCGCGAGTTCCGGGGACACCACACCCACCTCGGCACCGACGAACACCCGCCCGGAAAGCACCGGTCCCGGAGTCGGCCGGCCGTTCACCGCCGACCCGAACCTGGTCGACCCGCATCCGCTGCCGTTCACCGCGTGGCGCCGGGTGGGCGAGGCAGCCATCGCGGTCGACTTCCAGACCGGCAATC
The DNA here is from genome assembly GCF_051843015.1 of Nocardia sp. JW2. NCBI lineage: Bacteria > Bacillati > Actinomycetota > Actinomycetes > Mycobacteriales > Nocardiaceae > Nocardia > Nocardia sp. JW2. The sequence goes on from NZ_JBPXLK010000013.1 coordinate 118,287, forward strand.
CCCAGTGCAACGGCGTCGACGCCGTCGTCACCGAAACGGCCGACACGGTCACCGTCGCACTGCGTGCCGGTACCCCCGCCGACGCCGTCGGGCGGATGTGCACGATGGAGGCCGTCCTCGGCACGCTGGAGATCACCCTCGACGCGCCGCTGGGCTCCCGGCAGGTCGTCGACGCGGCCTGAAACAGCAGCGGGTGCCGCACCGTGACGGCGCGGCACCCGTTGCGGGGCAAGCGAACTCAGTGCGCGAAGTGACGCGCCCCGGTCAGGTACAGCGTGACGCCCGCTTCCTTGCACAGTTCCACGGTGTCCTTGTCGCGGATCGAACCACCCGGGTGGACGATGGCGCGCACGCCCGCGGCCACCAGGATCTGCGGGCCGTCGGAGAACGGGAAGAAGGCATCCGAGGCGGCGACCGAACCCTTGGCCCGCTCCCCCGCGCGTTCCACGGCCAGCTTGCAGGAGTCGACCCGGTTCACCTGCCCCATGCCGACGCCGACAGCGGCGCCGTCGTCGGCCAGCAGGATCGCGTTCGACTTCACCGCACGGCAAGCGCGCCAAGCGAATTCGAGGTCGGCCAGCGTGGTGGCATCGGCGGGATCACCGGCGGCGAGGGTCCAGTTGGCCGGGTCGTCACCCGCGGCGTCGAGCACGTCGCGGTCCTGCAGCAGCGCACCGCCGCTGATCGGACGCAGTTCCACACCCTTGCGGCGCGGCGGCTCAGCGACCAGCACGCGCACGTTCTTCTTGCGCTGCAGCACCTCGACGGCACCCGGCGCGTAACCGGGGGCGACGATCACCTCGGTGAAGATCTCGGCGACCTGCTCGGCCATCTCGACGCTCACCTCACGGTTGGCGGCGATCACGCCACCGTAGGCGCTCACCGGATCGGTGGCGTGCGCCTTGCGGTGGGCCTCGGCGATATCGGCGCCGACGGCGATGCCACACGGGTTGGCGTGCTTGATGACCGCCACGGCGGGCTCGTCGAAGTCGAACGCGGCGCGCCAGGCGGCGTCACCGTCGGTGTAGTTGTTGTACGACATCTCCTTGCCGTGCAACTGCTGCGCCTGCGCGATGCCGACGGTGCCGTCGTTGCTGGTGTACAGCGCCGCGGCCTGATGCGGGTTCTCGCCGTAGCGCAGCACCGCCGCCCGCTCCCACGAACCGGCGACCCAGCTCGGGAACTGCTCGGTCTCGGGCTGCACGGCGGGCACGGCGACCGAGCCCATCCAGCTCGCCACAGCCACGTCGTAGTTCGCGGTGTGCTGGAAAGCCTTGGCGGCCAACGCGGTCCGCTCGGCGAGGGTGAAGCCGCCCGACTTCACGGCCACGAGCACGTCGTCGTAGTCGGTGACGTCGACGACCACACCCACCGACGGGTGGTTCTTGGCGGCGGCACGCACCATCGACGGACCGCCGATGTCGATCTGCTCCACGCACTCGTCCACACCGGCGCCGCTGGCCACGGTCTGGGTGAACGGGTAGAGGTTGACCACCACGAGCTCGAACGCCTCGACACCGAGCTCGGTGAGCTGGTCGAGGTGCTCGGCGCGGCGGGTGTCGGCCAGGATGCCGGCGTGCACGCGCGGGTGCAGCGTCTTCACGCGGCCGTCGAGGGTCTCCGGGAAACCGGTCAGGTCCTCGACCCGGGTGACCGGAATGCCCGCCTCGGCGATCTTGCCCGCGGTCGAACCGGTCGACACCAGCTCCACGCCCGCGGCGTGCAGTCCGGTGGCCAGCTCGACGAGCCCGGTCTTGTCGTAGACGCTCACCAGCGCCCTGCGGATCGCCTTACGTTCACTCACCGGTGTGCTCGCTCATCTGGTATCTCTGCCTTTCGTCCGTCGGAGACAATGCCTCGCGTCGCGACGGCGGCGATGACCTGCGCCAGCAACCGTCGCTCGACAACCTTGATGCGCTCGTGCAGCGCGGCCTCGTCGTCGCCGGGCAGCACGTCGACCGCCTCCTGCGCGAGGATCGGGCCCGTGTCGACCCCGCCGTCGACCAGGTGCACCGTGCAGCCGGTGACCTTGGCGCCGTAGGCCAGCGCGTCACGCACACCGTGCGCGCCGGGAAACGACGGCAGCAGCGCGGGATGGGTGTTGATGAACCGGCCGCCGAAGCGTTCCAGGAACGCGGGGCCGACGATCTTCATGAAGCCTGCCGAGACGACCAGGTCGGGTTCGAACGCGGCGACCGCGTCGGTGAGCGCGCGGTCCCAGGCGGCTCGGTCGTCGAAATCCTTGACCGCGACCCGGAAGTGGTCGACGCCCGCGGCCTCGGCGTGTTCGGTGGCCTGGCATACCCGGTCGACACCCACAGCGACGATCTTCGCCGGGTAACCGGGTTCGCGGGCGGCGGCCAGCAGTGCGTTGAGCAGCGAGCCGGTGCCCGAGGCGAGGACGACGAGGGTGGCCGGGGTCCGTGCGGGCTTCCACTGGGCAAACGAGGACGTCAGCGCTCTACTCCTGCGTGTGGTCGGGTGGCGGCGATCGACAATGCGCCGGGTCGAGCTTAACGACCGGTGTCCCCGTCACCCTCCGGCAGGTCCGGCTCCACCACCTCGGCGTCGACGATGTCGTCGGTCGGCGGGGTCGTCGAGCCGGGGGCGGCGATGCTCACCTCGGGTTCGTCGTCGATGTCCTCGACGAGTTCGGCGTCGACCTCCACGGCCGGGTCGGCGGGGTATTCGTGGTCGTCGTCCGCGTAGTCGTGATCGTCGGCGTAGTCGTCGTCCTCGTCTTCGTCGTCGTCCTCGTAGTAGTAATCGTCGTCTTCGTCGTAGGAGTAGTCGTCGTAATCGACGGCCGGTGCGAGGAAGCGGCGGGCGAAGACCATGCCGACGAAGCCGCCGAAACCGAACCAGGTGATCATCAGCACGACCAGCATCAACAGATCGGGCCCCACCCAACCGACGGCGCCGAGCTGACCGCTGCTCAGGATCGCCAGGACCAGGAAGGTGAGCGTCGACAGGCCGGCACAGGTGAGCGTCGCCCACGGCGCACCGGGACGGTCGTCGCTCGTGCGGCCGAGCTCCACGCCGCCGAGCACGCCGACGGCCAGCGGCACGAGCAGCAGCACCGGCCACCACGCGGCGGCGGGACCGGTGGGCAGCGGGATCAACGCGGGGACCGGCGGCACCTGCCCGGCGCTCACACCGAACAATCCCACCGATCCGATCCCGAACTGCACCGCGGCACCGCTGAGCATCCCGGCGGCGCCGACGATCACGTTCGGCAGGTAGAGCAGCGAGAGCAGGGTCATGCCGAGCACATCGGTCACATCGTGTGCCTGCTGATAGGTCTCGCCGACGCGGGACAGGTGCGTGCCGAACGAGATCACCGTCGCCAGCGCCGCGCAGCCGAGCATGCGCAGCACGGTGCGGCGGGCGGCGCGCGCACCGAGTACCGCCCACTCCGGGATTTCCGCGGGGAGCAGCGCACACAGCGAATCCCAGGCTCGGGCGCAGATCCCGGCGGCGGCCGCGGCCAGGTACAGCACCAGCACCCAGCCGAAAGCGGTGACCACACCGGGCGGTTCGAGTGGCGTGACGCCCGCGGCATCACCCACAACGGCCAGGCACACCGAGGTCATGACGAGCGGCCCGGCGAGTACGGCGGCGGTGAGCCAGCCCAGGTCGACCGGCGTCGGCCGGTTCGGCACCGCCCGTGCGCATTCGCGGGCGGCCAGCCACACCAGCACGACGGTCGGTATCAGCGGCAGCAGACCGAGGGTGGTCCGGCCGACGGTGAGCGGAATCTGATGAGCCGCGAGCCAGGTCGCCGCGACCGCGCCCGGCGCACTGGTGAGTTCGGTGCCCGAGGTGAGCATCACCAGCAGCACCACGACGATCATCGCGGTCAGCGCGCAGATCGTCGGCCGGGCGGCGACGAGCAGCAGGGCCCGCGCCCGGTCCGGTGGCAGCGACCACCAGGGCGGCTCGACCCCGGGGGAGGGGTTACGGGAGGCGTTACGGGAGCTCTTGGCATCCTCCCTGCCGTACACGGCGGGAATTCCTGCATCACCATCGGCCGCCGGTCGGGAGAACTCCCGACCGGACTTATACCGACTCCGCAGGCGTTTCACCTCTCTGCCAGCCCGGCAGCGAGGATGTTACGAGCCGCGTTCACATCCCGATCATGGACGGCGCCACAGCGGCAAGTCCACTCGCGAACGTCCAGCGGCAGCCTGGCGTGCAATGCACCGCAATGCGAGCACACCCGGGTCGACGGGTACCAGCGATCCACCACCAACACCTCGCGGCCGTACCAGTCCGCTTTGTACTCCAGCATCGAACGCAGCTGCCGCCAGCTCGCGTCCGAAATCGCACGGGCCAGGGCGTGGTTGGCGACCATGTTGCGCACCGTCAAGTCCTCGATGGCGACCGCTTGGTTCTCGCGAATCAGTCTCGTGGACAACTTGTGCAGGAAATCGGTACGCCGGTCGGTGATCCGGGCATGAATACGCGCCACCTTTCGGCGGGCCTTCTCCCGATTGTTCGACCCCTTCATCTTCCGGGCCAGGTCGCGTTGTGCCTTCGCCAGCCTGCGCCGGTCGGCACGCTCGTGACGAGGATTGACGATCTTCTCCCCCGTTGACAGGACAGCCAAACAGGTCAACCCAACGTCGACGCCGACTGTCTGCGGTGTGGATGGCAGCGCGGCGACGGTCTCCTCTACCAACAAGGACACGAACCACCGACCCGCGCTGTCACACGAAACGGTGACTGTCGACGGCACTGCCCCGTCTGGCATCTGCCGGGACCACCGAATATCGAGCGGTTCGGCCATCTTCGCGAGAGTCAGTTCCCCGCCGCGCCACCGGAAACCCGATCGGGTGTACTCGGCGGACGCACGCGAACGCTTTCGCGACTTGAATCTCGGGTAGCGGGCGCGCTTGGCGTAGAACGCCGCGAAGGCCGCCTGCTGATGCCGGAGCACTTGCTGGAGCGGAACCGAAGAGACCTCGTTGAGGAATGCCAACTCCGGCAAGCTCTTCCACTTGGTCAGTTCAGCGGACGCTTGCACATAAGTGGTCGACTTCGACTCCGTCGCGTAACGACGCTGCCGCGCATCCAATGCTCTGTTCCAGACCAGGCGAACACATCCGAACGTGCGCGACAGCTCCGCGGCTTGTGCACCGGACGGGTAGAAGCGGAACTTGTAGGCCCGCTTCACCACCTGCGACATGGCTTACAAATTAGCACATCAAAATGTAAGAGACGGGCACGGAATTGCCGTGTCTCCGCTCGATATGGCCGACGCCAATTCAGCGTGGCAGCTTCCCCGGCGAGCGCGGGTCAGGCGCGCCGCGAGCCCACAGGCACACCTGTGGGCTCGCGATCGAAACCTGGGGCCACAACCAGCCGTCGGTTTTTCCTACTTCTGGTCGTCGCTGGGACGGAACGCGGTGGTCGCGTCGGCCGCCGGGTCGGCGTTCTGTTCGCCACCGAACGGCTGACTCTGCCCAGGCTGCGGAGCCGAACCCTGCTGCGCGCCACCGTAATTGGGCGCACCGAACGGCTGACCGGTCGGCTGGCCACCGAAGGTCTGGGTTGCGCTCTCATCCGGACGCGGCTGCGCCTGCGGGGCCCCACCGTAGGGCTGCTGCTGCGGCGCGGCGCCGTACTGCTGGCCGTAGGGCGACTGCTGCTGCGGCTGGCCGTAACCCTGCTGCTGACCCGGCTGACCGTAGGACGGCTGCTGCGCCTGCGGCATCGACGGCGAACTCTGCTGACCGTAGGGCGACTGCGTGGGGTACTGCCCACCGGTCGAGGCCTGGCCGTAACCACCCTGACCGAAGGACTGCTGCTGACCCGGCTGGCCGTATCCCTGCTGCCCGTAACCCTGCTGGCCGTACTGCCCGTACTGACCCGGCTGCTGCGGCTGCGCGGGCTTGGGCGCAGGCGGCTTGATGATGCCGAGCTGGAACAGCAGCGCGACCACGAGCAACACGGTGACGACGAACGCGAAGACCGAGACGACGAAGGCGCCCCACTGCAGTTCCGCGCTCTCGATGCTGATGAGCGCCACCACGACGCCCACGAATCCGGCCGCGGCGAGAGCGACGGCCACGGGGAGGTTGTTCAGCTTGGGCAGCAGCGACAGACCGGCCACGATCGCGGCGGCCAGGATCAGCGCCGCGTAACCGCCCGCACTGGAATCGAACATGCTGCTGGTCTCGGTTTTCGCCCCGAGGGAGAAACCGATGAACGGCGCGAAGCCGAGCAGGAAGGTGACAACGCCGAGTCCGGCGCCCGCGGCGGTGAGAATGAAGGGCAGCCCCTTGGCGCCACCGTCGTCCACGGACGCAGCCGCGGCGGCTCCGGTGCTCGGGCCCTGCGCGGGCGCGGCGGGTGTCGCGGGTGCGTTGTACCCGGAGCCCCCTGTCGGGTAGGACATGTCGTCGTCTCCTTGTCGAGTCGTGCGCATCGGTCGCGTCGAACTGACTGGTGCCTGATCCGATACCTGACGCTACTGCACGCCACGCCCGCGGTCATCACCTACCGATGCAGGCTGTGGATAAACCACCGCCTGTGGATGAATCGACGAAGGCCGCCCAGGCTAAACCTGAAAGCGGCCTTCGACAGTGTGATTTGCGGATTACGCAGAGGCGATGGACGCCTTCTCCAGGATCTCGCGAGCGAGCGCGGCGGTGGCGGACGGCGTCTTGCCGACCTTCACACCCGCTGCCTCGAGCGCTTCCTGCTTGGCCTGCGCGGTGCCACCACCACTGGACACGATCGCGCCCGCGTGGCCCATGGTCTTGCCCTCGGGGGCGGTGAAGCCCGCGACGTAGCCGACGACCGGCTTGGTCACGTTGGCCTTGATGTAGGCCGCGGCGCGCTCTTCGGCGTCGCCACCGATCTCGCCGATCATCACGATGATCTTGGTCTCGGGGTCCTTCTCGAACGCCTCGATGGCGTCGATGTGGGTGGTGCCGATGACCGGGTCGCCGCCGATGCCGATCGCGGTGGAGAAACCGAAATCGCGCAGCTCGTACATCATCTGGTAGGTCAGCGTGCCCGACTTCGACACCAGGCCGATCGGGCCCTTGCCGGTGATGTTGTTCGGGGTGATGCCGACCAGCGCCTCGCCGGGGGTGATGATGCCGGGGCAGTTCGGGCCGATGATGCGGGTCTTCTCGCCCTTTTCGACGTTGTAGGCCCACGCGTAGGCGGAGTCCTGCACCGGGATGCCCTCGGTGATGACCACGAGCAGCGGGATCTCCGCGTCGATGGCCTCGATGATGGCGTCCTTCGAGAAGGCCGGGGGCACGAACGCGATGGAGGTGTCGGCGCCGGTCTTCTCCATGGCCTCGGCCACCGAAGCGAACACGGGCAGCTCGATCTCGTTGCCGTCTTTGTCGGTGTGCTTGACCGTGGTACCGGCCTTGCGCGCGTTGACACCGCCGACGACGTTGGTGCCCGCCTTCAGCATCAGCGCGGTGTGCTTGGTGCCCTCGCCGCCGGTGATGCCCTGGACGATGACCTTGTTGTCCTTGTTCAGGAAGATGGACATGTTCGCTGTTCCTTACTTCGCTGCGGCGAGTTCGGCAGCCTTGTCGGCGCCCTCGTCCATGGTCTGGGCCAGCGTCACCAGCGGGTGGTTGGCCTCGGCGAGGATGCGACGACCCTCTTCGACGTTGTTGCCGTCCAGGCGAACGACCAGCGGCTTGGTGGCCGCGTCACCGAGCACCTCGAGCGCGCCCACGATGCCGTTGGCCACGGCGTCGCACGCGGTGATGCCACCGAAGACGTTGACGAACACGCTCTTGACCTGCGCGTCACCGAGGATCACGTCAAGACCCGCGGCCATCACGGAAGCCGAAGCGCCGCCGCCGATGTCGAGGAAGTTGGCCGGCTTCACACCGCCGTGGTTCTCGCCCGCGTAGGCGACGACGTCCAGGGTCGACATGACCAGACCGGCGCCGTTGCCGATGATGCCGACCTCGCCGTCGAGCTTGACGTAGTTGAGGTCGTTCTCCTTGGCCTTGAGCTCGAGCGGGTCGGTCGCGTCGACGTCGGCGAACTCGAGGTGGCCGGGCTGACGGAACTCGGCGTTCTCGTCCAGGGTGACCTTGCCGTCGAGGGCGAGGATCTCGTCGTTCGGGGTGCGCACCAGCGGGTTGACCTCGACCAGGGTGGTGTCTTCCTTGGTGAAGACCTCCCACAGCTTCTGGATGGTCACGGCCGCGGCGTCGAGCACCTCGGCGGGCAGGTGGCCCTTCTCCGCGATCTCGCGGGCGAAGGTCAGGTCGACACCCTTCACGGCGTCGACGGGGATCTTGGCCAGACGCTCGGGGGTCTTCTCGGCGACCTCTTCGATCTCCATGCCGCCCTCGACCGAACACATGGCCAGGTAGGTGCGGTTGGAGCGGTCGAGCAGGAAGGAGATGTAGTACTCCTCCGCGATGTCCTTGGCCTCGGCGACCAGGAGCTTCTTGACGATGTGGCCCTTGATGTCGAGGCCGAGGATGTTCTGCGCGTGGGTGAACGCGTCTTCCGGGGTGGCGGCGTACTTCACGCCACCCGCCTTGCCGCGACCGCCTACCTTGACCTGCGCCTTGACCATGACCGGCTTGCCGATTTCCTCGGCAATGGCGCGTGCTTCTTCGGCCGTGTCGCAAACACGACCCTCGGACGAAGGCACTCCGTGCTTAACGAAGAGCTCCTTCGCCTGATATTCGAAGAGATCCATGTACTCACCGTCTCGTCTGCGTTGCTATGACAACGTCTTTGTTGGCGGCCCGACTTGCCGTAGCGACTGGTTGCAGGTCGCTCGAGGGGTCAGCTAGCGGGTCGGTCGGACTCTAACTAGTCACGGGGAGGGCTAAACGACCACATTCATCCTAAGTGGCGCAGGTCACGACGGGTGCGGGGAGGTCACCAAAACCGCTGGCCAAGGCTACTGGTGAGTAGTTTTTCGGTGCCGTGGCAGGTCGGAACACCTAAAGGGGGAACGCCCCGCCATCTACTACGTTATGTCGTCGATCGACCTCACCCGAAGTGTCGCGAATCGGTGAGTTATTCTGCAGCATTACGGTGACGAATCTCACAGACAAGTGTAGGTTCTCGACCAGCGCTTGCCACTCTGCAATCGCTTCGTTACCGTCAATGCGGTCGATGTCACAACCAGGTCACGACAACCAGGTCACGACTGGCAGGTCAGGACTGAGGAGGACGACAAGCTTGAGGAACGTCAGGCGTAGCCGATGAACCACCGCTCCACCTTCCCAGTTGAAGATCGCAACAGCTCAGGCCACCGTTACCGGTACGCCGACGAGTTCACCTCGCACCCGCGAAGCCCCCGCGCCGCCGCGCCACAACCGCAGCAGCCTGCCTGGCCGAGCACCGATTCCTGGCACACCGAGAACTCCTGGTCCGGAAACGACGCCTGGTCCGACAACGCCTCGTGGACGCCCGCCGAGGACGAATGGACCGCCGACGAGTCGGGCTCCTACGACTCCGGCACCTACGAAACAGACTGGGCGCCCGCCGAACCCGAGACCCCGGCACCCGAACCGCGTCGCGCCGAGCGGCGTGGCGGTGCCCACCGCGTGCCCGCACCGCCCACCGCGCTGAAGGGCCGCGCCGCCGTCATCGCCGTCGCCGCAGGCGCGGTCGTCGCGGCCGGCCAGGCCGCCATGGCCTCCCCGCAGCAGCCCGACACGGGCGTCGACTACGAAGCCGCGGGCCAGATCCACGAGATCGCCGCCCAGTCGATGAGCACCACCGAGGTCGCCGACCACGTCACCGGCTCGTCGCCGCAGGTACTCGACGCCACCGCCGTGGCCGACAGGAGCCACTTCGACGACATCCTCGCCAAGGGCCAGAAGTTCGCCGAAGACCTGGCCGCCCAGGAGTCCGCCAAACTGCGGCCCCTGTTCGCCAAATTCACCACCGGTAACTACACCTCCGGGTTCGGCGCCCGCTGGGGTGTGCAGCACCTCGGCATCGACGTGGCCGGTCCGATCGGCACCCCGATCTACGCGGTCGCCGACGGCACCGTCATCGAAGCGGGCCCTGCCTCCGGTTTCGGCATGTGGGTGCGCATCCTGCACGACGACGGCACCGTCACCATCTACGGTCACATCGACACCGCGACGGTCTCGCAGGGTGAACGCGTGATGGCAGGCGACCAGATCGCCACCATGGGCAACCGCGGCTTCTCCACCGGCCCGCACGTGCACTTCGAGGTGTGGCAGAACGGCACCGACAAGATCGACCCCATCCCCTGGCTCGCCACCCGCGGCATCAGTCTGGGCGCCCAGCGCGACTGAGGACGGGTGACCAGCAGCACGGTTCCGCTTTCCCGTTAGCGGGGTAGCGTTTTCGTATGGCTGGTACGACGAAGTACACGCAGTTCATTGCCCTGCCACCGGAATCGGTGTGGGCGGTGCTGGGGGATCTCACGCAGTGGCCGGAATGGAATCCGGGTGTGCGTGCGGTGCGGATGCACGGGCCTGTCGCCGTCGGTGCGACCGGTGACTATGTGCCCAACGGGAAACTGTCCGCGCGCGTGCACGAGCGGTTCGGCGCCCCGTTCACCGTGACAACTCTTGTGCCCGAACGTGAGCTGACCATCGAGCAGCCCGAACCCGCCGGGACCATGGTGCTCACCTGGCGGCTCGAACCGTGCGCGGGCGGAACAGAGATCACTCAGGAACTGCGCTTCAGCGGTGTGTCGGCAGCGGCGATGCGGGCGGCGGCCGGACCGTTCATCGAAACCGGTGCGCGCGTGAACTTCTCGCGCCTGGCCCGGCTCGCCGGCCTCGTCCCGGCCGACGACGCCTTGAACGTGGTGATCGCTGGTGGCACCGGAGCGCTCGGCGTGCAGATCGCCGCCGACCTCACCTGCCGTGGTCAGCGCGTCACCCTGCTCACCCGGCGCCGCAACCCCGGAATACCGTTCCGGCAGACCGAATGGGACGGCCGCTCGGTCGGTGCCTGGGCCGCCGAACTCCGCGAACCCGGCCGGATCGCGGTCGTCAACCTGGCGGGCAAACTCGTCGACTGCAGGCCGACCGAACGCAATATCGCCGAACTGCGCAGCAGCCGGGTCGATTCCACCACGGCACTGGTCGCCGCCGCCCGCACCCGTGACACCCCGGTCGACTATTGGGTGCAGGCCAGCACCACCGCCATCTGGTCGGACGCGGGCGAAACGCGCTGCACGGAAACAACACCCGTGCCCGAAGGGCTGCCGCAGATGACCGGCGTCGCCGAGCCGTGGGAGCAGGCATTCGACCCGGCCCAGGCCGCGCACTGGACCATCCTGCGCACATCCATCGTGCTCGACCCGGACGCCCCGGCGCTCAAACGCCTGAGCCAGCTCACAAAGGCCGGGCTCGGCGGACGGGTCGGCCCCGGCGACCAATGGTTCAGCTGGATCCACATCGAGGACTGGCTGCGCATCGTGCGGGCCTGCCTCGGACTCGATCCCGAGGTGAGCATCCCCGACGGCATCCTGGTGGCCGCCACCGAGAACCCGGTCCGCAATGCCGAACTCATGGCGACGCTGCGCCGAATGCTGCATCGCCCGGCGGCCCCGCCGACGCCGAAAGCGATCCTGTCGGTGGGCGCGGTTGTGCTGCGCTCGGATCCGGCACTCGGTCTCACCGGCCGTCACGCCACCTCGGAGGTGCTGCCGAAAACCGGCTTCACCTTCCGCTACCCCACCCTGGACAAGGCCCTAACCGACCTCCTGCCCACCCGCCTCCCCGCGAATTAGGCGTGCCGTCCGGGAGCTCGACTGCTGGCAGTCGGGCTCACGTCGGACCATGAGGGCCGGGAGGTGGTTGAGGAGTTACCCATGTTCTGACGAGATCAGTGGGTTGGCCACCAATTCACAACTTGACGATGGTCCGGCTGAATTGGGGAATCAGCCGGATCTTTCCGGCGGTGCCGAAGTCGATGGTGACGGTCGCCAGTGGGCCGACACCGTCGGCGGCGACCACTCGGCCCAGGCCGTACTTGTCGTCGGTGACCCGGTCTCCCACGGCGAGAACGAGGTCGGTGTTGTTGCGCTTCACCGCACCGCCGGGGGCCGGCCTGCGGGTGCCGGTGCCGCCGCGCACGCCCGGCCGCTGGTCCCAGCCGTCGCCACGCGTCCAGTCCCGGTCGAACCCGCTGTCCTCGCCGCGCCTACGGCCACGCTGCACCGGCGACACCACCGGTTCGAGCCTGCGCCAATCCAGCAGATGCTGCGGAATCTCCTGCAGGAACCGCGATTCCGGGTTCGACACCGGCTGTCCCCAGCCCGACCGGACCACGGCTCGCGACAGGTACAGCCGCTGACGGGCGCGGGTGATGCCCACGTACGCCAGCCTGCGTTCCTCGGCCAGCTCGTTCGGATCGCCGAGCGCCCGCATGTGCGGGAACTGCCCGTCCTCCCAGCCGGTGACGAAAACGACCGGGAACTCCAGGCCCTTGGCGGTGTGCAGGGTCATCATGGTGACCACCCCGGAGCCCTCGTCCGGGATCTGATCGGTATCGGCGACCAGCGACACCCGTTCGAGGAACGCCGCGAGCGAACCGGGTTCGGGTTCACCGTCGCCCACCTCGGGCAGCAGGCCCTCCTCGCGTGCGGCCTCGGCGTTGTTGAACGCCTCGGAACTGAATTCGCGGGCGACGCTGACCAATTCGTTGAGGTTGTCCAGCCGCGCGCCGTCCTGCGGGTCGTCGGAGGCCTCGAGTTCGGCGCGATAACCGGTGCGGTCCAGCACCGCGTCGACCACATTGCCCACATCGGGGTACTCGCTGTCGGCGCGCTGTCCGGCCGCCCGGATCTCGTCGAGCAGGTCGAGGAAACCGGCGATGGCCCGCTGCGCACGGGTATTGAGCAGCGCCACCTTGCCGTCGGCCGCGTCGCGCAGGGCCGCCGCGAAACCGATGTCGCGCTGCTCGGCGTGCACCGCGACACAGGCCTCGGCACGGTCGCCGATGCCACGGCGCGGGGTGTTGAGGATGCGGCGCAGGCTCACGGCGTCGTCGGGGTTCTCCAGCACGCGCAGGTAGGCCACCACATCGCGCACTTCCTTGCGCTCGTAGAAGCGGACACCGCCGACCACCTTGTACGGCAGCCCCATGCGGATGAAGATCTCTTCCAGCGCACGCGAATTGTTGTTGGTGCGGTAGAACACCGCCACATCGCCGTAGGTGGCCTCGCCCGCGTCGACCAACCGGTCGATTTCCTTCGCGACGAACGACGCCTCGTCGTGTTCGTTGTCGGCGACGTAGCCGGTGATGAGCTCGCCCTCACCGGAATCGGTCCACAGCTTCTTCTCACGCCTGCCCTCGTTGCGGGCGATCACGGCGTTGGCCGCCGACAGGATGTGCTGGGTGGAGCGGTAGTTCTGTTCCAGCAGAATGGTTTCGGCATCGGGGAAATCGCGTTCGAATTCCTCGATATTGCGGATGGTCGCGCCGCGGAAGGCGTAGATGGACTGGTCGGCGTCGCCGACGACGCACAGCTCGCTGGGCGGCACCTGCTCGTCGCCGGAATCGCCGTGGTGGCCGACGAGTTCGCGCACCAGCACGTACTGGGCGTGGTTGGTGTCCTGGTACTCGTCGACGAGGACGTGCCGGAACCGGCGCCGGTAGTACTCGGCCACCTGCGGGTGGTTCTGCAGCAGCGCGACCGTCTCACCGATCAGATCGTCGAAATCGAGAGCATTGGCCGCGCGCAGCCGCTTCTGGTATTCGCCGTACACGCGAGCGACCAGCGCGGGCAGTTCGGTGTCGTCGGCCTCGGCGTCGCGGGCGGCTTGTTCGGGCCCGATCAATTCGTTCTTCAAATTGGAGATGGCCGTCGACAGCAACCGCGCCGAATATTTTTTGGTATCGATGTCGAAATCGCGGCTGATCATCGTGAGCAATCGGCGCGAATCGTCGGCATCGTAGATGGAGAAATTCGAATTCAGACCCGGCAGCAAAGCCGCCTGCATACGGAGAATACGCACACAGCTGGAATGGAAAGTCGACACCCACATGCTCGCGGCGCGCGGACCCACGAGCCCGGCCACCCGCTCCCGCATCTCGGCAGCAGCCTTGTTGGTGAACGTGATGGCCAGGATCTGTCCGGTCTGCACTCCGCGTGCGGCGAGCAGGTAGGCGATGCGACGGGTGAGCACGGCCGTTTTGCCCGAGCCCGCTCCCGCCACGATCAGCAGCGGCGAACCGGCGTGCACCACGGCGGCGCGCTGCTGCGGGTTGAGCCCGTCGAGCAGCCGCTCGGTTTCCTCGGCGCGACGCTGTTCGCGCTCCTTGCGGCGCTGTTCCTGTTCGGCGCTGTGCCGGGCCGCAGCCTCGGCAAGACCGCTGCGAGCCGCACCACCGCCACCGCCGTCACCCTGCGGTGCGGCGGTGCTGTCTGGTGCCGCGACCGGGGTGTTCGGCGCGGTGGACGACGTTTCGTCTGCGGAGGGAGCGACCGTGATATCCATCGTCTGTCCACGCTACCGGCGGGCACCGACAAGCGGCCAACCGCCGTCGGCGCGGCCACCGGCGGGCAAACCGCGAGTGAACCCGACGACGACCGGTGTCGTACCCACCCGTGTGAATGTTCTCAGCGGATTCACAAACACAACTGTTTTGCATACCTACCGACCCGTGGCAGACTGGGCCGCGTGGTCAGCGCCGCTTCGCCTGTCCGGATCGGCAATCGATCCGATATCGTGGCGGCAGGCGCCCAGCCGGAAAGTTTTTCAGGGTGAAGGAACAGATCGGTAACACGACGTCCGTATCGACCGATCCCAGTTCTGACACGAGGAGATGAATGATGAGCACCCCTGCTACAACCGCCGGGTCAGAGGCGGCACTGCCGAAATCTGAGGCGGAGATCGAGAAGCTTCGCCTCGAAATCGACGAACTCGACGCCACCATCCTCGCCGCGATCAAACGCCGGAGCGAAATTTCGCGGATCATCGGGCGCACCCGGATGGCCTCTGGGGGTCCCCGGCTGGTGCACAGCCGTGAGATGAAAGTGCTCGAACGCTTCAGTGAGCTCGGCCAGGAGGGCCACACCCTCGCCATGCTCCTGCTCCGCCTCGGTCGCGGACGTCTCGGCCGCTAGGCCCACTCCAACCACGCGGCGGTCGTCCAGATCGCCGCTCACGAAAAGCCGCCCCGGGTGCGACAACATCCCCGGGGCGGTTATTTTTTCGCTCAGGTGAGGGCGATGTACTTCGTGTCCAGGTATTCCTCGATGCCCTCGGTCCCGCCCTCGCGGCCGAAGCCCGACTCCTTGACGCCGCCGAAGGGCGCGGCCGGGTCGGAGATGACACCCCGGTTCACGCCGACCATCCCGGTCTCCATCGCCTCCGACACCCGAAGCGCACGATCCAGGTCGCGGGTGTAGACGTAGCTGACCAGGCCGTATTGCGTGTCGTTGGCGGCGGCGACGCCCTCCTCCTCGGTGTCGAAGGCGACGATCGGCGCGACGGGACCGAACACCTCCTCGCGCAGGATGCGGGCGGCGGGCGGCACGTCGGCGAGCACGGTGGCCGGGTAGAACCAGCCCGGCCCGTCGGGGGTCTCCCCGCCGAGCAGCAGCTTCGCGCCGGTGCTGACCGCGTCGTCGACGAGTTCGGCGACGGTCTCGCGCTGCTCGGCGCTCACCAGCGGGCCGAGCGTCGTAGAGGCGTCCGTCCCCGGCCCGAGCACCACCGATTCGGTCATCGCCGCCACCAGCTTCTCGGTGAATTCCGCGACGACACCGCGCTGCACGTGGAACCGGTTGGCAGCCGTGCACGCCTCCCCGCCGTTGCGCAGTTTCGCCTGCATGGCACCGGCCACCGCGCTGTCGATGTCGGCGTCGTCGAACACCACGAAGGGCGCGTTGCCGCCCAGTTCCATGGAGGTGCGCAGCAGCCGGTTCGCCGACGACGAGACCAGCTTCTTACCCACCTCGGTCGACCCGGTGAAGGTGAGCTTGCGCAGGCGCGGATCGTCGATCAGCGGGCCCGTGACGGCACCGGAACGGCTGGTTGTGACGACCGACAGCACACCGTCGGGCAGTCCGGCCTCGCTGCACAGGCGGGCCAGCGCGAGCATGGTCAGCGGCGTCGCCGACGCGGGCTTGACGATCATCGTGCAGCCGGCCGCCAGCGCCGGACCGATCTTGCGGGTACCCATGGCCAGCGGGAAGTTCCACGGCGTGATCGCCAGGCACGGGCCCACCGGTTGCTTGGCGACCATGATCCGCCCCGTGCCCGACGGCGCGTGCAGATACCGCCCGTGCACCCGCACCGCTTCCTCGCTGAACCACCGGAAGAACTCGGCGCCGTAACGCACCTCGTTGCGGCTCTCCCCGAGCGCCTTGCCCATCTCGAGCGTCATCAGCAACGCGAACTCCTCGGCCCGCGCCGTGAGCTCGGTGAACACCGCCCGCAGGATCTCACCGCGCTCCCGCGACGGCGTCTGCGCCCACTCCCGCCCGGCCGCCACCGCCGCGTCGAGCGCCCGCATCGCGTCCTCGGGCGTCGCATCCGCCACCTCGGTGATCACCGACCCGTCGGCCGGATTGTGCACGGGAAATGTGGCCCCGCCGGTAGCGTCTACCGGCCCCGACCCGATCCACAAACCCTTTGGTACGAACTCGATCACATCCCGTTCAGAAACCATGCCCCCACCCTATGCCGACCCCCCGTCCGAATTCCGGCCAAACACCAGACCGATCACCCCGAAAAGAACACCACTCGAGCGCGCCAGCGCTCCGATAACCCAGTACTCTCGGGCGGGTGAGCAGCGACATCACCGCGTCGGCGGCCTGGCAGGCACTGCAAACCAATCACCGCACTGTCGCACCTCTGCATCTGCGGCAGTTGTTCGCCGAGGATCCGGCGCGCGGCCGGGAGTTGACCGTGCAGGTGGCCGATCTACACATCGACTACAGCAAACATCGTGTGACCCGCGAAACCTTGCGTCTGCTGGTGGATCTCGCGCGCGCGGCCGGGGTGCCGCAGCGACGCGACGAGATGTATTCCGGCAAGCACATCAACACCTCCGAGGACCGCGCGGTGGGGCACATCGCGTTGCGTCTGCCGGTGGGTGAGCAGCTCGACATCGACGGCACCGACGCCGATGCCGCCGTGCACGACGTGCTGCGCCGGATGGGTGAGTTCGCCGATTCGGTGCGCTCGGGTGCGTGGCGCGGGGCCACCGGTGAGCGCATCACCACGGTGGTCAATATCGGTATCGGTGGCTCGGATCTGGGGCCGGACATGGTGTATCGCGCGTTGCGCCACTATGCCGATCCGGAGATCGAGGCCCGGTTCGTGTCGAATGTCGACCCGGCCGATCTGGTGTCCAAGCTGGCGGGTCTCGATCCGGCGCGCACGTTGTTCATCGTCGCGTCGAAGACGTTCTCCACCTTGGAGACCCTCACCAACGCGACGGCGGCGCGGCGCTGGCTGGTCGCGGCGCTCGGTGAGGACGCGGTGGCCAAGCATTTCGTCGCGGTATCGACGAACGCGGAGCGGGTGGCGGCTTTCGGTATCGACACCGCGCACATGTTCGGTTTCTGGGATTGGGTCGGCGGCCGCTACTCCGTGGATTCGGCGATCGGTCTCTCGGTGATGGTGACCATCGGCAAGGAACGGTTCGGCGAGTTCCTCAGCGGAATGCACGCCGTGGACCGGCATTTCGCGGCGGAACCGTTGGAGTCGAACGGTCCGGTGCTGCTGGCGATGCTCGGCGTCTGGTATTCGAATTTCTTCGGCGCGGAATCGCGTGTGGTGTTGCCGTATTCGAACGATATGGCGCGGTTCCCCGCGTATCTGCAGCAGCTGACGATGGAGTCCAACGGCAAGTCGGTGCGCGCCGACGGTACTCCGGTCACGTCGTCGACGGGTGAGATCTTCTGGGGTGAGCCGGGTACCAACGGCCAGCACGCCTTCTATCAGCTGCTGCATCAGGGCACGCGGCTGATTCCGGCCGATTTCGTCGGTTTCGCCCGGTCGACCGACGACCTACCGACCCGCGACGGCACCGGCAGCATGCAGGACATCCTGATGAGCAACCTGTTGGCGCAGACCAAGGTGCTCGCGTTCGGCAAGACCGCCGAGGAGATCGCGGCCGAGGGCACCGATCCGAAGCTGGTGCCGCACAAGGTGATGCCCGGCAATCGGCCGAGCACCACGATCATGGCGCCGGAGCTCACACCGTCGACGATGGGTCAGCTGATCGCACTGTACGAGCACCAGGTGTTCGTCGAGGGAATCATCTGGGGTATCGACAGTTTCGATCAGTGGGGTGTGGAGCTGGGCAAGCAGCAGGCGCTCGCCCTGATGCCGTTGCTCAGCGGGTCGGAAAACCCTGAGTCGGTGGGTGACTCGTCGACCGACGCGCTCATCGAGTGGTATCGCGCGCGGCGGCGCTGACCTCGTTCGCGGCGCGGATCCGGCTGGTGACGCTGGTGGTGACGATGGCGAGCAGGGTGCCGAGCACCACCAGGTCGAACACGATCTGCACCATGGTCACGATGCGGGCGGCCTGCCCGGTGGCGTGGATGTCGCCGTAGCCGATGGTCCCGAGGGTGACCAGCGTGTAATACAGCGCGTCGGTCCGGGTCTCGAGCCCGGTGAACTGGTTCGGGTGTAGCTGCTGCATGCGGTAGTAGACGAGCGCGAACACCACGCACACGATGCACAGCACGAGCAGTACCCCGTCGACCCGCTCGCCCACCGCGGTCGACTCCGCGAGCAGGTGCTCGATCCGCCGCCACACGAGCCAGCCGAGCCCGGCAACGCTCGCGACGAATACGACGACCCCGGCGACCCGCCCCGGCCACGCGTCGAGTTCGAACACCCACCCCACCGGAACGCTGTAGTACAGCAGCAGCGCGCAGACCGCCGCCGCGCCGTTGCGGACCGCGTGCACGGGGACTCGTCGCTTCATCAGTCCATGATTGCGCCGAGCCCGCCGCTTTCCGCGCGACACACGCCCGGCGTGCCGCGGCCGACAAGGGTGCCGCGCGGGGAAGGGGGGCTACGTGGCGAAGGGCCGTGGCCGCGCGAAGGGGTGCGGCGGCGCGAAAGGGTGGGGGCGGTCAGGCCAGGGCGTAGCCACGGCCCGTCGCGCTCAAAACGCGATCCGCGCGGCTTCGGGTGGCGGCGATGAGGTCGGCATTGCGCAGGTCGCTGTCCATCACTTTCACCCGCGCCTCATCCTCGGTGCGCCCGCCTTCGACGTGCCGGTCGAGCAGGCGTTCGGTGAGCACCTGCCGTGGCGCGTCGAGATACCAGCATTCGTCGAGCAGTCCGTGTACCGGCGCCCAACCCGGCGCGTCGGTGAGCAGCAGGTAGTTCCCCTCGACGACCACTACGCGTTCGTCGCGCACCATCACACCGCCCTCGGTCGGTTCGTCGACGGCCCGATCGAACAGCGGCCACGGCACCGGTTCGCCGACGGGTGTCTCCCGGAGCAGGCGAAGGCCGGTGACGAACGCGGCCGCGTCGAAGGTGTCGGGCTCGCCTTTGCGGGCCAGCGCGCCCCTGGCTCGCAGCACGTCGTTGCGCAGGTGATAACCGTCCATCGGCGCGACGACCGCACTGCGCCCGAGACGATTCAGCTCGTGGCAAAGACGCTGCGCGAGAGTCGATTTACCGGCGCCCGGCGGGCCCGCGATACCGAGGAGAAGCCGGTCCGCGCGCGCCGGCACCAGCCCGGCGAGGTCCCCCGCTGTCAAAATATCGTCCGCTCGAGCCACGCGATCACGGTACCGCCGGCCCGGCCATGCGAAGGATCGGCCGGAGCCGGCTCAGTGCGTATCGACGAACCCTCGCTCGAGAATCGCACCGGTGTCCACACCCACCGGCAAGGTGCCGTAAGCGATACCCCAGTCGCCGCTCAGCCGGGTCGCGCAGAACGCATCGGCGACGGCCGGATGACCGTGGCGAACCAACTGCGCACCCTGCAACACCAGCGCCATCAACTCGACCACCCGGCGCGCCCGGTACTCGATATCGGACAGGTCGGTGAGTTCCTTGCCGACCCGGTCGATGGCGTCGTCGAGCCGCGGGTCCGCGCCACGAGCCAGGCCGACCTCGGCGAAGTAGGCCTCGACGGTCTCCGGCTGACGCCCCATGGCGCGCAGGGCGTCCAGCGCCGCCACATTGCCCGACCCCTCCCAGATCGACATGAGCGGCGCCTCCCGGTACAGGCGCGGCATCCCCGATTCCTCGGCATACCCGTTGCCGCCGAGGCATTCCAGCGCTTCGGCGGCGTGCGCGGGCGCCCGCTTGCACACCCAGTACTTGGTGATGGCCAGCGCGATCCGGCGCAGCGCCGCCTCGGCCGGGTCGCTGCCCGCACGGTCGGTTGCCCCGGCCAGACGCATCATCACGGTGGTCGCCGCGTCGGATTCAACGATCAGGTCGGCCAGCACATTGCGCATGGCGGGCTGGTCGATCAGCTTCGCGCCGAACGCTTCTCGATGCCTGGCGTGATGCACGGCGGTGACCGCACCGACCCGCATGCCGGTGGCCGAGCCGATCACGCAGTCGAGGCGGGTCATATTGACCATCTCGATGATCGTCTTCACCCCGGCACCCTCGGCGCCGACGAGCCACCCGGTGGCGTTCTCGTACTCGATCTCCGAGGAGGCGTTCGACTTGTTGCCGAGCTTGTCCTTGAGCCGCTGGATCCGGATCGGGTTGCGGGTGCCGTCGGGCAGCACGCGCGGCAGCAGGAAGCACGACAACCCGCCCGGCGCCTGCGCGAGGGTGAGGAACATGTCCGACATGGGCGCCGAGGTGAACCACTTGTGCCCGACGATGCGGTACGACCCGTCCGATTGCGGTGTGGCGGTGGTGGTGTTGGCGCGCACGTCCGAGCCGCCCTGCTTCTCGGTCATCGACATGCCCGCGATCAACCCGGCTTTCGTCGAGGGCTCACGCAATCCGAAATCGTAAGTGCGCGAGCCGAGCAGCGGCTCGAAGCGGGCGGCGAGTTCGGGGTTGTGACGCAGCGCGGGCACCACCGCGTAGGTCATCGAGATGGGACACATGTGCCCGGCGTCGGCCACACCCCAGGTGTAGAACTTGGCCGCGCGGGCGGTGTGCGCGCCGGGGCGCTCGTCGAGCCACGGCGAGCCGTGCAGGCCGTGCGTGACCGCCACATTCATCAGGTCGTGCCAGTGCGGATGGAACTCGACCTCGTCGACGCGGTGCCCCCACCGGTCGTGGGTGTGCAGCACCGGCGGGTACTCGTTGGCCAGCCTGCCCCATTCCTGTGCGGCGACACCGCCTGCGAGAGCCCCGAGTTCACGTACCTCGGCCTCGACCCAGCCCGCACCTTCCCGGTGCAGGCCCTCGATGAGCGCGGGATTGCGCGAGGCGTCGAAGGGGACGAGCGGTGGTACCTGATTGAACACGTCATGGGTGATCACGGCGGAACTCCTTAGGGCTACAACGATTCCGGGCGCGCACCGAGCGCGCGAACGGCGAAAGCGACCAGCTCGGGAACGACGGACTCGGCGGGCGGGGCCGTGGCGAGGGGGCCGACGAGCACCTCGCCGATGGCGCCGACGAGCGCGGCGGCCGACAGGTGCGAATCCTGCGGTGGCAGTGCACCTTCAGCGATACCGTGCGTGATGGCCGCTTCGAACGAGGCGGTGAAGGCGCGGCGGAATTCCAGGCGTTGCACGTCGACGGCGGCGTCGACGGGTTCGGCCAGCAATACGTAGGCGAGTCGCGGATTCTTGAGCGCCCGCCCGGCGAAGGTCTCCACGGCCGCGCTGACCCGCTGCAGCACGTCGCCCTCGGCGACCGCCGCGCGCACCGCGGCGACCTCGCGGGCCACGACCTTCTCGAACACGGCCGACACCAGCGCGGCCTTGTTCTCGAACTGCTTGTACACCGTGCCGGTGGCGATACCCGCCTCGGCGGCCACCGCGGCCATCGACAAGCCGGCGAACCCGTCGCGCGAGAGCACAGCCGTCGCACCCTGCACGATCAGCGCACGTTGCGCGTCGAGCCGGGCCTGCACGGCCGGCGTCCTCCGGTACACCATACGAAGAAGTGAACCACTGATTCACCTCTTCACACAAGGGTGGGTTTCGTCGTATGGTCGAGCTATGAGCTCAGGTCCCGCGTCCGATTCGGTGCGTGTCGAGAAGGCGGGGCCGGTCACCACGGTGATCCTGAACCGTCCCCACGCCCGCAACGCCGTCGACGGGCCGACGGCCCGCGCCCTGGCCGAGGCTTTCCGCGCGTTCGACGCCGACCCGACCGCCTCGGTGGCGGTGCTGTGGGGCGAGCACGGCACGTTCTGCGCCGGCGCCGATCTGAAATCGCTCGGCACCGACCGCAGCAACCAGGCGACGCCCGACGGTGACGGACCGATGGGTCCCACCAGGATGCGGCTGTCCAAACCGGTGATCGCCGCGGTGTCCGGGCACGCGGTAGCCGGTGGGCTCGAGCTGGCACTGTGGTGCGACCTGCGGGTGGCCGAACAGGACGCCGTGTTCGGCGTGTTCTGTCGCCGCTGGGGTGTGCCGCTCATCGACGGCGGCACGGTACGTCTGCCGCGCATCGTCGGCGAGGGGCGGGCGCTGGACATGATTCTCACCGGTCGGCCGGTGAGCGCACCCGAAGCGTTGCAGATGGGACTGGTCACCCGTGTGGTTCCCACCGGGGATGCGCGCCGGGTGGCCGAGGAGTTGGCCGGGCAACTCGCGGCGCTCCCGCAGACCTGTCTGCGTTCCGACCGCGAATCCGTGTACGACCAGGTCGGTTATTCCGAGGACGAGGCGCTGCGCATCGAATTCGCGCACGGCGTCAAGGCTCTCGCCGATGGAGCGCTGGAGGGTGCGGCCCGCTTCGCCGCGGGCGCGGGCAGGCACGGCGCCGCCTCCACGTCGTAATGGACCGCCTGACCGTCGTCGACGAGATCTTCCTGCGTACCCATCGGGGAATGGGCACGCCGATCGCCCTGCAGGGACTGTGGCGAACGCCGGACGCGATGGATCCGGCTCTGCTGCGACAGATCCACCACGACCTGAGTCATGGTCCGCTGGGCCGCAGAGTCGTCCGCGCCCGCGTCCCCGGCGCCCGCCGCGCCTGGCGGCCCACCGTCCGAACCCACCCGCTCGACTACCACGCGGCCGACGCCCACCGTGCTCCCCTGCGTGCGGAGGAAATCCTGCCGTGGGCCGATACGCTCGGCGCCGACCTCGATCCCGAGTACTTCCCCGGTTGGCGGCTGTCGGCGGCACCTCTGGCAGACGGCGGAACCGTTGTCGCCCTGACCTGTTCGCACGCCCTTGCCGACGCACGCGGACTGATCCACGCCGTCGCGCTGGCCTTGCGATCGCTGAACGGCGCACCTACAGAACATGCGTCGACTGCGGTCACCTCCACCGCACGACACCAGTGCCGCGAACGGTCCGCGGACGAGGCCCGTTCGGACTGGACCGATGCTCGGACGCAGTGGGCAACGGTGCTCGGCGGGACCGCGCGCGCACTGCGCAACGGTGTTCCCCGACCGCCCGAGGCCATCGCTTCCACGGCGTCTCCAGGTCGCACCGTCCGCAGCTCTCTGCTGGCTTTCGATGCCGCACAATGGGATTCCGTCGCGGCGGGAACCAGTGGTACGCCGAACAGTCTGTTCATCTACCTGGTCGCGAACATGCTGTGGGAGAACGGCTTCGGTGACGACACCATCACCGCGAGCCTGCCGGTGGACACCCGCGACGAACCACGCGTGGACAACGATCTCGCCGTGACCGAGATCCGGATCGATCGCGCCGACACCCCGGAGACGATTCGCGTCAAAGCCCGCGACGCCTATCTACGCCGCATGTCGGCACCTGCCGGGTTGCCCGAGGAAATCCTGCAAGTACTCCCCGATCGCTTGGCGTACAAGCTCAGCAAAGGTGCTGGTGAGCGCGACATCCTGTGCTCCAATATCGGCACAATGCCCGACGCCCTGCGCACCGTCGGCCCGCACGAATGCACCCGCGTGGCCGCCCGCGCGATCCATCCGGGCATCACGGATTTTCCACGTACTCGCCTCTCCGGTTACCTCTCCCGTCTGGCCGACACCTACACCCTGGCGCTCGTCAGCTTGGACACATGCGAATCACTCACCGCTGCAGCGGATCTCGTGCTGTCGAAGGCCGGGTTGTCCGCCGAGCCCTGGTGAGATCGCATGGCCTCCGGGTCGCAGCAACTCAATTCGCCGTCATACCCACGAGCAGAACCCTCAGCCCCCAGACGAATTGGTCGACGGAGGTCCACGCCGCGATCTCGTCCACATGCGCGGCGGTACGCGTCCAGCGATCCACATCCAGGTCCCTGAGCTGCTCGCGCCGCCGCGCGATCCGCTCCGAATCAGCAGGCAGCGGCGGTCTTCCGTCGGTCTCCGCGATATCGAGCGCCGTCGAACCGAGGACATAGACGAGCACCGCGTACACCCCGTGCGCCCGCATCTGCGTATGCAGACCACCGCGCGCGAAGCAGGCGAACAACGCCTCCTCGATATCGCGTGCGGCGGGCCCGTCCGCCGCCGGACCGTCGTGCGGACCCGACATCATCAGCACCGCGACCGCCGGATGCTCCCACAGCCGCGACCGCATACTCAGCGCCAACTGGATCACCGCCGAGACCCACTCGACGCCCCGGTCGTAGAGCGGCCCGAGCCGCACGTTCGAGAGCACGCGTTCGATGGCGGCCCGTTCCAGTCCGCTCCGATCGCAAGCCAGCGCGGCCGGGTCGACGCCGAGTCGCTCCGCAACCGCCTCGACCGTGAGCGCACCCGCCCCGCCCTCGTCGAGCACTGCCAGGGCCGCGTCCACCACCCGATCCTCGGTGCACGACAACTGTTCGGGCGGCTCGCCCCCGCTGAGCGGACTCGACGGCATAAGCGGGACTGTACCGAGCGCGCACCCGCCCACCGAGGTGCCACGACGAGCGAATCGCGCGACTCCATCGCCGCACTACGCGACTGATCGAATCACCCAGCCCGACGACCATCCGCAGCAGTCTGCGGAACGTCGACCCCTTCCCTACCGCAGCGCGACCGGCATCGCCGAATCCACCCGCCCCACCACCTCGGCGGGGACCTCGATCCCCGGTTCGAGGTCCGCCGACGGCACCGGCACACCCCACACCTGCCGCAGTGGGAGCTCCCCGGCCCACACCCCGCCTGCGGCGATGTCGTCCTCGTCGTCCTTCGGCCCGCCGGTCCGGACTTTCACCGACGCCTCGGTGAGGTCGAGGGCCAGCACCATCGTGGCCGCCATCTCCTTGCGGCTGGGCGGGCGGACACGGTCCCAGGATCCGGGCGCCGCGTGCTCGACGATCACCCGTAGCGCTTCCAGCCGTTCGTCCTCGTCGGTAACGAGTTCGGCCCGCCCGCGCACCACCGCCGACCGGTAGTTCATCGAGAAGTGCATGGCGGAGCGGGCATAGATCAGGCCGTCGACATGAGTCACCGCGATGCTGATGTCGGTGCCGATGGCGGCGCGCATATTGCCCGCACCGGTGGAACCGTGCAGGTAGATCGTGTCGCCCGCCCGGCCGTACACGGTCGGCAGCACCACCGGCGAACCACCGAGCACGACTCCGAGGTGGCAGATCAGTCCCGCGTCGAGCACCGCGTCCAGTTCGGCCCGGTCGCTGCGGGCGCGTTCCTTGGATCTGGTCACCGTGGTGCGCGGGGTCGGGGACAGCGGCGTTCTGGTGTGCGTGCTCATAAGATGAGCATCGCCGCACGATTGGCCTTCGCACAGGTCCAATTCGACGCAGGAACGACAGTCCAATCAGAGGTGGGCGATGCTCGACGACTTCCCGATCCCGCTCGACCGCTCCGCCGCCGAACCCCTGTCGGTACAGGTGGCCGATGCCCTGCGCACCGCCGCGACCACCCGCGTCCTACGCGTCGGCGACCGGCTACCGCCCTCGCGCACCCTCGCACAACGGCTGGGAGTGAGCCGGGCCGTGATCGCCGCCGCCTACGACCAATTGCACGCCGAGGGCTGGCTCACCGGTCGACGCGGGTCCGGCACCTACCTGAGCACCGCCCCCGCGACAGCACCGCCGAGCACCGTCGCGATGAAGGGCATCGCGGACGCACCGACCCTGCTCGACCTCGCCGCAGGCGCACCGTGCATCGAGGCCCTCGACCGCGCGGCCTGGCGCCGCGCGTGGCGCTCGGCCGGTGACCGCGCACCCGAGGCTCGCAAGGATCGAGCGGGTGAGCCCGGCTATCGCGATGCCGTCGCCGAGCATCTGCTCCGGCATCGCGGACTGGCCGCGGGCGCGTCGTCGGTGGTACTGGCGACCGCGGGCACGAGCACCGCCGTCGGCGAACTCGCCGCGGCCCTGCTCCGTCCCGGCGACACCGTGGCCATCGAAGACCCCGGCTATCTGCGCGCGGTCGGCGCGTTCCAGGCCGCGGAGGCGACGGTGCTCCCGGTGCCCGTCGACGCGCACGGACTGTGTGTCGACCGCATTCCGCCGGGTGTTCGCGCCGTGTATTGCACACCGGCACATCAGTTTCCGATGGGTGCGCGGATGCCTGCCCGGCGCCGGGTGGAACTGGTCGAATTCGCCCGCAGCACCGGCGCTCTGGTCATCGAGGACGACTACGACGGCGAATTGCGCTACGACACCGCGCCCTTGCCCCTGCTCGCGGCGATGGCCCCGGACGTGGTGGTCCACCTCGGCACCACGAGCAAGATCATCGCCCCCACCCTCGGTGTCGGCTGGCTCGTCGCTCGTCCCGACATCACCGCGGCCGTCCTCGCGCACCGCGCCCGCATCGGCAGTTCACCAAGCCCGGCCGGCCAACTGGTGCTGGCCGAATTCGCCCGCAACGGCGACCTCGCCCGGCATCTGCGTCGCCTGCGCCGGGTGGTCCCGCCACGGCGCGCTCTGCTCGTCGGTGAGCTCGCCGACCGGGGCCTGCCGGTCCTCGGTGACGATGCCGGGTCGCATGTGGTCGTCGAACTGCCCGACGCCGCCGCCGAGGCCGCCGCGGTCGATGCCGCCCGAAGCCGCGGAGTCCTGCTCGACGGGCTGGCCCGCCACCACCTCGCCACGCCGCACAGGTTCGGTGTCGCCCTCGGCTACACGGCCCTGACCAGCACCGAATTGGCCCGGGCCGTCCCGATCGCGGCCGACTGTCTCGCCGCCCATGTCACCCGGCGGTCGTAGCATGGACCACGACCCCGCGTGGGTCGCGGTTCGCCCGGCACTACCCCTCCGAGAATCGAAGTGGTGAGCACATGACCGATCAGGACATCCTGGCCAAGATCAAGCAGCTGGTCGACGAAGAACACGAACTGCGGTCCAAGGCGACGGCGGGCGAGATCGACCCGGTCAGCGAGCGCAAGCAGCTCGCCCAGCTGGAAGTGATGCTCGACCAGGCCTGGGATCTGCTGCGCCAGCGCCGCGCCCGCGCAGGCGCCGACGCCTCTCCCGAAGACACGCAGATGCGCTCGCCCCGTGAGGTCGAGGGCTACTTGCAGTGACCGACGAGTACGACGTCATCGTGATCGGTGGCGGCCCGGCGGGCGAGAACGCCGCCGCGTACGCCATCGCGGGCAGCGACCGCACCGCCGCGCTCGTGGAGCGGGAACTGTTCGGCGGCGAATGCAGCTACTGGGCGTGCATTCCCAGCAAGACACTGCTGCGCACTGGTGCCGTGCTCGATCTCGCCGCCGGGTTGCCCGGGCTGACGGCCAGCGGCCCCGAGGTGGCCGATGTGCTCGCCCGCCGCGACACCTTCGTCCACCATCGCGACGACACCTCCCAGGTCGACTGGGCGAAATCGGCGCGCATCGACCCGGTCCGCGGTGCGGCCAGGCTCGCCGGGGAGCGGCGGGTCGAAGTGCACACCGACGCGGGGGTGCGGGAACTGCGCGCCAGGCACGCCGTCGTGATCGCGACCGGAACAACAGCCGCGATTCCCGACACCCCCGGACTGCGCGATGCCCTGCCCTGGACCTCGCGCGACGCCACCAATCTGACGGTCGTACCGCGCCGGGTCGCGATCATCGGCGGCGGTGTCGTCGCGTGCGAGGCGGCGACCTGGCTGATCGAGCTCGGCGCGGCCGAGGTAACCATGCTGGTGCGCGGTGACCGGCTGCTGCCACGGGTCGAGCCCTTCGCCGCCGATCTGGTGCTGCGAGGTCTGCGCGACAAGGGCGTCGAGGTTCGCTTGAACACCGAGGCGCTGATGGTGTCGCGCCGCGACCCCGCCGACACCGGGGTCGGCCGCATCCACGGCGGCCCGGTCACCTTGGTGCTCGACAACGGTGAGCTGGAGGCCGACGAGCTGGTCGTCGCGGCCGGTCGCGCACCCGCGACCGACGACCTCGGCCTGGGCACCGTCGGCCTGTCGGCAGGCTATCTCGACGTCGACGATCACCTGACTGTCCGCGATGTTCCCGGTGAATGGCTGTACGCGGTGGGCGATGTGAACCACCGTGCGGCACTGACACATATGGGCAAATACCAGGCCCGCGTGTGCGGGGATGTCATCGCCGCTCGCGCACAGGGATCGCCGCTGGACAAGAGCCGCTACACCGCGAGCGCCGACCACGAGCAGATTCCCCAAGTCGTCTACACCGCACCGGAACTCGCCGCCATCGGCCTGACCGAGCAGCAAGCCCGCAAGGCCGGGTACGCGGTCGACACCGTCGAAATGGATATCTCGGTAGCCGGTTCCGCCTTGTCGCGCGACGATTTCCACGGCCGCGCGAAGATCGTCGTCGACACCGCCGAAAACCGCCTTCTGGGCGCCACTTTCGTCGGGCCCGACATGGGCGAGCAATTGCACGCCGCCACCATCGCGGTGGTCGGTCGGGTACCCCTGGACACCCTGTGGCACGCGGTACCCGCGTTTCCCGCGGTCAGCGAATTCTGGTTACGGCTGCTGGAAACCTGGCGGGACCGCTGACTACTTGAGCAACCGCGACATCCGCCGGTCGGCGAGCACCTTGCCGCCGGTCTGACAGGTCGGGCAGTACTGAAAAGAGCGCTCCGCGTAGGACACCTCGCGCACCGTGTCGCCACACACCGGACACGGTTGCCCCGTCCTGGCGTGCACCCGCATGCCGGATCGCTTCTCCCCCTTCAACCGGGCCGCGTCCTGCCCGGTCGAACGGTCGACGGCATCGAGCAATACCGAACGCATCGCCGCGTACAACTGCGAAACAGTTTCGGCTGGCATCGTTTTCGTATTCGCGAACGGTGAAATGCGTGCGGTGTGCAGTATCTCGTCGGAATAGGCATTGCCGATACCGGCCAGCAGGGTCTGATCAACCAGTGCGGTCTTGATGCGCTGCGATGTGCCCCGGAGCAGGGCCGCGAATTCGTCCTCGGTCACCGCGAGCGCGTCGGGACCGAGCCGGGCGATGCCGGGAACCGACTGCGGATCCTCCACTATGTACACCGCGAGGCGTTTCTTGGTTCCCGCCTCGGTGAGGTCGATGGCGGGTGTCGCGCCTTCGGGAGTGAAGAAATGCACGCGCAGGGCGAGCGGGCTCTTACCGCCGGGCTTGGGCGGCAACGGATTCGGTTCGTCGACCCACCGCAACCAGCCGCCACGTGACAGGTGGGTGATCAACCACAGCCCACCACAATCCATTCCGAGAAACTTGCCCCATCGGCCCGCACCGGTCACGTCCCGGCCGGACAGCGCGGTCACCGGCGGATCGAATGTCTTCACCGCACTCAGCGCGGCCACGTCGACGCGACCCACCACCGCACCGACCGCATGATCCCGGAGGAACTGCGCCAACGCCTCTACCTCGGGTAACTCGGGCACAAGCGTCAGTCTAGCTATTCGGAACGCAACAGGTAGACGTCCATGATCCAGCCCTTTTCGGCGCGCGCTCGCGCACGACGTTCGAGAATGGATTTCTCCACCTCGCGCAGATTGCCTTCGATCAATATCTCGTCGGGCATACCGAGATAGGCGCCCCACCAGATGTGGATATCGTCGCCGGGCACCTCGGTGAACGAGCATTCGCCGTCGAGCATCACCACCGTCGAACCCGGGCCGAGGCCTTCTTCGCGCAGTTTGCGCCCGGTGGTGATGTGCACGGGTTCACCGATGCGATGCAGCACCACCCGGTGGGCGGCGGCCAGTGCCGCGACGCTGGTGACGCCGGGGATCACCTCGTAATCGAACCGAACCCGCCCACGGTCGAGCACCCGCTCCACCATGCGCAGGGTGCTGTCGTAGAGGGCCGGATCGCCCCAGACGAGGATCGCGCCGTCGCCGTCCACCTGCTCGAAGGCCTCTTCCAGCAGCACCGCGCGCCGTTCGTGCCAGTCCTGCACCACACCGGTGTAGTCGGCGGGCGCGCGGTCGCGTGGCGGGTCGGCGATCTCGAGCACCCGGTGCGGGCCGTCGACGTACTCGCGCAGGATCGCGGTGCGCACGTCGACGAGTTCCTGCTTTTCGGCGCCCTTGCCGATCACGAAGAACGCCTCGGCCCGCCGCATGGCCTTGACTGCCTGCATCGTCACCTGGTCGGGGTCGCCGGCACCGATACCGATCACGTAGAGCTTGCGCATACGCGCAGAGCTTGCCAGGTGCGCACAGCAGTAGAATCGGCAGGCGTGGCCACCCCTGATACGCAGTACGAAGATCTGCTCCGGCGCGTGCTCGAACACGGCACGCCGAAAGCCGATCGGACCGGCACCGGCACCCGAAGCATCTTCGGCCATCAACTGCGCTACGACCTGGCCGAGGCGTTTCCGCTGATCACCACCAAGCGGGTGCACCTGAAGTCCATCGTCTACGAGTTGCTGTGGTTCCTGCGAGGCGATTCCAACGTGTCGTGGCTGCGCGAGCACGGCGTCACCATCTGGGACGAATGGGCGGACGCGGACGGCGAGCTCGGCCCGGTGTACGGCGTGCAGTGGCGTTCCTGGCCGACTCCCGACGGCACCCACATCGACCAGATCGCCCAGGTGCTGCACACCTTGCGCACCGACCCGGATTCGCGCCGGATGATCGTGTCGGCGTGGAACGTGGCCGACCTGGACAAGATGGCGCTCGCCCCCTGCCACGCCTTCTTCCAGTTCTATGTCGCCGACGGCAAGCTGTCGTGCCAGCTGTACCAGCGCAGCGCCGACCTGTTCCTCGGTGTGCCGTTCAATATCGCCAGCTACGCGCTGCTCACCCTGATGGTCGCCCAGCAGACCGAGCTGGAGCCGGGCGAGTTCATCTGGACCGGTGGCGACGTGCACATCTACGACAACCACGTCGACCAGGTGCGTGAACAGCTCACCCGTGAGCCCTACCCCTTCCCCACCCTGCACCTGCGCCCGGCCACCAGCCTGTTCGACTACGCCTACGACGACATCGAACTGTCCGGGTACCGGCACCACCCGGCCATCAAGGCGCCGGTGGCGGTGTGAGCGACCGCATGATCGGCCTGATCTGGGCGCAGGCCAACGACGGTGTGATCGGCGTCGACAACACCATCCCGTGGCGGCTGCCCGAGGACATGGTCAATTTCCGGGAGACGACCACCGGCCACCCGGTGATCATGGGCAGGCGCACCTGGGACTCCCTGCCCGCCGCCTTCCGGCCGCTGGCCGGTCGACGCAATATCGTCGTCACCCGCCAGTCCGACTGGGCCGCCGAGGGCGCCGAACGCGCCGCCTCGCTGCCCGACGCGCTGGCCATGACCGGCACCGCCGACACCTGGATCGCGGGTGGTGGCGAGATCTACCGCCAGGCGCTGCCGCTGGCGACCACGCTGCTGGTCACCGAGGTCGACACCACGGTGGCAGGCGATGCCTTCGCCCCGGTCATCGGCGCGGAATGGCACGCACCGGATACCCCGTGGCGTACCGCCGAAAACGGCCTGCGCTACCGCATTCGGCACTACGTCCGGCAGTGACAACACGTCGCTAACGGTCGCGGCAAAACGCCCGAGCGCGGGTGTGATGTCGGGCATACTCCCAGGCGAAGACCTGCCCGCGAGAAGCCTGCGAAAGGCGCGTTCCCATGGACAAGAAATCGCTGACCGCGGTGGCCCGTCAACAGTTGAAGCTGGCGGCCACCTCGACGAGTGGTCGGAGTTCGCAAACCCTCATCGGCGGCCACACCCACGCCCTGCGCCAGACCGTCGTCGCGCTGGCCGAAGGGCAGAGCCTGGCCGAACACGACAATGCCGGCGACGCGACGATCCAGGTCCTCACCGGCACGCTCGTACTGATCGCGGGCACCGACGAGTGGAAGGGCTCGGCAGGCGATCTGATCGTGGTTCCGCGCGCCCGCCACAGCGTCAAAGCCATCGACGACGTGACCTTCCTGCTCACCGTCGCCAAATAAGTACCTGTCGGTACGGCGTCGTACTCTGGACGCCATGGGTGAGCCACAACCGATTCTCGATCCACTGTCGCCTGCCGCGCTCTTCCTCGTCTTCACCATCGACGAGGGCGGTGAATCGGTGGTGCGCGATGTGCTCGCCGATATCAACGGTTTACGGCGATCGGTCGGATTCCGGGTGCCCGGCGAGGGCCTGAGTTGCATCACCTCGATCGGTTCCGCCGCGTGGGACCGCCTGTTCGCCGGGCCCAAACCGGCTGAGCTGCACGAGTTCCCGGGATACAACGGTCCGGTGCACAGCGCGCCCGCCACCCCCGGCGACCTGCTTTTCCACATCCGCGCCGAAACCCAGGGCCCGTGCTTCGAATTGGGCATGGTGATCGCCGAACGGCTGCGTGGCGCGGCGACGGTCGTCGACGAGGTGGTCGGGTTCCGCTACTTCGAACAGCGCGACCTGCTCGGCTTCGTCGACGGCACGGAGAACCCCGAGGGTGGTGCCGCGGCCGCCGCTGCCCTGATCGGTGCCGAGGACCCCGAATTCACCGGGGGCAGTTACGTGATCGTGCAGAAGTACACCCACCCGCTCGACCAGTGGAACGCCCTGTCGATCGAGGAGCAGGAGCGGGTGATCGGGCGCACCAAGCTCGGCGACTACGAATTGCCCGACGATGTGAAGCCCGCCGATTCGCATGTGGCGGTGAACACCATCGTCGACGAGGACGGCACCGAACGTCAGATCGTCCGCGCCAACATGCCTTTCGGCTCGGTCGCCGACGGCGAGTTCGGCACCTACTACGTCGCTTACGCCGCCACCCCGAGCGTCACCGAGCGGATGCTCGAGCGCATGTTCCTCGGCACCGAGGAAGCCGCCTACGACCGCATCCTCGACTTCTCCGTCGCGGTGACCGGCACCCTGTTCTTCACCCCGACCGTCGATTTCCTCGACGATCTGCCCGACGCGCCCGCGAACATCGCCGACGAGGCGGAATCCGGACCCTTGCCCGAGATAATTCCGGTGGAACGGGCAAATACCTCCGCAGCGGGTTCCGACGGCGCCCTCGCCATCGGCTCGATGAAAACTCGATGAGAAGGAGTATCCGAATGAACAACCTGCATCGCGAACTCGCGCCGATCACCGACGAGGCCTGGGCCGAGATCGAGGAGGAGGCCACCCGCACGTTCAAGCGCAATATCGCCGGACGCCGGGTCGTCGACGTCTCGGGCCCGCACGGCGTCGGCTACTCGGCGCTCAACCGCGGCAGGCTCACCCCGATCGACTCCCCCGACGACGGTGTGCAGGCACACCAGCGCGTGGTGCAGCCGCTCGTGGAACTCCGGGTGCCCTTCACGTTGCAGCGCGCCGAACTCGACGACATCGAACGCGGCGCCCCCGACGCCGACCTCGACAACCTCAAAGACGCCGCCCAGAAGATCGCC